>NZ_JAVIJF010000012.1:0-209328 GCF_033977145.1 Mesorhizobium montanum | reverse complement strand
ACCAGCGAAACGCCAGCGGCGCGCGCATCAATTGGATGTTCTCGACCGAACAGGCGCGCCTCAAATTGGCCAAAGCCTATCCAAAGCCCACCGCCAAAGAGTCATAATCTCTGTGCACAGGTACTAGTGGTGCGCGACATCGAGGCCAGCCGGCGCTTCTACGGCGCCCTGTTCGAAGTGCTGGGCATCCCGATCGGCGGCGGCGCTGAGGACTATTTCTGGGCCGATGAGCTGTTCGTCTCGAGCCCCGACAGCCGTGCCGCCCAAGGCGTGCTCACCGGCCGCCACCATCTCGCCTTCCAGGGAAGGGACCGCGCCATGGTCGACGCCTTCTTCCAGGCCGGGCTCGCCGCCGGCGGCGAGGACAATGGCGCTCCGAGCGAACGCCGCTACCATCCCGGCTACTACGCCTGCTTCCTGCTCGACCCCGACGGCAACAACATCGAGGCGGTGTTCCACGGTGAGGCCAAGCGGAGCGCGGATGCGGTGGAGATCAGCTTTTAGGCCACCCGGTCTAGGCGCTAGTACGGCTCGGTCACCGAGGTGGCAGATTTATCCGTCACATCCACACCATGCGGAAATGGTGCGTAGTCGTAGATCTCTAGGATGACGGGGTAGGGTGGCCGTCGATCATTTTCGGCAAAGTGTCGAACCAGCTTGATCAGCCTGGGGCCGTCCTGGCCTAACCAGATATCGCTCGCCGCTCCGAAGCCATCCTTTTGCCAGATCGCCGCGTAGTGAAGGAGCTTTCCAGACGTGGAAGATTCTTCAGCGACGAACTTGCAGGAGATAAACCTCGGGCCGAGCCCGTCAACGGTCCGAAAAATTATCGGACCGCCTTTCACCCAACCGGCTGACCCGCGAGGCTTGGTGTAGTATTCACCATCATCGATCCGAAGCTCGCCATGGGGCGTCGTCGATCCGTCGTCCTTCAGTTCGTATTCAGCAATTGAATATTGCCGAGGGCGGTTTTCCCCATCATACGCCTTGTTTACATCGGCGCACGATGGATCCGGCACGCGCTCGCTTCCGTCGTCATATTCGTAAAGCTCTACCGCGGTGGCAAAGGGAAACTGCCACAGTCGATCCGGATAGCGACGTATCATCTTGGAAAGCCTGCGGCTGTCTTCGCTGACCCACAGTTCCGCAGCGGCGGCATAGGGAAACTCGTGCCACGTCGCTGAATAGTGCAGGAGGTTGTCCTCTTTGCCCATCAGCTTGCAGGACGTAAAGACCGGTCCCATTCGGCTCATGGACGAAAAATCTGCCAAGCCATGCGCCAGCCATTTTTCCGAGAAAGAGTAGCGCGTATAGTAATGGCCGTTGACGACGCGGAGGTCTTGGAAAAGCTTAAGCGATCCATCATCTTTCAGCTGATATGTCGTGATGGAATAGTACATCGGCCGGTTGAACTGATCATAAATTCTGGCAACGTCGGCGCAGGAGGGGTCTGGCTTCGGCATTTCCTCGGCCCGAACGATTGAAGCGCCAGCGACAACGGCCAACTGCATGCCCAAAAAATAACGCAGAAATCTCAACACTTGCCCCGAACACCCACAGTTGTTGCTGTCGGCAGACTACACTAGCGTTTCAAGTTCAACCAGAAGGCCGGAAAAAAGACCTGGTGTTGCCAATCAACTCCCGCTCTCGCGTTTTCTGAGGCTTAGCTCCTGCTCCTTTGTTGAAATCGCTTATCGGCTCCGCAGCTCTTCCCGGTAGGCGCTAACCCCCAGCCACAAACGCCGCGATCAGCTTCAGCATATTGCCATCCCGCCCGAACTCTATGGTGTCGAAATCGCGGCTGCCCTGGCGCTGCGCCTTGGAGAGCTGGTCGAGATATTGCGTCAGCTCCGCCCTGACCTTCCTGCAGCCGAGATCGTTCTCGGCGGTGAGGCCGGTGCTGAAGGCGACGATCTTGTTCACCATGTCGACGATGCCGGCGCCGTGCACCTTCTCATGCTCGATCAGCCCGGCGGCGAAGGCATCCCAGCGCGCCTGCAAGGCTGGGCCAAGTTTTCCCGTCGGCTTCGGCAGCGTGTAGGTGATGATCAGCTTCGGCCGTGCCGTCTTAAGCACGCAGGCGCCGCCTTGCGGCTGGTAGTCGCGCTGCCAGGTCAGCTTGAAGTTGGTGTGCGCAATGACGCGACGCTCATTACCGGCACTGTCCTTGCCGATCACCGGTCCCTTGTCGCCGATCGAGAGATAGAGCTGCTCCGCCGTCTGGCCCGAGACGGCATAGGGCTCGATCTTCTCGATAGGCTTCCAGTCGGCGCTTGCCGGCGTGGACAGGAGCAGGGCGGCGAGGAGGAGGACGGGCTTCATGGGGCGAGCCATAGCATCGGGCCTCGTTCGGAAGAAGCGGGCCTACGGATTTTCGGAACCCGTCCGACCTGTCAGCCGTTTCCCTGGGCAATCGTCTCGACCCATGGGGGAGGACAAGATGACCCGCAACGACATCATTTCCGTGCTTGGACCGGTCGACGAGGCCGTCATCGCCGACATCGCGCTCACCGGCGCGAGCCTCGAGGAACTGCGCGAGGCCTTCGCATGGATCGGCGCCGATGAGGCGTTGGTCAATGAAGGCCACGCCATGCCCGGCGCTCGCGTGGCAAAACTGATGGAGATCCTCGAACCGCCCGAGGACGAGCCCGAGACGCCGGGCGCGATGGAGTAGGGCGGCGCTCTATCTCCACCTTTGTAGGGGAGATGCGGCGCCGCGCCGCCTCGCAGTAGGTGTTTTCACCCACTTGTCCCTTGCACACCTCTCGTCATAGCTTCTGCCCCTGCGGTTGGGGGAAAAGCGCTTGGATACCAATGTCGTCATTGTCGGCGCGGGCCCTGCCGGGCTTGCCGTCGCCGCCTGCCTGAAAAAGGCGGGACAGGACTTTATCATATTGGAAAAGGCCAATGAGGTTGCGCCGGCCTGGCGGCGGCATTACCGGCGGCTGCATCTGCATACGGTGAAGTCCTTCTCCTCGCTGCCCTTCGTGCCGTTTCCGAAAAGCCATCCGCGCTACGTGCCGCGCGAAAAAGTGGTCGACTATCTCGATGCCTATGCCGAGCGTTTCGGACTGAGGCCGCGCTTTGGCGTCACGGTGAAATCCATCCGCCGCGACGGCGGGGAACTCCTGGTCGAGACCGATGCCGGTCCATTCAATGCCCGCAAAATTGTCATCGCCACCGGCAACAATGCCCAGCCGATCACGCCGGCCTTCCCGGGCATCGAGGCCTTCAAGGGCAAGGTGCTGCACAGCGCCGCCTATATCGAGGCTGCGCCCTATGTCGGCAAGCATGTGCTGGTCATCGGCATGGGCAATACCGGCGCGGAGATCGCGCTCGACCTCGCAGAGTCCGGTGCGCGACCAACGATCTCGGTGCGCAAGGGCGTCCACATCGTGCCGCGCCAGCTTTTCGGCGTGCCGATCCAGATGGTGGGCATCGCCAGCCGGCCGATGCCGCAGGCGCTGAACGACTGGATGTTTCCGAAGATACTGAACCTGGCGCTGGGCCCGCTGGAGAGATACGGCATCGTGCGGCCAAGAGAGGGCATCCTCGCGCAGATCGATGCGGGACGTATTCCGGTGATCGACGTCGGCACGGTGGCGGCGATCAAGGCCGGTCGGATCGGCATCGCGCCGGATATCGCAAGCTTCACCGCGGGCGGCGTGAAATTCACCGACGGGGCGGAGAAGAATTTCGACGCGGTGATCTTCGCCACCGGCTATCGTCCGGGCTATGATGGTTTCCTGCCTGCGGAACTCAGGCCGGACAAGAGCGGCGTGAATTCCCGCGCGCGAGAGCTCGGTGTCTATCTCGTTGGCTTCTACAACCCGGTCACCGGCCTGCTGCGCGAGATCGGCCTCGAGGCGCAGGCGGTGGCGAAGGACATTGCGCGGCGGTGAGGTTCACGGGGCGCAAATGCCGTAGGCCGAGTTCCTTCGCGCCCCCCTCTGGCCTGCCGGCCATCTCCCCCTCAAGTGGGGAGATTGGCAGCTTTGGCGCCGGTCATCTCCTAGAAACGCTGGCGATTGGCGAAAGGCGGCGTGACAGCCAACCTCCCTCCTTGAGGGGGAGATGTCCGGCAGGACAGAGGGGGGTGCCGCGCGCTGACCTCTGGATGTTTTGTGCCGCGAATGCCTGAATCGGGTGGCGCCCCTCCATCACTCATGCGAAGCATTCCATCAATCAGGAACTGCGCCATGCTCACGCTCTACGACTACCTCCCGTCGCAAAATGCCTGGAAGATTCGCGTCCTGCTCGGCCTGCTCGGCATCGCCTACGAAACCCGCATCGTCTCGATCTTCGAGGGCGAGAGCCACACGGAGGCCTTCCTCAAGCTTAACCCGGCGGGCGCCGTTCCGGTGCTTGCAGTGGAGAATGGCCAGGCGATCGCCGAGTCCAACGCGATCCTCGTCTGCGTCGCGGAGGGCACGCCCTATCTACCGGCAGACCGCCTCTTTCGCGCCAAGGTCATGCAGTGGCTGTTCTTCGAGCAGTATTACGTCGAGCCGGTCATCGGCTCGCTGCGCTTCTGGATGCTGACCGGGCGGCTGGAGCGCAACAAGGCACTGGTCGCAGGCAAGCAAGAGGCGGGCGTGCGAGCACTTGGCGCGCTTGAGCGCAGCCTGCAAGACACACCTTTCCTGGCCGGCGGCTCGCTCACCATCGCCGACATCGCCGTCTATGCCTACGGCCACCGCGCCGAGGATTGCGGGTTTTCGCTTGCCGATTATCCGGCAGTAAGCACTTGGATCGACCGTGTGAGCGCAGCGATCGGCCCGGGCTATCCGGTGCATCCCTACAGCATCGATTCGCATTCGGGCGGGTGAGCGAAGCTCGCTTCCACGAATCCCGGAACAGAAGCCGGGGCAGGACGTTTTGAAAAGCAGTGTGCCGCCGCGTTCGAAGCAAAGCGCCGGCAGTCGCGGCTTGCTTTCCGGCAACAAACGCAATGGAGCCCGCAATGGTTCGCACCATCGCTATCGCTATCCTCGCCACCGGCATTGCCAGCCTGCCCGCCATGGCGGCCGAGGAATATTGGGTTGCCAGGGACGCCGTCTCGAAACAGTGCGAGGTGGTGCCGAAGAAGCCCGACGGGACGCTTGTGGTCGATCTCGGCAAGAAGACATACCCCAGCGAGGCCGACGCCAAGAAGGCGATGGCGGCCTTGCCGGACTGTAACAAGAAGTAGGACTGCCCGGCCGCCTACCGATCCACCATCGACATCCCGCGCTCGGTGTATCTCGGCCCCGACACCTTGTCGGGCGTCAGCGCCATGTCGAGCCCGAGCATTTCGGTGGCGTCGAGCGCGATATCGGCCGCCGCGACATTCTCTTCCAGGTAGCTCCGCCGCTTGGTGCCGGGGATCGGCACGATATCGATGCCGAAATCCGGGCCCTTGGCGAGTAGCCAGGCGATCGCGATCTGGCCGGGCTTCGCGCCCTTGGCGTCGGCGATGTCGCGCACTGTGGCCGCCGCCGCGACATTCAGGTCGAAGTTCTCGCCCTGGTAGCGCGGGTCGCCGCGGCGGAAATCGCCCTCGGGATAGTCTTCCGCGCGCTTGACGTCGCCGGCCAGGAAACCGCGGCCGAGCGGCGCGAACGGCACCAGGCCGATACCCAACTCCTTCAGTGCCGGGATGATCTCGGGCTCGAGGTTGCGCTCCCACAGCGAATATTCGCTCTGCAGCGCTGAGACCGGATGCACGGCATGCGCGCGGCGGATGTTGGCAATGCCCGCTTCCGACAGGCCGAAGAAGCGCACCTTGCCCTGCGTCACCAATTCGCCGACCGCGCCCGCGACATCCTCCATCGGCACGGCGGGATCGACGCGGTGCTGGTAGAGAAGATCAATACGGTCGGTGGCGAGCCGCTGCAGTGAGGCGTCGACCACCTCGCGTATATGCTCGGGCCGGCTGTCGAGGCCGGCCTGCTTGCCGTCGGCGATGCGGAAGCCGAACTTCGTCGCGATCGTCACCCGATCGCGCCGGCCCTTCAGCGCGCGTCCAAGCAGTTCCTCATTGATGAACGGACCATAGACCTCGGCCGTGTCGAGAAAGGTGCAGCCAAGCTCGATCGCCCGGTGCAGCGTCGCGATCGACTCCGCCTCGTCGGCCGGACCGTAGGCCTGGCTCATGCCCATGCAGCCGAGGCCGATGGCCGAGACTTCGAGCCCCTGGCTGCCGAGTTTCTGTCTGCCGAGGCTCATGCTTTCTCTCCGGCCGAATTTGCAATCCGGCTAAATTATAGGGCCGGAAGAGAATGCGTCCAGCGTCAGACGGGGCGGCAAGCGGCGTCGTAGTCGGCAAGCACGCGGTCGACGGCAGCGAGCAGGATGGCCTCGGGATTGCCGGCCGCGCCGAGTTCCGCCGGCAGCGCCGGCAGGAACTGCCGCATCAGCGTCTCGGGAATGGCGACGCCACTCAGCGCTTCGCGCAGGCGGGCGACGGCGACGTTTGCCGTGGGGTTGCTCCAGTAATAGCGGATACGGTCGCTGTAGCTGTAATGCCGCTGCAGATAGAGGCTCGTCTCGTCGCCGTGGTAGTGGCTGCGCCAATGGCCGGGGGCGGCGAGCATCACCCGCTCCATCGCCCGGGCGAGCGAGCGCTCGCCGTAACCGGCGATCATCTCGGACGCCACCAGGTCGAGCTCGTAGAGCGCCTCGCGCAGCGCGAATGTCAGACCTGGTCCCACTTTGAGGATGGGAAAGCCGCTGGCGACAAGCGCCGTCAACGCCGCGCGGCTCTGATAATCCGTCGAATGCGCCTCGTAGACGAGAGCGGTTTCCTGGTCGAGCAGCGCGGTCAGCTGCTTCGACGCCCCCGGCTTGTAGGCGACGACATTCTCGCTTCCGAATTCGACGCCGGGCTGCACCACCACGGCGATGACGCGGCCGAATGCATCCTCCAGCCCCTCGCGGGAAAAAATCGCGCGATGGATATCGATGGTGCGGCGAGCGGCGGTCGCCTCCGTGGGCTTTAGGTCGCTGATGGCATGGTCGGCGCCGCCGGGCACCGGCACCTCGGTGCCGATGATGTAGAGCGGCATGGGGCCGCCGCGCGAGCCCGCCGCCTTTTCCGCCGCCTTGGCCAGCCTCGCGGCCCGCGTGGCGATGGTCTCGTCGTCGAGCGTCGCCGGCTCGCCGGCACAGCCCATCGAGGCATCAAGATGGATCTTGCTGAAGCCGGCCCAGACATAGGCCGTGACCATCGCCTCGGCCTTGCCCATCGCCTGCGCGGCCGGCTCGGCCTTCCACGGATTCGGCCCGAGATGGTCGCCGCCGAAGATGATGCGCGAGGCGTCCAGCCCCTCGCGGCTGGCGACCTCCTTGACGAAGGCGACGAACAGGTCCGGCGTCATGCCGGTATAGCCGCCGAACTGGTTGACCTGGTTGCAGGTCGCCTCGATCAGAAGCGCGGCATCCCTATCGGCGAGGGCGCGCCGGATCGCCGCCTGGATCACCAGCGGATGCGCCGAGCATACCGAAGTGATGCCGTAGGGCGTTCCGTTGCGGCGGGCGGCGGCGAGATCTTGAAGCGGATTGGTCGTCATCGTCATTTGGCCCGATCGGTTGCGGCCCGGTCTGTCCCAAAAATGAAGCGGTCGAGCGCGTCGAAGCCGGCAAGCCCCTCCATCGGCCCACGCCGCGTCACGTTGAGCGCGCCGGCGGCATTGGCGTAGAGCAGCGCCTTGCCGGGCTCGATGCCCTTGCGGCGGCAGGTCAGGTAGGTCGCGCCGAAACAGTCGCCGGCGCCGGTCGGGTCGACCTCCTCGACGAGGAAGCCGGGGCAGTCGGTGCGGCTGCCGTCGGCGCCGAAGCGCGTCGAGCCGGCAGCGCCCCGCTTCAGCACGATCTCGCCGACGCCGCGCGCAATCAGCGCCGCCACCGCCTGCCGCTCGTCGTCGACGCCGGCCGCCGCAAGCAGCTCGTCGCCGGAGGGCAACAGCAGGTCGGCATCGTCGACCAGCGCGGCGAAATGCGCGCCGTCGGCGCCGTCGATCAGCTCCTTGCGCACATTCGGATCGAACGAGGTCGAGCCGCCCCGCGCGCGCGCAGCCTTCACTGCATAGGCGACGATCCCCTTCAGTCCGGCAATCGACAGCGCCGAGCCCATCACATGCAAATGACCGGCTGCGTCGGCCAGCCGTCGTGCTTCGGCTGTTAGGCTGATGCGGCCGGCGGCGGATTCGGCGATGTTGTAGACGAAGTCGCGGCCGCCGTCGGGCCTGTAGCGCACGAAGGCGCTGCCCGTCGGATAGCGGTCGCTGACCGATACCGCCGAAACGTCGACGCCGTCGTGGCGCAACCGTTCGAGGTTGATGGTGCCGAAGTCGTCGCGGCCGACGCAGGCGATGATGCCGGCGCCGCCGCCAAGCCTGGCCACCTGGTCGATGAAGATGGCGGGCGCGCCGCTGGGGTAGGGGCCGGTCAGCTCCAGCGGCTCGAGGAAACCGAGGCCGCGCTCGATGGCCATGATCTCGACCAGGATCTCGCCGGCGACGATCGTCGGCCCGGTCGCTTCGACGGCGATCACGCCTCGGTTCATTCCTGCAATCCCTTCTCCCTCGGCCGGACCGTTGCCGGTGCGCGGCAGTCCACGATAGCGTCGGACTTCGATCGAGGTAAATCGCGGCGATGGAGATGTCAACACAAACTATACGTATGTTCACTTTTGGAAACGCGCGCGATGGCTTTCGCTCTGCACAAAGAAGGGATCGCTTCACGGATTGGCGACAAGAGCCCATACAATGGGGCTTGACTGCGCGATCATGTAGCGCAATAGAATATACACGCATGTTCAGTTTTGCATGCGCATTCGTAAAGGAGGAGACGGAATGCCAATGCGTAGGCTTATGGGAATTCTCGCCGCGGCCACTGCCGCCTCGGCGCTTATGGCGGGCGCTGCGCCCGCCGAGGAAATCACTGTCGCCACGGTCAACAATGGCGACATGATCATCATGCAGAAACTGGCGCCGGAATGGGAAAAGGCCACCGGCAACAAGGTCAACTGGGTGGTGCTGGAAGAGAACGTGCTGCGCGAGCGCGTCACCACCGACATCGCCACCAAGGGCGGCCAGTTCGACGTCATGACCATCGGCGGCTACGAGACGCCGATCTGGGGCAAGGCCGGCTGGCTGACGCCGCTCAACGACCTCGGCGCCGACTATGACTATGACGACCTGATCGCGCCGGTGCGCAGCGGCCTCACCGTCGACGGCAATCTCTATGCCGTGCCGTTCTATGCCGAGAGCTCGTTCACGCTCTACCGCAAGGACCTGTTCGACGCCGCCGGGCTCAAGATGCCGGAGCAGCCGACCTACGACCAGATCACGGAATTCGCCGACAAGCTCACCGACAAGTCGAAGGAGCAGTATGGGCTATGCCTGCGCGGCAAGCCGGGCTGGGGCGAGAACATGGCCTTTGTCGGCACGCTGGTGAATACGTTCGGCGGTCGCTGGTTCGACATGGACTGGAAGCCGCAACTCAATTCCGACGCGTGGAAGAAGGCGATCGGCTGGTATGTCGACACGATGAAGAAGGATGGACCTCCGGGTATCAGCTCCAACGGCTTCAACGAGAACCAGACGCTGTTTGCCTCCGGCCATTGCGCCATGTGGATCGACGCTACGTCCGCCGCGGGCCGCGTCTATGATCCGAAGCAGAGCAAGGTCGCGGATAAGGTCGCCTTCGCCAAGGCGCCGGTCGCGGTCACGCCCAACGGTTCGGCCTGGGGCTGGGCCTGGAGCCTCGCCATTCCGACGTCGACCAAGAAGGCGGACACGGCGAAGTCCTTCGTCAAATGGGCGACCTCGAAAGCCTATGTCCAGCGCGTCGGCGAGACCGAAGGCTGGGTCGCGGCACCGCCGGGAACGCGCAAGTCCACCTATGCCAGCGCGGACTACCAGAAGGCAGCACCCTTCGCCGCGACCGTGCTGGCCGCGATCGAATCCGCCGATCCGACCAAGCAGACCAAGGACCCGGTGCCCTATACCGGCATCCAGTTCGTCGCCATCCCCGAGTTCCAGGGCATCGGCACGCAGGTCGGCCAGGCGATCGCCGCGGCGGTCACCGGCGAGCAGTCGGTGGACGACGCGCTGAACGGCGTCCAGGCCTCCGTCGAGAACACGATGAAGGAAGCGGGCTACATCAAATAGGCGAGCCCGGACAAGCCAAGCCGGGGAGCGGAACGTGCGCCGCCTCCCGGCCATCCGGCCCGTCGCAGAACTCCCTTGCGGCCGGCCGGAGGATGCACGGATCCGCCCAAAGCAATGCCAGGAAAAGTGCGTAGCGGTTTTCCGTCCGGGATTGCGCGAGCAGAGGTGGGTCCGTGCGTTCCTCGTGAGGCGGACCGGGTGCGTGCCTGCGTCCGACTACATTTTCGAAACGCGGAAGAATTGGAACCTGTAATGAAGCTGAAGGACAAAACTGCCCTGATCACCGGCGGCGCGCGCGGCATCGGCCTCGGTTTCGCGCAGGCCTTTATACGCGAAGGCGCGCGTGTGGTGATCGCCGACATCGACATCGAGCGCGCGACACGGGCGGCGGCTGAAATCGGTCCGGCCGCCAGCGCCAAAAAGCTGGATGTCACCGATCTCGCCGCCATCGAGAGTGTCGCGACCGAGGTCGACCGCGAGTTCGGTGGCATCGATATCCTCGTCAACAACGCCGCCATCTTCGACATGGCGCCGATCACCGACATCACCGAACAAAGCTATGAGCGCGTCTTCGACATCAATCTCAAGGGGCCGCTGTTCACGATGAAGGCAGTGGCCAATCTGATGATCAAGCGCGGCCGCGGCGGCAAGATCATCAACATGGCGAGCCAGGCCGGCCGTCGCGGCGAGGCGCTGGTGACACTCTACTGCGCCTCCAAGGCGGCGATCATTTCGGCGACGCAGTCGGCGGCGCTTGCGCTGGTCAAGCACGGCATCAACGTCAACGCCATTGCGCCGGGCGTCGTCGACGGCGAGCATTGGGAGGTGGTCGACGCCCATTTCGCCCGCTGGGAAGGCCTGAAGCCCGGCGAGAAGAAGGCGGCGGTGGCAAAGTCGGTACCGATCGGCCGCTTCGCGCAGCCCGAGGATATTGCCGGGCTGGCCGTGTTCCTCGCCTCGTCCGACAGCGACTACATCCTTGCCCAGACCTACAATGTCGACGGCGGCAACTGGATGAGCTGAGACGTCCGAGCAATTCCAGGAAAAGTGTGAAGCGGTTTTCCGTCCGGAATTGCATCGAAACAAAGACGCAATTCCAGGAAAAGTGTGAAGCGGTTTTCCGTCCGGAATTGCGTCGAAACAAAAACAGTGCGGCTCGCCGTGTCCGAGAAACGGCGAGCCGCACCGAGGAGACGATAATGAAGGCCATTCGATTTGCCGCCGCGGGCGTTGCCGGCATGGCGGATCTCGACATGCCCGGGATCAGGCCAGGCCACGCCTTGCTGCGGGTGGGCGCGGCGGGGCTCTGCCACACCGACATCGATGTGCTGCACGGCCGCTATGGCGCGGGCGCATTCCCGCTGGTGCCCGGTCATGAATATGCCGGCACGATCGAGGCGGTCGCCGAGGATGTGACCTCGGTCAAGCCGGGCGACCGCGTCGCCGTCGATCCCAACATCCCGTGCTGGCACTGCCCGGCTTGCGCAAAAGGTCTCACCAACCTTTGCGCCACGCTGAAAGCTTACGGCGTGACCGAAAATGGCGGCTTTGCGGAATACAGCCTCGTTGCCGTCGATCATCTGCACGGCATCGGCGATCTCGCTTTCGAGACGGCGGCGCTCGCCGAGCCGCTCGCCTGTGTGTTGAACGGCCTTGGGGCGGCCGGTGTCGGGGCGAATGGACAGGTGCCCGGCAATGCCCTTGTCTTCGGCGCTGGGCCGATCGGGCTGCTGATGGCCTTGTCGCTCAAAGCCAGCGGCGTCGCGAAAGTGGCGGTGACCGACATCGGCGAACCGCGTCTTACCTTCGCGGCGTCGCTCGGGCTGGAGCCGCTGGTTTCCGGATCGCATGACCTTGCTGCGGGTGCCCGCGGCTTCGATTTCGTCGCCGACGCCACCGGCGTTGCAAAAGTGGTCGAAGGCATGATCGGGCTCACCGCCGATGGCGGCACGGCACTGGTCTTCGGCGTCTGCGCGCCCGACGCCAGGATCGCGGTCGCTCCGTTCGAGATTTTTCGCCGCCAGATCAGGCTGGCCGGGTCGCATTCGCTCAACCGCAACATCCCGCAGGCGCTGGAGATATTGAGCCGCGACGACGGCACCATGGCGAAGCTGGTCAGCCACCGGCTGCCGCTTGGCGAGGTGCTGCCGTTCTTCGCCAAGGGCGGCGGCAGTCCCGCGACGATGAAGGTCCAGTTCTCGGCCGATGGTTGAACGGGAGAGCACGATTGCCCGCCTTTGCGCCAAGAGGTGACTCAAGTAGACAGTCGTGACGGCGGTACCGACAGGGGCAGACGGATGGCAAAGACGATCAGGACGATGGAGGATTTTTCCGCCTTTGTCGGCCTGTCCCGCACGACGGTCTCGAAATACTTCAACGATCCCGGCTCGGTGCGGCAGAACACGCGCAGCGTCATCGAGGCGGCGCTGAAGAAATCCGACTTCCGTCCCAGCATGTTCGCCGTCAATCTGAACCGCCGCCGCTCAAACATCCTCGGCGTCATCATCCCGAATTCGACCGACCCGTTCTACATGGCGCTGACGCGCCGCATCGAGCTGATCGCCAACGAGGCCGGCTTCCTCGCCTTCGTGCTGTCCTCCGACGGCCGCGCCGAAATGGAGGACCAGGCGATCCAGACCTTCCGCTCGATGAACATCGCCGGCGCCATCATCGCGCCGCTCGGCGTGCGCTCGCATCACCGCATCCTGGCCGAGCTCGGCTCGTCGATTCCGCTGATCTATGTCGACTCGCCGCTCGACGAGACCTCGTCCTTCGTCGGCACCGACAACCGGCAGAGTTTCAGGCTGATCGTCGACTATCTCTGCCGCTCCGGCGAGCCGCCCTGCTACTTCGCCATGCCGCTGGTCAACAACAACGCTTCGGCCAGGCAGGAGGCCTATGTCGAGGCCATGCTCGAGTTCAAGATGACGCCGTCGATCGTGGCGATCGAGGATGCCGGCTCCTGGGATTTCGAGAAGTTCGGCCATGACGAGGCGCTGCGCATCCTGAAGGGGCAGGGGTTCCCGACCGGCACCGTGCTGTGCGCCAACGACCGCATCGCCTTCGGCGTGATCAGCGCCGCCTATGCGCTCGGACTGAAGGTCGGCCATGGCGCCGACTGCGACCTGCGCGTCGCCGGCCATGACGACCATCCCCTGTCGCGCTACGCTTGCCCGCCGATCACCACGGTGGCGCAGAACTACAACGAGATCGGCCGCCTGGCGATCGAGCTGCTGCTGCAGCGCCTGGATGAAAAAGCCCCGGCGGCCAAACGCGACAACGCGCGCGTCCTGCTCAACGCCGAATTGATGCTGCGCCGCTCGGCTTGATCGGTGGCGGCCTCACGGTTGCGCTTGCTTTCCATCAATCGGCCCTATTGGCGGCACAATACTGGCCTTGCTTGGCGGGCGAGGAACGGTTCCGGCGCCGGCCATCTCCTAAAAACGACGGCGATTGGCGAAGGCGAATGCGACATCAAGCCATCGGCAGCATCCGGCGCATAATCAGCGAGGCATGCCCGCCGACACCATGCGCGGCCTCCCGGTGCTCGACCACCTCGAAGCCGTGCTTGCGGTAGAAGGCGATGGCGCGGTCGTTGCCCTCGATCACCTCCAGGGCGATGCTGGGGATGCCGGCATGCGCCGCAAGCACTGCGTGCAGCAGGTCGACCGCCAGACCGCTGCCGAACGCCTGCGACTCGATGTGAAGCCGGTCCAGCATGACGTCGCCCTTTGTGTCCATCGCCGCCATGGCGTAGCCGGCGATCGAACCGTCGTCGCGTTCGGCGACGAAGGACATCTTGTCCTCGTCGTCGAGCTCGGCCGCGAGCTTGTCCGGCGCGTGTCTTTCGTCGGAAAGCCGGGCCGCGGTTTCGTCTCCCATGATTGGCGCATAGGTCCGCCGCCAGGATTGGCCGAGCAGCCGCGACACATCGGCCAGATCGTTCCGCGTCATCGCCCGGATGCGGGTCATGGTCGTCATCCTCGTTGCAATCCGAAGATAGGGCGAAGTGCCGGTCGCGGCCAACCCCGAGCGGGCGGAGAGGGGCGCCGGGCGGAGCGAGGCGGAGGCGGCTGTCTTTACGCCACGCTCGGCGTCGGCAACGCGTCGCGATGGCGTATCTTGCGGCCGAGGATCATCAACTTGCGCGCGGTGTTGTTGCGCAGGCGGCGCAGCCGCCATTCGAGCCCCGTCTCGATGGTGATCCGTTTGGCGTAGATGCTGGAACGCATACCGGCTTTGTCGGTCGCGACCTTCACCGGATCGTCGTAGAAACCGCAGATCTTGTCGGCATCCATGCCGGGTGTCTTCAGCCAGGCGGGAATATAGCTCGAAGCCAGCCGCTCGACGTCGGTCACCACCCGGTTGATGCCGATGCCGGGCGTCGGGCATGTCGTCCAGAACGCGTCGCCGATGGTGACGACGCCGGCGCGGCGATGCTCCCTGGTTGTCGTCAGGCTGACCTGCCGCACCTCGACGGGGCCGGCGACGGCGAAGTTGCCGCATTGCCTGGCGATCTCCGGCATCAGCTCACAAAGCATAGCCTGCGGATTTTCGCGGAACGCCCGCGTCCATTCCTCGGCCACGGTGCGGTAGACGAACATGTTGCCCCGCAAGCGGTTGCCGATCGGGAAAACGCTGAGATAGGCGATACGATCCGCCGGGTTCCTGGCGTAGCAGGTGACGGCCGGATAGGCGCATTCCTGCGGCGTGATCGCGAGGTCGAACCCGATCGACAGCGAATGCGCCTTCGATTCCTCGACGCGCTCGATGCCGACGGCGCGCCGCAGAGCCTCGCTATAGCCGGTGGCCACCACCAGCAGGCGAGCTTCGATGACGGCGCCATTGGTCAGCACCAGGCGCTGCCGGTCCGGCCCGGTCGAAACTTCGACGACCTTACCCACCGTCAGCGGCACTTGCGGAGGCAGGGCTTGCCGCATGCCATTGACCAGCGCGCCATAGGAGAAGGCGAATTCCCATTTCCGTTGGCGCTGGAAAAGCTGGCCGAGGCGGAAGACATGGATGTCGGTCATCGGCGTGACCAGAGGCCTGATGGCGGGACCCAGGCCGAGCTTCTCGAACACCCGCATCTGCTTCATGCCGATCTTCTCGGCCCGGAACTCGTCGTGATGGACCAGATGCGGGTCGATCAGCGCCACCTTGTGGCCGGACTTGCCGAGCACCGCGGCCAGGCTTGTGCCCGCCAGCCCGGCGCCGACGATCGCCACTTCGACTTCGGCCGGACGCGCCAGGGCGGCAGGCGTTTCGCGGCCTTGCGCGGTGCTCATTCTTCTGCTCCAAAATCCACGCGGGCGAATATCAAGAGCAGCGGAAACAATCTCAAGCAACCCAGGCGCGAGCCTGGTAGCAATGAAAAGTTAGGTTAATTCGCGGCCTTTACGTTCTACCGCCCGATAGCCCGCCGCCGAACCGATGGAGGCGGCAGCGGGCCATTGGTGCGACGGGAGTGCTGTCCCGCCGAGCAGGAGACACTGCTCGCCGCGATCTAAATCAGCTTCGCCAAGGATCGCGACTTACGGATTCGTAAGCTCACTCACTCTTATGTTCCCAGGCGCCGCCGGCGTGCAATTCCTGACCTGTGTTATCGTGGTCGAACGCAACTCCTCTCATGCCAGGCGGCGTGACCGGTTTCCCGGCCTCGCGGAACCGCCGGCAGAAGATTATCAATCGCCGCGCGGTGTTGTTGCGCAGGCGGCGCAGGCGCCATTCCAGCCCGGTCTCGGTGGTGATCCGCCTGGCATAGATGCTGGCGCGCATGGCTCTGGCGTCGGCCGCGATCTTGACCGGATCGTCGTAGAAGGCGCGGATCTTGTCGGCCGCCATGCCGGGCGTTTCGAGCCAGGCGGGGATATGCGTCGAGCTGAGGCAATCGACATCGGTGAGCACCCGGTGGATGCCGTCGCCTTGCGCCGGGCACGTCGTGGCGAACGCATCGCCGATGAACACGACGCCGTCGCGGCGATGGCCCTGCGTCGTCGTCAGGCTGACCTGCCTCACTTCGACCTCGCTGGCGACGGCGAAGTTGCCGCATCGCCGGGCGATCTCCGGCATCAGCTCCAGGAGCATCTCTTGCGGGTTCTCGCGGAACGCCCGCACCCACGGATCGGCGACGGTCCGATAGACGAACATGTTCGCCCGCATCCGCTCGCCAATCCGGAAGATGGTAAGAAAGGCAATGCGGTCGGCGACCCGCCTTCCGTAGAAGGTGAGGGACTGGAGGCCGAATTCCCGCGGCGAGATCGCCAGGTCGAAGCCCATCGTCAGCGAATGTGCCTTCGATTCCTCGACGCGCTCGACGCCGATGGCGCGCCGCACCGCCTCGCTGTAGCCGGTGGCCACCACCAGCAGGCGGGCATCGATTACGGAGCCGTCGGTGAGCACCAAGTGCTGCCGGTCCGGTCCGGTCGACACCTCCGCGACCTTGCCGATCGTCAGTGGCACTTCGGCCGGCAGCGCCGCGCGCAGGCCGTTGACCAGCGGCGTATAGGAAAAGGCAAACTCCGAGCCTTGCTTGCGCTCGAACAGCTGGCCGAAGCGGAAGACATGGACGTCGGCCATGGGCGTGACGAGAGACCTGAAGACGGGCCCAAGGCCGAGCTTCTCGAACAGCCCCATTTGCTCCGCGCGGGTTTTTTCGGCCCGGAATTCGTCATGGTGGATACGACGCGGATCGACCAGCGCGATCCTGCGGCCAGCCTTGGCAAGCGACAGCGCCAGCACGGTTCCGGCGAGCCCGGCGCCGACGATGGCCACGTCGACCTCGGTCGGGGCAGGCCGCACGGCGGGCGTTTCGCGGTCCTCTGCGATGCTCATTTTTTGTCTCCGCGGCCCGCAGTCATGGGATCCCGCCGCCGGATCTGTTTCCAGCGTGGCGCCATTGCCGAACCATCTATGAATTCCAGTCCGCCCGCTTCGTTGAGCGTATGCAGCTTGCGGCCGGTCCAGCCGGCACCGGGGTTGAGGATCGTCTCGACGACCTGTTCCATGCCGGTCTCGTCGAGCCGGGTGACGCGTGCGATGCCGAGCGCGGCGCCATAGCTGCGGCGGCAATCCTGCACGGGGCGCAGAAGCTGGCCGTTGCGGCTCACCATGCGGCCCGCCGGCCGCGCCGAGGCGATGTCGATCAGCAACGGGTTCTTCGGATGCGGCGTCCATGGCCCGCGGAAATCCGGAGCCGACCACAGGTGGAGCTGGTCCGAGAAGGCGCCGCCGCCGTCGCGTACCGTGGCGAACATCCACCAGCGTCCGCCATGCTCGACAAGCGTGGCGTCGCTGGCGACGATGTCCGATAGAAGCGTCGCCTCCTTCACCCAGCCGCCGGGGAAAGCGGTGGCGCGGTAGAGGTCGACGCTGCGGTTGGCCGAGCTTTCCGGCACCATCCACATCTCACCGTCGCGCTCGAACACGAAGGGGTAGGAGAGGTGATAGGGCAGTTCCAGCACCGGCTTCGGCTGGCCGGCCGGTCCGTTCGGTCCGAAAGCCACCGCCGAAAGGATCGCCTTGCCGGTGCGGTGGATATAATCCTCGACGAACAGCGTCACCTGGCCGCGATAAAGCACCGGGAACGGGTCGGCGTAGAATCGGCTGCCGTCGTCGGGCAAGTCGCGCCAGCCCGATTGCGGATGGGCGCGCAGCTCGTAGAGATCCTTGCCCCCGGTCTCGCGCCAGCCAACTCGCCAGTGCGGGGCGTTGTAGCAAAGACGGTAGATCTGCTGCACGATGCGCCGCGCCGTCGCCTTGGCCGCCCGCACGCCGAGTTTTGTCGCCGATGGCACGGCAACCGGCGCCGCCTCGGATGACGGTTCGGGCAGCACCGGAAGCGTCGAGCGCGCGGCGCCGTTTGCCGCCGCGGCGATCAGGCTGGCGCTGCGCGCCAGCATGTCCTGGAAGGAAGCCAGCGCAATGCCGTGATATTCGGTGCCGAGCCGCCCCTCGGCGACGGTTGCGCCGTTCTGTTCGAGGCGGGCAAGCGGCGTGCGGCCGTCAAGGATCAGCGCCAGCAGGGCTTCCTCGCCGCAGACGCCGTCATAGGCGAGGCGCCAGACCCGTCTGCCGTGCGGCTCGACATCGCCGATGAGATCGATGGTGAGATCGGCCGGCGCGGACGGCTTCGCATAGCTGGCCAGCGTCGAAAGTGGCACACGCCTGGCCGTCCCATTGGCGGGCAGGCGATGGATCAGCGTCTCAAGCTGGAACAGCGCCTCGGCGCCGCGCGGCACGCCGCCCGCCGCCGGAAGGGCGTCGACCGAAAGCTCCACGCCGGGCAGCAGCGACAGCCGCTCGGCGAGCGCCACATGGAAAGTGCGCACGCAATCGCCGTTCAGACGCAGAGTCAGGCGCATGGCCAATCCCTGGGCGACTCATATCCGTTGCCGGCGGCCCGGCTGGCCAGGTCAAATTCCCGCCGCATGCGCACGATGTCTCCTAACTTTCTGGCTGCACTTAAATTGTACTGCGTCGGTGCAAACTTCGTGCCAGTACGGCATCAATTTAGGAACATAATTAACAGTGTTTTAATCGTTGCCGGGAATAGCTAGGCCAACGCCGCATTTCTCGTCTTTGCCGGCCGATGGAGCGTTGTCGGAGCGACCTTTGCAAACACCCCTGCTCATGGTGCCTCAGCAGAACGCTCCGGAGGCGGTCGCGCCGCCACCGGCCTATTACGCGCCCGCGCCGGCGTCCGCCACGGTCGAGCTTGGCGATCTGGGCCGCATCCTGTTGCGGCGCCGATTCCTGATCCTTGCCACCGTCGCGCTGCTCACCGCCGTGACGCTTGTCTATGCCATGCTGACGCCGGCGCTCTACTCCTCGACGGCGCAGATCATCATCGATCCGCAGGACCTCCAGGTCGTCACCAACGACGTCAATCCGAGCCGAATTTCGCCGGATGGCGGCATCACCCAGGTCGAAAGCCAGGTGAGCGTCGCGCAATCGAACGGCGTCCTTTTGCGCGCCATCGCCGCGACCAACCTGACCAGGAACCAGGAGTTCAACGGTGAGGGCGTGCTCGACCGCTGGCTGGGCATGTTCTTCGGCTCCGACGACGGTGACAGGACGGCGCAGACGCTCGATGCGCTGCGTCGCCGCCTTGCGGTAAAGCGCGACGACAAGGTGCTGGTCCTCAACATCATCGTCACCGCCAGGGATGCCAACACCGCATCGGACCTCGCCAACGCCATCGCGAAAGCCTATCTGGCCGACCAGGCGGATGCGCGCTCCCAGGCTGCTGCCGCCGCTTCCGACGCGATCAGCGCGCGCCTCGAGGATCAGCGCAAGCGCGTCGAGCAGGCGGCCAACGCCGTCGAAACCTACAAGGCCGAGCACAATATGGTGATGGCGGCCGGCAACCTGGTCAGTGATCAGGAACTGACCGACCTCAACACCCAACTGACCGCCGCCCAGACCCGCACGGCGCAGCTCAGGGCGCAGGTCGACCAGCTGCGCCGGCAGGGCGGCGCGCCGGACGCGACCTCCGAGGCGATGCGCTCGCCGGTGATCGCCAGCCTCAGGGCGCAGGAGGCGACGCTGGTCGATCAGATCTCGCAGTTCGGCACGGAGCTCGGGCCGCGCCATCCCTCGATGATCTCCGCTCAGCAGCAGCTGAGCGACCTGCGCAAGCTGATTTCGCGTGAGCTCGGCCGCCTCGTCACCGCCGCCGAGACGGATTACGAGCGCGCTTTGGCCAACCAGAAGGAACTGGAGGCCAAGATGGCGTCGCTGAAGGGCAAGTCGCTCGACACCGACCAGGCATCGGTCAGGCTGCGTGAACTGCAGCGCGATCTCGATGCCGTGCGCACCGTCTATGCCAATTACCTGCAGCGCGCCCAGGAAACGCGCGAGCAGACCAACGTCAACAGCACCAATGCCCGCATCATCTCCTACGCCATGCCGGCGCTGAAGAAGAGCTGGCCGCCGAAGGGGCTGCTTGTGTTCGGCGCCATCTTCGGCGGGCTGGCGCTGGGCGTCGGCATGGCGCTGATTGCGGAATATCTTTCGCCGACCGTGCTTTCCGCCAACCAGATGCAGTCGGCCATCGAGGCGCCGGTGCTGGGCGTGCTGCCGGGCAGGGGGCGGCGCCGCTCCGGCCGCTCCGGCACCGCGGCCCAGAAGACCGACGCCGTGGCCGGACTCGCGCTGCAGCGCATCGCCGCCGCCACCAGGCGTCCTCCGGATTGGCCGCTTGTGCCCTCGATCCTGGTGGCGTCGCCGCTCGAGGACAAGGCGCAGCGGTCAAGGGTGGCATGGCAACTCGCCAATGCGGCGGCGGCCAGGGGCCGTCGCGTGCTGTTCATCGACATCAATGCCGGCAAGGGTCAGAAGGACCCGCAGCCAGGCGTGCTCGACGTGCTGCGCGGCGAATATTCGCTCGACGCGGTCAGCCGCTATGCGCCGGGCAGCTCCGTCGCGCTGCTCGGCCGCGGCCGGCCGGCGGCGGTGTTCCAGGAGGCACAGGCGCTCTATTTCGCCCATCGCATGCTGGCCGAGGCCAATCACAGCTTCGATCTCGTCGTCGTCGACGGCGGCGCGCTGGCGGACGACCTCAACGTATTGCCGCTGGTCGCCATGGCCGACGAGATCCTGCTCGTCGCCAGGTTGAACGCAACGCCGATGCGCGACGTCGCCGCGACCTCGGAAGCGGTCTCCATCATGGGGCGGTTGCCGACCGGCGCCATGCTGGTCGACGAGCCGGCCTGATATGGCCTCGATCGTGGCTGGTCCCGCCCGTCCTGTCCCGGCGCCCGGATATGGCATGGCCGGCCGGCGTGTTGTGCCCGTCGACACGCTGACCCGTCTCGGCCTGACCGTCGCGGTGCTTCTTCTGTTTTCCCTCTCCGGCGGCATGCTGTGGCTGGCCGGCTATAATTACGACGGCCTGCGGGGCAGCGCGCTGAGCAAGATCCACCCATCCACCTATCTCTTCGTACTCGTCTTCATCTGGCGCTCCTGCACCTTCGGCAATCCGGTCGGCTATGCAATCCATGTCGCCAACAAGCGGCCGGCTACGACGCTGATGGCGGTGATCTCGACGGTGCTTCTCTTCGTCGTCATCCTCAGGCAACGCCCCGGCATGGCCGGCATGATCGACACTTTCGTGGCGCCGGCGCTGCTCGTGCTTCTGCTGAGCGAGGATGACGAGAAGACCTTTGCCCGGCTGCAGCTCGTCATCCATGTCGTCATGACGGTGAACGCATTGCTGGCGCTTTTCGAGTTCGGCACCAAGCATCTGGTTTTCCCCTACCGGTTCGACGGCGCTGTGTTCGTCAACGATCTGCGCTCGACGGCGTTGCAGGGGCACCCGCTCTCCAATGCCACGGTCACCTCGATCTATGTGCTGTCGCTGCTGTCCGGCGCGCGCGCCTTGTCGACACCCGTCAGGCTGGCGCTTGTCGGCCTGCAATTCTGCGCGCTGGTTGCCTTCGGCGGCCGCTCGGGGATGGTGCTTACGATCGTGCTCGGCGGTGCCTATATGATCATCCGCGGCCTGGCGCAGCTCGGGACCGGGCGCGTCAACCTTCTGGGCGCCGCGCTGGTGATTATGCTCGCCGCGCTGCTGCCGCTGGCGATCGCGCTCGCCGGCTATTACGGCTTCTTCGACGCGCTGCTCGAACGTTTCGTCTCCGACAGCGGCAGCGCCAATGCCCGCGTCGAGATGTTCGATCTCTTCAGGCATCTGGAATTACGCGACCTGATCGTCGGGCCCGATATCGACCTGCTCGACAGCATGCGCCGCATCACCGGGCTGGAGCAGGGCATCGAGAACCCGATCCTGCGCCTGACGCTCTACCAGGGCGCCTTCTTCACGCTTTTGATCTTCTTTGGCTTCGCGCTGTTCATGCACGAGGTTGCGCGCCGCTGCCACACCGGCATCTGGCTGCCGATGCTGGGCTGGCTCATCCTGCTCAACACCTCCGAAAGCATCGCCTCCAAGACAACGCTGATGACCAAATTCGTGGTGATCGCGCTGGCGCTTTATCGGCCGGCGAAGGTGGTCCGTCAAAGGACGCGGGCGTAGCGCTCTACGGCGCCCCCTTCTGTCCGGCAGGACAGAGGGGGGCGCGACGGAACGCGGCGTGGCGCATTAACCCCCCGGCATCCTCAGCCCAAGCGCCTCGACCATTGCCGGGTCGAACGCTCGGGTGGTGTCGTCCATCATGCCCATGCCGTCGAACAGGTCCCAGAACGCCCAGGGAAAGCCGGCCGCTTCGGCGCTCTGCCGCACATCGGCGACGTAGCGGGCGCGGTCGGGATTGGGTGCGGCGGTGTAGCGGGCATCGGTGCGCAATGCGCCGAACTCGCCCATGATGATGCGCTCGGGCGCGATGCCGTGGCTGTCCGCCCAATCGGCGACCTGCTTGAGGTAGCCGTCGATGAAGCGGCGGTCGGGCTGGGCGTTGAAATAGACTTTCAGTACCCGCTCGGTCTCGGCATAGGCGGCGCGCTTGGCCTCGTCGGACCTCTCGGTGTCCTCAGCCATCCTTGCCCTGACCGAGGCCAGCGTCCGCTCCAGCGAGCCGGCCGAGGCTGGCCACGGCACATTGTTCAGCGCGCGGTAGACCGGCTCGCGCATCCACGGCGCGCCTTGATGGCTGAACAGATAGGGCTCGTAGAAGTGGAAGGTGAACAGGATCGGCTCGAACGCCGCCAGCGGCGCCGGATCGAGCGCGGTCAGTCCACGCACCATCGAGCCGCAGCCGCCGGTGGTAAGCAGCGGCAGCGTTCGCGCCGAGCCCCGCGCGGCGGTCAGCAATGCTGCCTGCACTTTTGGCCAGACCTCGGAGGAACAATCCTGCGGCGGCTCGTTGACCGGCTCCAGCGCGATCCTGCCGGGCGCCATGTCCGCCAACATGCCGGCCACTTCGCCGACGAAGACCTGGTAGCGCGCGAATTCCGGCGCGCTGGTGCTGGAAACCATGCGGTCGGGATTCCAGTAATGCGTGGCGCCGTTGGCCTGTATATTCACGATGACGCCGAGATTAGCGGCTTGAGCGGCCTCGACCGCCGCGCTCAGCATCGCCATGAGGTCGGCGCG
Source organism: Mesorhizobium montanum (assembly GCF_033977145.1). NCBI lineage: Bacteria > Pseudomonadati > Pseudomonadota > Alphaproteobacteria > Hyphomicrobiales > Phyllobacteriaceae > Mesorhizobium > Mesorhizobium montanum. The sequence goes on along the minus strand of NZ_JAVIJF010000012.1, from coordinate 186,123 downwards.
CTGGCCCGCATCGGCGGCGAGGAACGGGCCTGGATCGACCGGCAGGCGGATGAAATCGAGCCCGCTGGCGCTCAGCCGGGCAAGGTCCGCCGGCGTTGGCACCGGCCGCTGCGATTGGAAAGGCGGCCAGTCATAATCCGTGCGAGGTGCGGGAAATTCACGTGTCAGCGCAAACCACGGCCAGGTGTTGACGCCGCGCCGGAATGGCCACGCGCCGGTGGCCGCGCGGGCCTTGCCCGGAAGCGCTCCAAGCAGCGGCGCCGTCGCCGCGACCACCGCCGCGCCGAGGATGCGGCGGCGCGACCAGCCGGTCATGTGTGACGGGCGCGGTCGGCTTTCGCTGGCGCGGCAGTGATGACGCCGAGCTGCCGCAGCGCTTCCTTCTCATAGGCGGTGAGCACGTCTTCCCAACGAAAGGCCTCTCTCGCCCGCGCCCGCGCCGCCTTGCTGCAGCGCGCCACCAGCGCGTCGTCGGCAAGCGCCTGGTCGATCCGCTCGCTCAGGCTGTCGGTGTCGCTGAAGTAAAGCGCGGCCTCGCCGGCGACCCAGCGGTTGTAGCGGTTGTCATGCGCGATCACCATGTTGCCAGCGGCCAGTGCCTCGACCAGCGAGGGGTTGGTGCCGCCGACCGTGTGGCCATGCATATAGGCGCGCGCGTGGTAGCGCAGCGCCTTCACCGTCGCCTGGTCGTAGATCGCGCCCGGTAGCATCACCACGGAACCCGCCGCCTCGCGAACCGCGCGGTGGTACGGGATGTCGTCGTTGAGCGTGCCCAGCACCACCAGCTTCGCGTCGCCGCGATCCCGGCGGCGGAAGGCTTCGATGATCGGCAGGATGTTGTTGTCGGGTTCGATCCGCGCGATCGAGACCAGATATTTGCCGGGTTCGAGCCCAAGCGCGCGGACAGGTTCTTCCGGCGCCGACGTCACCGGGTCAGCGCCGTAGGCTATCGTGGCAATCGCACTGCGCGGCCGTCTTGTCGCCAGGTGGTCGGCGATCGCCGGGTGATCGGCGACGAGGCGGTGCGAGAGCCAGGCGCCGATCCATTCGTTGAGCCAGAACCAGCTGCGTGCCGCGGGTCCCCATTTCGGCCGCCGCCACTCGATGCCGTCCATGTTGGTGATGACCTTGCGCCGCATCAGCCTGAGCCAGGTCAGGAAAACCGCGCCATTGTAGCCGAGCACCAGGCACACGCCCGGCCGCCGGGCGGCGTCGAGCACGCATTGCCAGTCGAATTCCAGCGTCCCGCGCGGCCCCTTGGAGGCGACCTCGATGGTGATGAGCTCGATGCCACGCCAGGTCTCGGTCGTCGCTCTTTGGCCGACGCGCTCGACCTCCTTCTGGCAGTAGACGCCGACCTTCCAGCCACGTCCAGCGAGGAAAAGCGCCAGGCGCTCGGCGAAAGTCTCGAAGCCGCCATGGGAAGCCGGAATGCCGCGCGTTCCCAGGATCAGGATCGAAGGCTTTTCGATCAGGACGGAAGGTCGTTCCAGTTTCAAGATAAAGGATTCCCCCGGGGCTCGGTCATGGTTGTTGTTATGTCAATGACACACCCAGCAACTTCCGTGCCAGGGCACCCCACGACGAACACTCGCATCAAGTTGTAAAATTTCTCTTCAGAACGCACGGCTCGCTTCATTATCGGTCAACTTTCGCAAAGTATCTGTATCGATACGGGGCATGGATGGGGTTCCTGGGCCGCAGCCGGGCATTCAAGACCCGGCATGATCCTTGCTCCCGGGCTTGCAGTGGCCACCGCTGGGTAGAGCGGCGTGCGGATTTGGCATGAAGTTCCTTCCGCGCTTGAAGGGTCCGGTGCTGAGCGGACTCGGGGGTGCAAGGTGGAAAGATAGCAATGCGCATAGCCTGCGTTCATCAGGGCTACGAGCTCTATGGTTCGGACCGCAGCTTCGCGGAGAGCGTGGCTGCGTTGCGCGCTGCGTTTCCGGCCGCCGAGATCGAAGTCGTGCTGCCGCGCGAGGGGCCGATCGTCGATATCCTCAAGCCGCATGCCAGCCGCATCGTGTTCGAACCGCTCTGGGTGCTCCGGCGCCAGGCGATGCTCAAGCTTGCCACCGTCGAGATGGCGCGGTTGCCGGCGGCGCTCTGGCGGGCCTGGCGGCGCATGCGCGACAATGACTTGACCTATATCAACACCTCGATCATCGCCGACTATGCGCTGGCCGCGCGACTGCTGCCGCGCAAGGCGCTCCTGCACATCCACGAAATCCCCGAGGGCATATTGCGCAAGGTGCTGGTTGCCCTGATGCGCTGGAGCCGCGCCGACCTTATCTTCAACTCGCGCGCCACGCGCGCCACCTTCGGCGATCCGCCCGTCCTCGATGCCAAGGGGCGGCGCACGCATGTCGTCTACAATGGCGTTGCCGGTCCCGCCGCGACCCTGCCGACGACCTATGACGGCAGCCGGCCGCTGAGAGTGCTTTTGCTTGGCCGTGTCAACCGCATCAAGGGGCAGGAGGTGCTGCTCGAGGCGGTCGCCTCGCTGGAACCCGCTTTGCGCGATCGCATCGAGGTCCGCCTCGTCGGCGGCGCCTTCGAAAGCGTCGAGCGCGAGGAGGCATTGGCCGAGCTGGTCGGGCGCATGGGGCTGACCGGTCATGTCGAGGTGCTGCCTTTCGTCACCGACCCTGCCGACCACTACCGCTGGGCCGACATCGTGGCGGTGCCGTCGCGCCGCCCGGAGTCGCTCGGCCGCGTCGCCATCGAGGCGATGGGCTGGGGTCGGCCGCCGCTGGTGTCGGCGATCGGCGGGCTGGTGGAAGTGGTGGCCGACGGCGAGACCGGCTGGCATGTGCCGCCGGGCAACGCCGAGGCCCTTGCCGGCAAGCTCGGCGAGATCATCCTGCGGCCGGATCTGTGGCGCGGCTTCGCTGCCACCGGCCGCACGCGCTACGAGGCGGTCTTCAGCGAACCGATCGCTGCCGCCGCGATCGTGACAATCGTGGCCGACAAGCTGAAGGCGGCGATGGCGCGGCCGGGGCGGGCGCGTGTCGCCCGCGAGGCGGAGACGAGCCCGTGAACTTCGCGTTCCCAGGCCATCTGGTGCGGCGCCTCATGCTGATGGTCGGCGGCGAGGCGATGCAGAGCGGCTTCCATTTCGCCCTCAACATCGCGCTGCTGCATCTTCTGTCTGCGGAAGGCTACGGCCTCTTCGCGCTGGCCATGGTGATGGGCGGCGTCGGGCTGTCCTATATCCGTTCGCTTACCGCCGTCCCCGCCACGGTATGGATGAACAAGAGCACCAACAGCGCCGGCGTCGACGCCTATGACGTCACCTTCGGATCGGCGGCGCTGGTGGTCGCGCTGCTGATGGGGTTGGGCACCGGGCTATTGATGCGCCTGCTGGGCGACCCGAGCGGCATCGGCGCCGCCTGCTTCGTCGGCGCCTGGTCGCTGCGCAGCCATATGCGCACGGCGTTCTTCGCGCGACGCATGCAGCTCGTCGTCTCCATCAGCGACGCCGTGTTCACCATCGCGGGGACGGTGCTCGCGGGGCTGGCGATCTGGTACTTCGCGGACGCCCTTCAGGCCACCTTCTATGCGCTTGCCGCGGCCAATGTGGTCGGCATCGCCGTGCTGGTGAGGCTGGCGCGCCGCAGGCTGCGTATCTCCTTCCGCGCGACGACTTGGCGGCGTTATGCAAAACTCTGGCCGCAGCTCTGCTGGTCGGGGTTCAGCGCCACCACCACCAACATCCAGGGGCAATGCCTGGCGCTGCTGGTAGCGGGCATCGCCGGACCTGCGGCTTACGCGCCGCTGGCGGCTGTGCTGGTGCTGTTTGCGCCGCTGCGCATCTCCAGCCTTGCCTTCTCGAACATGACCCAGCCGGAACTGGCAAAGCTGGTGCGCAACAAAGAGTTCGACCGCGTATGGACGCAGGCCAAGATCTGGGCGCTCGTCATGGGGCTTGGCAGCCTGGCCTATGGTTGCGGCATCCTGTTCATCCTGCCGATGATCAAATCCCAGGCCTTGCAGCATGCTTCGGTCGGCCTGATCGGGCTTTTCGCCATCGCCAACTTCGTGCCGATCATGGCCTATGTCATGCCGCGCGTGGTTCTCGAGATCCTCGGCGATTTCCGCATCGTCGCCTTCATCACCATGGCCGGCGCGATTGTCGGGCTGACGACGATCGGCATCCTGCTGGCCACCGCGCCGCCGACATGGTCGCTGGCGGGCGCCGCGGTCTCCGAGACCTTCGTGCTGGTGGCCTCATGGTATTTCGCGGCCCACCGCATGTGGAATTCCAAACATCCGAACGAGCAGCGTCCAAGCGTGTTCGGCGCATGGCGCCGCGCGGCCACGTTGGCCGTGCAGAGACGATAGGAGAACGATGTGGCAAGCCAGGCAATGCCGATGGCCGCAATGACGACCGGCTTGGCCGATGATGAGGCACCGGCGCCAGCCGCCGGCGCCGCCAGCGGCGCTTACGTGGCGCGGCTGCACACGAGCCTCGAAGCCGTCAAACCGCTCTGGCTGCGTCTTGAGACGAAGGGCGTGTGCACCGGCCATCAGCATATCGCCTGGGCCGAGGAGATCGTCGAACGGCTGGTGCCGAAGAATGCCGACCTCGCCATCGTCGAGGTGAGAGACGCTGCGACGGGTGAGCCGAAGATGCTGGTGCCGCTGATGCGGCGACGGGCTTTTGCGCATTGGGTGATCGAGTGGCTGAGCTGCGGGGTGTGCGACTATTCCGCGCCGTTGCTCGCCGACGCGACCCCCTGGACCAGCCAATCCGCCGAGGCCGCCTGGGCCTCGGTGCTTTCCGTGCTGCCGCCGGCGGACCGCATCCACATCGTCGGTATCCCGAAAGAGGTCGGCGGCGTCGCCAATCCCCTGGCGCTGTTGCCGCCGGCACGCGATTCCATCCACTCCCACTATGGCATCGCCATGGACGGCGACGCCGAGAGCGTCGTCAAGCGCATCTGCCGCCCGTCCTTCGTCAAGGCGCTCAACAAGGACCTGCGCCGGCTCGAGCGCAACGGCGGCCTGGCCCTGGTGGAGGCCGACACCCCGGCCCTTGTGGATTCCATCTTCGGCAAGCTGGTCGAGATGCGGCTCAGCCGTTTTCGCGAGCTCGGCCGGTTCGATCTCCTCGCGCGGCCGCCGGTCGTCGATTTCTACCGCAGCGCCGCGCATCGCGGCCTGACGGACGGTTCGGTGCGGATCTTCGGCCTGCGCGCCGGCGGCACCATGGTCGCGGTCCAGTACCTGGCGGTCCATCTGGGCACCCTGCATGCGCTTCTGGTCTCGATCGACCAGGATGCGGTGCCCAACGTTTCGCCGGGACTTTGCATCATGGGTGAGCTCATCAGATGGGGTCGCGGGCAGGGGTTCGATTATTTCGACCTGTCGGTCGGCAGCCAGAGCTACAAGGAACATATGGGCGCGGTGAAGTCGGTTCTGTCCGAACTTTGCTACGGCATCACGCTGAAGGGGGTGGCTGCGAGCGAGGCCATCAAATACCGCGGCCAGGGCGTGGCTTTCGTGCGCGCCAACCCGCGTCTGTTCAAGGCCGCGCAGGAGGCGATGCAGCGCTGGCGGCGGTTGCGGGCGGGGCGGTGAGCGGGCGGCCTATGGAGGATTGGGGACGTTGAAATATGAATGGGCGAACAATCCGCACTTGTTTGTTCCGTTAGGTGCCTGTTGCGTTGTGGCGCTCTTGAGTTTCGCGGCGATGTTCGTCGCAGGCCTAAGCATAATTCTGCGTACCGATTTCTACGGGTCGATTGATGAACAGAACCTTCCTTGGAGCGAGCGACTGGGAACCGGGACACAAGGCTTCATACTCAATTTTGGTCACCCCGTTTTCAGATAGCGCGCCGGGTAATTGCGTGTGGCACCATCGTCTTGTTTTGCGATTTAGGCGCCTTGGCCCTTATGGTGACCGTCTTCGGCCATCCATCTTGATCGAAATTTTACACTGACGCATTGCCGGCAAGTCGCGAAAATTGACTCACATCCCACTCTCCGCCATCCTTGAGGGCAGCCGCACCTTCAGCGGCAGCGTGTTCGAGTGACGCCATGGCCAGTCCCGTCGCCAGAGAAAATTCCCGCCGCGCCGCGGTGAAGACCGCGCTCGACCGCCACAAGGTCTATGTCACTGCGCAGCGTTTCTCCGGCGGCTCCTACAGTGCCCGTGTGCTGGTCGACGGAGAGGCCTACTGGGTCGACGAGTTCCGGCTGAGCCAGCTCCGGCAGGGGCTGACGCCCGCCGAACTGGAACTGACGCCGGCTGCCGACGATTGAGCACTCGAGGATGACAATGGCAAGGCTTGCGGGACAGCACCCCCCTCTGTCCTGCCGGACATCTCCCCCGCAAGGGGGGAGATCGGCGGTTCCGCCGCCGGCGCCTCTCCTGCAACGTTTGCGATTGGCGAAATCGGCGGCGACATCTAATCTCCCCCCTTGCGGGGGAGATGTCCGGCAGGACAGAGGGGGGTGTGACGGAACGCGACGCCGGCAAGGCGCTCCCACCACGCCCGCCTAACCCATGCCACCGCCCGCCAAACTCAAAACCTACCACGCCAAGCGCGAATTTTCCCGCACACCCGAGCCAACCGGCGGCACGGCTGGCGATGCTGGCAACCGCTTCGTCGTCCACAAGCACCACGCCACCGCCGACCACTATGATCTACGCCTCGAAGTCGGCGGCGTGCTGAAGAGCTGGGCGGTGCCGCGCGGACCTTCGCTCAATCCGGCCGACAAGCGCCTCGCCGTCGAGACCGAGGATCATCCGATCGAATATATCGACTTCGAGGGCGTCATTCCCGAAGGCGAATATGGCGGCGGCCCGATGATTGTCTGGGACACCGGCACCTGGGCGCCGATGGAGGATATCGAAAAGAGCCTCAGGACCGGCGCCTTCAAGTTCCGGCTGGCCGGTGAGAAGCTGAACGGCGGCTGGATGCTGACGCGCCTGAAGCCCAAGCCGGGCGAGGACGAGAACAAGAAGAACTGGCTGCTCTTTAAGGAGCGCGACCTCGCTTCCGACACCGAGCTGGACATCCTGGAGGCCCGGCCCGAAAGCGTGAAGTCCGGCCGCCGCATCGAGGAACTGGTGGCGCCGCCGAAGAAGCGCGAGCGCCTGCCGCCGAAAGCCGGTTCGCTGAAACCGGGCGCGTTGCCCGGCGCCGTCAAGGGCGAACCTCCGACCCGCATCGAGCCGCAGCTCGCCACGCAGGTGCCGAAGCCGCCAGGCGGCGATGATCCCGCGGAGCGCACGGGCGAGCTCTGGCTGCACGAGATCAAATTCGACGGCTACCGCACCATGGCGCATGTCGTGGACGGCGAAGTGCGGCTGATCACCCGCGGCGGCATCGACTGGACCAAGCGTTATGGCGATCTCCCGCAGGCCTTTTCGCGGCTGCCGGTCAGCCGGGCGATCATCGACGGCGAGATCATGGTGCTCGACGACAAGGGCATTTCGCGCTTCGCTCTGCTGCAGGATGCGCTGGCGGAAGGCGCCGGCTCGAAGCTGCATTTCTACGCCTTCGACCTTCTCCATCTCGACGGGTGGGACCTGCGCAAGGCGCCGCTCAAGGAGCGCAAGGCGCTGCTTGCCGAGCTGCTCGCCGGCCAGGCTGCCAACGCCGCCATCCAGTACAGCGACCATGTCGAGGGCGATGGGCGCGGGCTCTACGACCAGGCGACGGAGCTCGGGCTGGAAGGCGTCGTTTCCAAGCGCGCCGACGCAATCTACCAGAGCGGCCGCACCAAGAGCTGGACCAAGGTCAAGGCACTTGAGAAGGATGACTTCGTCATCGCCGGCTACACCATCTCCGACCGGGCGGAGGGGTTGGCGGCGCTCGGCATGGCCGAGTTCGAGAATGGCGAACTGCACTATCGCGGCAAGGTCGGCACCGGTTTCGACCGCGACATGGCGAGCGACCTGCTCGCCCGGCTGGAGCGCCTGACCGCCGGCGCCACGCCGCCCGAAGGCGTGCCGCGCGAGATCATGCGCGAGATGCATTGGGTGAAGCCGCTGCTGTCGGCCCGCATCCATTATTCGAACCGCACCGGCGACAATGCGATCCGCCACGGCGTCTTTCGCGGTCTGCGCGATGTCGGTGGGCTCACCACGCCGGTGTCGGTCAAGCGCAAGCGGCTGATCGCCGAATCCGACCTCGCCACCATCTGGGTCACCAATCCGGAGCGGCGCCTGTTCGGCAGGACCGGGCCGACCAAACTCGACATCGCCGTCTATTACGCGCTGGTCGGCGATTTCATGCTGCCGCACATCATCGGCCGCCCGGTGTCGCTGGTGCGCTGTCCGACCGGCAAGCCGCAGGACTGTTTCTTCCAGCGCCACGCCTTCACCGGCATGCCGCCTTCGGTGGCGGTGTTCGAGTCCACCAATTCGGAAGGCGAGACCAAGACCTATCTCTCGGTCGAGGACGCCAAGGGCTATCTGGCGCTGGCGCAATTCGGCGTGGTGGAATTTCACACCTGGGGCACGCACCGGTCTAAACTCGACAAGCCCGACCAGATCGTCTTCGACCTCGATCCAGGCGAGGGGATTTCGTGGCGCGAGGTGGTGGAGGCGGCCGTCCATATCAAGGCCGGGCTGGAGAGCCTCGGGCTGGTGCCTTTCGCAAAGACCTCCGGCGGCAAGGGCATCCACATCACCGTGCCGGTGACGCTCAAGCAGAACTGGAAGAAGCTGCACCAGGCCTCGAGCGCCATTTCGACTTTGCTCGCCGCGAGCGCCCCCGACACCTTCACCACCATCATGGGCAAGGAGAACCGCAAGAAGCGCATCTTCATCGACTTCCACCGCAACGCCCGCGGCCACACCTCCGCCGCGCCCTATTCGCTGCGCGCCCGCACCAATCTGCCGGCCTCGACGCCGGTAAGCTGGACCGACCTGGAGACGATCGATGCGCCCGAAGACCTGAACTATGCCTCGCTGCCGGGGCTGCTGGAGACGTCGGGCGATCCGTGGGCGGAGATCGATGAGGCTGCCAGGGATCTGCCGGTGATGGAGAAGGGGCGGTAGCCCGTCGGCGTCGTCATGTATGGACGAAATGTCTTGGCCTTCAGCCTATCGCCAGCATCTCAGCGCCATCTCCATCGACGCTTGCTACAATTTGAACTATCCTTCCGCCCAATCGCCCGAAAACACTTCGCTAGGGTTTTACCGCTACGATCAAAGGTCGGTGTAGGATTTCCGCAGCCTCAATCGTCCTTAGGACGAAGCGCTGCGAAGAGCATGATCCCGAAAAGTGGGAACCGGTTTTCGGACAAGGTCATGCTCAAACTAAAATGTCAGTGCATTGCCGCGTAGGAGTTCGTCATGGCGCCCAGGGCAAGTTGGAAAGGTTACCTCAAGCTCAGCCTCGTCAGCTGTCCGGTCCGGCTCTATCCGGCCACCAGCGCGAGCGAGCGCATCTCGTTCAATCAATTGCACAAGAAGACCCACAACCGCATCAACATGAAGCCGGTCGACCCCGAGCTCGGCCTGGTCGAGCGCTCGGACCTGGTGCGCGGCTACGAATATGAGGACAAGCAGTACATCATCATCGATGACGCCGACCTCGATGCGGTGAGGATCGAATCCAACCACACGATGAACATCGAGGCCTTCGTCGACGAGGGCGAGGTCGACGTCATCTACCAGGACGCGCCCTATTACCTGGCGCCCGACGGCGCGATGGCGGAGGAAACTTTCGCGGTGCTGCGGGAAGCCATGCGCGAGTCCGGCAAGCTCGCTATCGCGCGGCTGGTGCTTTCCAGTCGCGAGCGCGTGGTGACGATCGGCGCACGCGAGAACGGCATGTTCGTCTGCACCTTGAGGAACCCCAACGAAGTGCGCGGCACCAATGAATATTTCGGCAACGTCCCGGATGCCAAGCCGGATCCCGAAATGCTGCAGCTGGCCGAAGCGCTGATCAAGCAGAAAGAAACCCACTTCGATCCGAAGAATTACGAGGATCGCTACGAGGTGGCGCTGATGGCGATGATCCGCGAGAAACTCAAGGGCCACAAGCCGATCATCGCGGCGGCACCCGAGCGCGGCAACGTCATCAACCTGATGGATGCACTGAAGGCGAGCCTCACGCAGCAGGCGAAACCTCCGGCGAAGTCGAAGAGCAAGGCCGAGGAGGCGCCGGCCAAGCCCGCCAGGAAGGCGGCCGCCGGCGGCGCGGCCGAGAACCCGCTGAAGGCGAACCTGTTGAAGGCTGTCGGCAAGAGCAAGAAGTGACGGGAAGCAAGTGACGGTAAGTACGGGGCCAGTGATCGTTCCCGGCGCCGTCTTCGGCGTCGTCGGCGCGCTGGCCGCCTTTCCGCTGCGGCTCGCCGCGCGCGAGGTCGAGCGCCGCCATGCGGAACTGAGGCGCGGCGTCACCCGCCGCACGACCCATGTCGTGTTCGGTCGCGCGCTTCTCGCCAAGGCGGCGAAATCCGGCGATGCCGAGATCGAGCGCCGCGCGAAGGCCGAGCGCGAAGCCGGCCGCGCGCTGGTCAGCGAAAACGGCTTCCTGCGCCTGCTCGGCCTGATGAAGGCGCCGGACGCATCGTCGCTGTCGAGGCAATCGCTCATCGATCAATCGCGGCTTGCTGGTGCCGATCTCGAAATGCTGTCGCTGTTCGACGCCTTCGAGCATGACGGCGAACCTTATTCCTTCCGCGACCTGATCCTGGCGCGCAAATATGCCGGGCTGATCGCCAGCGGCGCCACCTGGGGCGCCATCGCACGCTCCGTACACCGTTCCGGGCCGGTCGCCTCGCTCACCGCCAAGTCGCTCAATCTCGGCTCCCAGCACGGCCGCCCCGACGCGATCTATCTCGACGAAGGCAGAAGCGAGCTCGACGGCCAGCTGTTGTTCGACCTCGGCTCCCCCGAAGACGACACGCTGGAGGAACTGTTCGCCGAGGCGGAAGCCGCGGAAGAGGAGGGGCGACACGACGATGCGGCGGCGCTCTACGAGCGCTGCCTGGCGATCGACCCGAAGGATGCCATCGCCGCCTTCAACCGCGCCAATTGCCTGCGCGGCGCCGGCCGCGTGGCGGAGGCAGCGCATGACTACGCGCGTGCGATAAAACTCGATCCGGGCTTCGTCGAGGCCTGGTTCAACCTCGCCGGGTTGATGAACCACGAGGGCAAGGTTGCTTCGGCAAGGCGGCATCTGCAAAAGGCGGTCGCGCTCGACAAGACCTATGCCGACCCGGTGTTCAACCTCGCGCGGCTGGAGTTCGATGCGGGCAATCTCATGGAGGCGCGCCGGCTATGGGTACGGTATCTGGAACTGGACGCCGAGTCCGAATGGGCGCGGACTGCGGCGCGGGGGATACAGTTCGTGGATTTGCACATGGCTGGTGAGCGAGATGTTCGCGCTTGAACACCCCCCTCTGGCCGGTCAACCCTCCGTAGCTGCAGCGCAGCTGCTGCGGAGGACGGGCAGGCCAGAGAGGGGCGCGAAGAAACTCGGCCTTCCCAGAAAGTCCGCCCCGTGACCTATTTCCTCTTCGACGGCCCCGACACCGCCCCCGTCACCATCCTTCTCGCCCATGGCGCCGGCGCGCCGATGGATTCCGCCTCGATGGCTGCCACCGCGAAGGCTCTCAGCACGGCCGGCTTTCGCGTCGCGCGCTTCGAGTTCTACTACATGGCCGCCCGCCGCTACGGCCACCGCAAGCCGCCGCCGCGCGCCGAGACGGTGAACCCGGAATATGTGAAGGCGATCGCCGATCTGCGCGCCAAGGGCGTGACCGGCAAACTGATTATCGGCGGCAAGTCGATGGGCGGCCGCGTTGCCTCCATGGTCGCCGACGAAATGTTCGCCAAGGGCGAGATCGTAGGGCTGGTTTGCCTGGGCTATCCGTTCCACCCGCCGGGCAAGCCCGAGCAATTGCGGACGAAGCATCTCATCGACCTGACGACGCCGACGCTGATTTTCCAGGGCACCCGAGACGAGTTCGGCGCGAAGGAAGAAGTCGCGACCTACGGCCTGTCCGACGCCATCGAGGTGGTCTGGCTGGAGGACGGCGACCACGATTTGAAGCCGCGCAAGGCGATCTCCGGTTTTTCGGCGGCGGACCATTTGAAGACGATTGTCGAGACGATAAAGGCTAAGCTGGCGCAACCCCACGTGTCGTCATCCTAGGGCGAAGCAAGGAGCGAAGCGACGCGCGCAGACCCTAGGATCCATGCCGGGACTTTCGAGAGCCGCTGCCGAGCAGAATTCCACACCGCCGCGTTCCACGCGAGCGTCACACACAGGATCCTCGGGTCAAGCCCGAGGATGACGAAGCGAGGGGGGCATTCGGTATCCGAGAATGAAACTCGCCACCTTCAACATCAACAACATCAACAGCCGGCTGGAAAACCTGCTCGCCTGGCTGGCCAAGGCAAAGCCCGATGTCGTCTGCCTGCAGGAACTCAAGACCCGCGACACTCAATTCCCGCTGACCCGCCTCGCGAATGCCGGCTATGGCGCAGCGTGGAAGGGCGAGCCGACCTGGAACGGCGTGGCGATACTCGCTCGGGGGTCCGAACCCGTCCTGACAAGGGATGCGCTGCCCGGCGACGATGCCGACCGCCAGGCGCGCTACATCGAGGCAGCGGTCGACGGCGTCGTCGTCGCCTGCCTCTACGCGCCGAACGGCAATCCGCGGCCGGGGCCGAAATTCGACTACAAGCTCGCCTGGCACGAGCGCTTCGCCGCGCATGCCGGCGAACTCCTCGACACCGGCCTGCCTGTCGTGCTGGCCGGCGACTTCAACATCGTGCCCGAGCCGCGCGACATCTATGCCACCCGCTCCTATGACGACAACGCGCTGGTGCAACCCGAGAGCCGCGCCGCCTTTGCCGCGCTGATCGAGCAGGGCTGGACCGACGCGCTGCGAAAAGTCCTCCCGAAGCAGGAGAAGCTCTACACCTTCTGGGATTACCGCCGGAACCGCTGGCCGCGCGACGCGGGATTGCGGCTCGACCACATATTGCTGTCGAAGAAACTGGCGCGAAAACTGAAAGCGGCGGGCATCGACCGCGAGATGCGGGGAGGGGAAAATCCCAGCGACCATGCGCCGGTCTGGGTGGAATTGGGGTGAGGTCTTTCGAAGAGCGGCGAAGCTGGCGCTGTCCCGCCAGCATCTCAATCCGGGGGCTTCGATCGCAATGACTTGCGGCATCGATGTCCAACGCTAATCTGCTGAAAACTTGGAGGGGATTACAATTTCATGCTCGTGGTCTTGAACACGTGCTTTCAGCCATCGCCTTCTTGCCATGGCTGATACCGCACTCGTCGTCCTCGTCTCAGCCATCGTCCTTGCCGGCGCCGGCGCCCTCGCCCTCATCGCGATCGCCTTGCGTCGGCGCCGGAAGCGCCGCCAGGCGCGTGGCAACCCCGATCCGGCCGGCGACTATGCGCAGCGCGTCAATTGGGCGCCGACATCCGGCAAGCTCAACTTCTCGTCCTTCGTCTACATGGATGTCGACGGCGACGGCACCTACGGCGAGGCCGACCGGCCGATGGCGGGCGTTATGGTGCGGCTCTATGACGAGCGCGGCACTTTTCTCGCCGCCGTGCGCAGCAACGCCGCCGGCTTCGCCAATTTCCCGATGTCGTCGAGGCGGCGCAGCGCGGCGATCCAGCGGCCAGGGGTCTATCGTTTCTCGGTCTCGGTGCCGCCCGGCTGGCGTGCCAGCAGCGCCAACGCGGACCAGTCGGTGCGCCTGCTGGAAGCGCCGGGTTCGATGGTTGGCCTCGCAGGCGAGCGCCTGCCGAAACCGGTCGGCCTCGCGCCGGTGCGGACGGTAAGTGGCGGCACACCGGCCGGGACGGGGGCCACGCTGTCGGTCATGGGCAAGGGCCGGTTGCTCGAAAGCCGCGCGCTGCCTGCGGACGCGGCCTTCCGCTTGCCGCTGGGCGTCGATGCCGATGAAATCGCCATCGCCGGCTCCGGGCTCGACCGAAGGCTTAGCCTTTCGGCCTATCCGGTCGATCTCGGCCTGTTGGCGCCCGGCGCGCTCGCACCCGACGCGGCGCTCAAGGCCATCGGCTTCGACGACGTAACACCGCGCGGCCTGTGCAAGGTGCCGTCGGGCTATGCGGGGCTCGACTGGCGCAATCTCAACGCCATGTCGCGCGACCACACCGCAAACAGCGAGGGCTATGTCAACGGCAATGTGTCGGGCACCTACATCGCCTATACCAGCAGCGGTCATCCGGCCGAGTTCGGCCGGGCCGCGCCGTTCGGCTTCCATTCGGTGATGCTGACAGCAGCCTGGCTCAATTCGGAAGGGGAGGTGGCGCTGGTCGAAAGCTGGCTGGGTGACGACCTGATCGCCAGCGACGAGATCGCGCTGTCGGCGCTGGCGCCGGTCCACTATGCGCCGATGCTGAAAGCGGTGACGCGCGTGCGCATCTCCACCAGGCACCACTGGCAAGCCGTGCTGGATGATCTGGTGGTGGCGCTTTGAAAGCTACCTGGGCGACCCGCCTGTACGGCAATTCCACGAAATGCGATTGCCGCTCGCGATTGCTGCAGAAACGAAGGCCGAGGCGGTTCAGCGATCCTATGAAAGACCCGCTCCAGCAACTGCTGCGCGCTATGGCCGCCGAGCGGATTTAGCGCTCAGGTAGCACCGTTGCCGTTGACGATCGAAGGACCCGCCACAACCGCCGAAAGCTTGCCCTTGCGGACGAAAACCGGCTTCTCGTAAGTTTTCTTCATGCGATTACCCTCCTAAACCCTTGGCGCATAATCTCATATGAGTGGTTTCTGTCAATAACCGGCCGGACCGGGCCTGTTCTGTTCCTGGGGATAGAGTTCTACTGATACAACCACCCCCGATAGTGGGCACCGCCGGCTGAAGCTGGATGCCGAAGACATCGCCGGGCGAAGCTGTGTGACGTCTTGCACTTAGCCTTGGCCGCGAGCTCGGCTAAGATGTCGGGGCCTGCCTGCTGCCGCCATGTTGCAACGGAGCGGGGCAGCGAGGGGCGTGCGGTCTTCGTCACCGATGGCCATACGCGGTGACCGGTAGCGGCGACTGCACGATCAAGCTCTGGGACCTCGACAGCTTCAAGGAAGTGCGCCGCTTCGACGGCCATTCCGGCTCGGTCTATGCGCTGGCCTTGTCGGCCGATGGCAAGCGTCTGGGCTTCGTCTCGCTCGATGGCACGGCGCGGATCTGGAACATGGACACGGGCGCCGAGATCGCCGAGTTCGACCCCGGGCACAGGGCCGATATACTCGGTCGCCTTCGCCGCCGACGGCGCGCTTTTGACCGGCGGCATCGACCGCACCATCCGCGACTGGCCGGCGGCGGCAGGGGATGGCACGGTGTTGTTCGCCGGCGCGTCGGAATAGGACGACATTGGAGGTTGGCGAAAGCCTGCGCGACAACCAATCTCCCCACAGGGGTCCCACAACGGGAGATTGGCAGTTTCCGCGCCTCGCCAATTGACGGCGCGGAGCTCCTACCTAGTTCATCCTCGATGACGGCATTGACGGCCGGATAACCCGGACGGGGCGACACGCCTTACGCAAAGGAGTCCCTCTTTGAAACGCTTCTGGATCGGCGTTCTCATCCTGATTGTCCTCTGCGCGGTTGGTTTCGGGGCCTATGCGTGGAAGCCGGCGATCGATCCGATCGAACCGCCGCAACGCGCGTCCTTCGACCAGGCGCTGATCGAGAAGGGAGCGATCCTCGCCTCGGTCGGCAATTGCACGGCCTGTCATACCAAGCCCGGCGAAAAGTCCTTCGCTGGCGGGCTGGCGGTGCCGACACCTTTCGGCACCATCTATTCCACCAACATCACGCCGGATCCCAAGACCGGCATCGGCCGGTGGTCCGAGGCTGCCTTCGGCCGGGCCATGCGCGAGGGCGTCGAGCGCGATGGCGATCACCTTTATCCCGCATTCCCGTTCGACCACTTCACGCTGGTTTCCGACGAGGACAACAAGGCGCTCTACGCCTATCTGATGACGCGGCATCCTGTGGAGAACCGGCGCCCCGCCAACGAGCTGCCGTTCCCGCTCAATGTCCGGTTCGTCCTGGCAGGCTGGAAGCTGCTCTTCTTCCACAAGGGCGCCTACCGCGAGGATGCCTCGCAGAGCGCCGAGTGGAACCGCGGCGCCTACCTGGTCGAGGGCCTCGGCCATTGCGGCGCCTGCCACACACCGCGCAACGCGCTTGGCGCCGAACTGAAGCGGGCGCATCTCGCCGGCGGCGAAGCCGAAGGCTGGAGCGCCTTCGCGCTCAACGGCCTGTCCTCCGCGCCGATCCCGTTGACGCATGACAGCCTCTTTGCCTATCTGCGCCAGGGCTGGCAGGCCGAGCACGGCGTTGCCAACGGTCCGATGGCCGAGGTCACCGGCAATCTCGGCCGTCTGCCCGATGCCGACATCAGCGCCATCGCCACCTATCTGGTCTCGCAAATGGGCGCGCCGGCGCCCGAGCGCGTCGCGAGGAGCGAAGAGATCCGCAAGAACCTCGCGATCGATCAGGGCGGCACGCCGATACCGGCCAGCGCCGCCACCGGCAGCCCGACCAGCCGCGGCGTCGTGATATACCAGGCGGCTTGCGCCACCTGCCACGACGGCAGCCGGCCGCAGCCTTTCGGCGGCATCGATTTCCACCTCTCCGCCACGATCGCCGCGCCCGGCCCGCAGAATGCGATCAACGTGGTGCTGTTCGGCCTGCCGGCGGCCAGCGGCCGCCAGAGTCCGATCATGCCGGGCTTCGCCGAAACGCTGACCGAAAATCAGGTGGTCGACCTGCTCGCCTATCTGCGCGAGGCATACGCCGGCAAGCCGGCATGGGCGGACGCGAAGGCCAAGCTCGCCGACACGAGAAGCGGCAAATACCAGGTCAGCGTCCGGCCTTCCGACGGCATCGAGCGCGGCCCCGACAATGTAGGAGCGAAGGACTGATGGTTAAGCTCAACGTCAACGGCGCCTCGCACGACGTCGACATCGATCCCGCGACCCCGCTGCTCTATGTGCTGCGCAACGATTTGAAGCTCAACGGCGCCAAGTTCGGCTGCGGCCTTGGCCAGTGCGGTGCCTGCACGGTGATGGTCGACGGCAAGGCCGTCTTCTCCTGCCTGACGCCGGTCATGCTGGTCGAGGGACGCCAGGTCAAGACCGTGGAGGGCTTGGGCACCATCGACGAACCCGGCCCGATGCAGCAGGCCTTCATCGAGCAGCAGGCGGCGCAATGCGGCTATTGCATCGGCGGCATGATGATGCGGGCGCAGGCGCTGCTGGAGGCAAAGCCCGAGGCGGGCGACGCCGATATCAGGCAGGCGCTGGAGCCGAACCTCTGCCGCTGCGGCACGCATATGCGCATCTTGCGCGCCGTGGCCCGGGCGCGCGACCTGATGAAGTCGAAGTCCGCCGGCATGGCGCCGGCCGCGGCCACGCGGAGGGCATCATGAACGCGCCGAACCTCCATCTTCCGGACGTCACGCGGCGCGGCTTCCTGGCAGGCGCCGGCGCGCTGGTCGTGTCCTTCACCATTCCAGCCGAAGCGCAGGAGGGCGAGGTGCCGGCTGCACCCCGCGCGCAAGCCGCCAAGCCCAAGCTGCCCGGCAGCCTGGCCGACACGCCGTCGCTCGATGCCTGGATCAGGATCGACGCCAACGGTTCGATCACCGTCTTCACCGGCAAGGCCGAGCTTGGCCAGGGCACCAAGACATCTCTGCGCCAGATCGCGGCCGAGGAACTGGAAGTCGAGCCGGCCGCGATCAACCTGATCACCGCCGACACCGCGCTGACGCCGAACGAAGGCTACACGGCCGGCAGTCAGACGATCCAGAACTCAGGCACGGCGATCCGCTTCGCCTCGGCGCAGGTGCGCCAGATCCTCATCGCCAAGGCCAGCGAAAAGCTCGGCGCGCCGGTCGAGGCGCTCAAGGCCGAGGCCGGCAGCATCGCCGGCCCGAACGGCGCCAGGGCCGGCTATGGCGAGCTGGTCTCGGCCGATTTCCTGCATGTCGACGCGGCCGCCGACACCAAGCTCAAGGCGCCGGGGACCTATCATGCGATCGGCAAGCCCTTCGCTCGGGTCGACATCCCGGCCAAGGTCACCGGCGGCGACGCTTATGTGCAGGACATGCGTCCGCCGGGCATGGTGCATGCACGCGTGGTGCGACCGCCGACCTATGGCGCCAAGCTCGTCGACTTCGCCGACGTCGCGGTCAAGGCGATGCCGGGCGTGATCGCGGTGGTGCGCGACGGCGATTTCCTCGCGGTGGTCGCCGAGCACGAGTTCCAGGCCGTGAAGGCCATGCGTGCCATGGCCGCCGCCGCCAAGTGGCAGGAGCAGCCTGCGCTTCCCGACCAGAGCAACATCCCAGCTTTCCTCGAAAAATCCGTATCGGAGGTCGGTACGGTGACTTCGGTTGGCGCCGAAAGCGCGCCGGGCGCAAAGACCCTGCAGGCGCAGTTCACGCGCGCCTACCAGATGCATGGCTCGATCGGCCCGTCGAGCGCGGTGGCCATGCTCGACAACGGCCTGACGACGGTGTGGACGCACACGCAAGGCGTCTATCCCGACCGCAAGGCGATCGCTCAGATGCTCGGCGTGCCGGAGGAAAAGGTGCGCTGCATCCATACCGAAGGCTCGGGCTGCTATGGCCATAACGGCGCCGACGACGCCGCGGCCGACGCCGCGCTGATCGCGCAGAAACTGCCGGGCAAGCCAGTGCGCGTGCAATGGATGCGCGACCAGGAGCATCTGTGGGAGCCATACGGGCCGGCGATGCTCACCAGGGCCAGCGCCACGCTCGACCAGAACGGCAAGATCGTGAACTGGCACTATGACCTGTGGAGCAACAGCCATGGCACGCGGCCGGGCTCCGCCGGGTCGCTGATCGCGGGCCGGCTGATGGCAAGGCATTTCCCGCCCGATCCAGCCAGGATGGAGATCACTCCCCTGGGCAATGGCGACCGCAACGCCATCCCATTCTATGACGTGCCCAACCAGCGCGTGAACTGGCATTTCGTCGCCGACATGCCAGTGCGCGTTTCCTCGCTGCGCGGCCTCGGCGCTTATTGCAACGTCTTTTCCATCGAAAGCTTCATGGACGAACTGGCGCTGGCCGCGAACGCCGATCCGGTGGAATTCAGGCTGCGCCACCTGAAGGACCCGCGCGCCAGGAAGGTGATCGAGGTCGCGGCGGAAAAATTCGGCTGGTCGAAGGATCCGTTGCCGGAAGGCCGCGGCAGGGGTTTTGCCTTCGCCAAATACAAGAACCACGCCGCCTGGCTCGCTATCGCGCTGGAAGCGGAGGTCGACCGCGACAACGGCACGATCCGAATCTCGCATGTGGTCTGCGCCGTCGATTGCGGCGAGGCGGTGGCGCTGGATTCGATCGTCAACCAGACCGAGGGCGGCATCCTCCAGTCGATGAGCTGGACGCTCTACGAGGCCGTTCATTTCGACAGGACGCGCATCTTGAGCCCCGACTGGTCCACCTATCCGATCCTGCGCTTCAGCGCCGTGCCTGACAGCATCGAGGTGCATGTCGTCGACAACCCCGGCGCGCCCTATCTCGGCGTCGCCGAAGCCGCCCAGGGCCCGACCGCCGGCGCCATAGCCAACGCGTTTCGAAATGCGACCGGCAAGCGCATCCACGATCTCCCTTACACGCGGGACAGGGTGAAGGCTGTGCTGGGGGTTTAGGGGCGCGCTCGATGAGTTGAAGCGCCCCAAGCGTGCGATGGCCGGCGGGACAGCGCCCCCCTCTGGCCTGCCGGCCATTTCCCCCTCAAGGGGGGGAGATCAATCGCTTCGTCGCTTTCGCCAATCTCTTAGGTCGCAGGATTAACACCGGCGCTGAAGCTGCCAATCTCCCCCATGGGGGAGATGCCCGGCAAGGGCAGAGGGAGGTGCTGTCCCGCCAACGCTCGCCAGCTCGAGAAAGTGAACTCACCTATACAAGAAGCACGCGTGCGGTCATCGTAGGCCGACAGATCAAAAAGACCAATCAGGTGCCAGCCCGCCATCATGCCCACCCTCCACCTCGTCGAAGCCTCCATCGCCCACCTGCGCCGCGCGCTTGAAGACGGCACCGTCACCAGCGTCGAACTGGTTGCGGCGTATCTGCGGCGCATCGCGCGTTACGATCGCCATGGCATAACCCTCAACGCCGTGCCGATCCTCAATCCGAACATGTTCGAGGAGGCCGTAGCCTCCGACCGCCGCCGCCGTGAAGGCAGGCCGCTCGGGCCGCTCGACGGCATCCCCTACACCGCCAAGGACAGCTACAAGGCCAAAGGCCTGACGGTCGCCGCCGGCTCGCCGGCCTTCGAGCATCTTATCGCCAGCGACGACGCTTTCACCATCGCCCGGCTGCGCGCCGCGGGCGCGGTGCTGATCGGCCTCACCAACATGCCGCCGATGGCCAATGGCGGCATGCAGCGCGGTGTCTATGGCCGCGCCGAGAGTCCTTACAACGCCGACTACCTCACCGCCGCCTTCGGTTCCGGCTCGTCGAACGGCTCGGGCACCGCGACCGCCGCTTCTTTCGCCGCCTTCGGGCTCGGCGAGGAAACCTGGTCGTCCGGCCGCGCTCCGGCCTCCAACAATGCTTTGGTCGCCTACACGCCCTCGCGCGGCTTGATCTCGGCGCGCGGCAACTGGCCATTGGTGCCGACCATGGATGTGGTCGTGCCGCATACGCGGACCGTGCCCGATATGCTGGAACTGCTCGACGTGATCGTCGCCGACGATGACGAGACGCGCGGCGATTTCTGGCGCGTGCAGCCCTGGGTGGATATCCCGAAGGCCTCGGCGCTGCGGCCGGCGAGCTATACCGCGCTTACGCTGCAAGGCGCGCTGAGGGGCACACGGCTTGGCGTGCCGAAAATGTATATCGGCAAGGATGAAGTCCGCCCGATCGAGACGCGCGCTTCGGTGCTGGAGCTCTGGCGGCAGGCGGCGCGCGACCTGGAAGCGCTGGGCGCCGAGGTGGTCGAGGTCGATTTCCCTGTCGTCTCCAATTACGAGCGCGACCGTCCGGGCGCGTGCTCGATGGTCGATCGTGGCCTGGTGCCGCCGGAATTCGCCGAGCGCGAAATCTGGGATCTTTCCATATGGTCGTGGGACGATTTCCTGCGCGCCAATGCCGACCCTGCCATCCCCGATCTCGCTTCGGTCGACGGCAAAAAGATTTTCCCGCAGCCGCCCGGCGCGCTGCCCGACCGTTATAGCGATGCCGATTTCGATCTGGGGCAATATGTGGAGCGGGCAAAGAAGGGCGTGACGCCGCTTGCGGACATTCCGACCATGGAGCGCGGATTGAAGGGCCTCGAGGCAACGCGTCGCGTCGATTTCGAGGACTGGCTCGATGCCAACCGCCTCGATGCCGTGGTGCTGCCGGCGGTCGCTGATGTCGGCCCGGCCGATGCCGACGTCAACGAGGCCTCCGCCGTGCTTGCCTGGCGCAACGGCACCTGGGTCGCCAACGGCAATCTCGTCTGGCGCCATCTCGGCATCCCGACGGTGACGGTGCCGATGGGGACCATGGCCGATATCGGCATGCCGGTTGGGCTGACCTTCGCCGGCAAGGCTTATGACGACGCGGCGCTGCTGACGATTGCCGGCGACTATGAGCGCGCCACGCAACGCCGCACCCTCCCGCCGCGCACGCCTGCGCTGGCCGATGATGTGTTCGAGGGCAGGGGCGTCGCGGCCGGCGATGCGCCGCTTACGCTGGCGCTCACCGCACGGACGACGCACATCGGCGACACCGACGAGATCGCGATCGCGCTGGACGTTGACGCGAAGGAACCGGCTGTCGTCAAAGTCCATGTCAACGGCGAGCCCGTCCTCATGCAAGCAAAGGGCAATCGCTACGCCGGCCGAGTGGTTGTGCCTGCCTCGACGCATCAAGGCTTCCACAGTGTCTGGCGCGGCGCTTATGGCTCGATCGTCACCGCGATCGTGAAGTTGCCGGATGGGCGGAATGCCGGCGCGTATGTTGTGACGGGTGGGATTGGGTAACGCGGCGTCTATCTCCGGCAGAACGCCGCTGCTACCCCATTAAATCCGCCACCAGCGCCACCACTCCGAACACCATGCCTGCAACGCACACTGCGTTCCAGCCGCCCCAGGCCCAGGCAACCCCCGCCAGCAGCGAGCCGATCGCGCCGCCGATGAAGAAGATGCCGACGAACAGTCCGTTGATCCGCCCGCGCGCCTTCGGCTGCAACAGGTTGACGGCGCGGCGGCCGAGCGTCTGGTCGCCGACGACGCCGATGTCGAGCAGCACCGCGCTTGCGCCCAACAGCACCAGCGGCAGCCATGTGCCGCCGGCCTCGGCGGCCCCCGCAAAGGCGGCGAGCCCGAGCGCGGCGACGAGCACGAGATGGCAGGCAATCGTCGCCGGCCGCGTCCAGCCGCGGTCGCCGGCGCGGCCGAACAGCGGCGTCACCGCGGCACCCCCGGCGCCGACCAGCGCGAACAGCGCGATGCCTTTCTGGCTTAAGTTGAAAGGCGGCGCGGCAAGCCTGAGCGCCACCGCCGTCCAGAACACACTGAAGCCGGCCATTGCCAGGCTGGCCGTGAAGGCGCGCCGCCGCAGCACCGGCTCCCGGCGCAGAAGCTCCAGCAGCGAGGCGATAAGCTCCGTATAGCTCGCATGCGCCGGCGGCCGGCGCCTGGGCAGCGTGAAGCCGAGCAGGACGGCGAGCAGCGCCAGCGTCGCGGCGACGATGCCGTAAAAGGCGCGCCAGCCGAAGGCGTCAGCGACGAGACTGGCCAGCGGACGTGACAACAGGATGCCGATCATCAGCCCGCTCATGACGTCGCCGATGACACGCCCGTCCTGTCCGGGCGGCGCCATCGAGGCGGCGACCGGCACCAGCACCTGGATGCAGGAGGACGCCGCGCCCAGCACGAACAGCACCAGGAGCAGCGAAGCGGCGGACGGCGCGACGGAAGCGATCGCCGCGGCCAGCACCGCCGCGGCGAGCATGCGCAGCACCAGCACGCGGTTCTCGACGAGGTCGGCGAGCGGCACCAGGAAGAACAGCCCCGCAGCATAGCCAAGCAGGGTGGCCATCGAGACGAGGCCGCTTTCGGATGCCGCCGCGCCCAGCGACGGGCCGATCAGCCCGACCAGTGTCTGCGGCGCGAACAGGTCGGTGACGATGATGCCGACCGAGGCGGCGAACAACAGGGTCTGCGCCCGGGTGATGGTTTGAGCGCCGGCTCTCGCAGGTGGCGCGGCAAGCGCCGTCGTCGCGGCTTGACTGTGGTCTGATCCGTCCATGGTGAGTCCCTATGATCCGCATGTCTCATGGAGACTTTATTCCAGATCAGCATAATGCTACAATTCAAATGACCTGATAATGATTATGCGAGATGCGCATGAATATTCACGATCTCGAAGCCTTCGTCGCCGTTGTCGAAACCGGCTCGATCGTCGGCGCTTCGGCGAAGCTCAACCTCACTCAGCCCGGCGTGACGCGCCGCATCCAGAACCTCGAGGAGCGGCTGGCGACACCGTTGCTCGACCGCCAGTCGAAGCCGCTCAAACCGACCGCATCGGGCCGCGAGGCCTATGAGCATGGCCGTCGCGTGCTGCGCTCGCTGGAGGATCTGAAGGCGGGCGTCTCTCCGGCCGGCGAGGTGAGGGGCGAGTTCCGCCTCGGCATCATGCCCTATCTCTCGACCAGCGCGCTGTCCGAGCCGCTCGACAGCCTGCGCGCGGCCTTCCCGCAACTGACGCTGAAGATCACCTCCAGCCTCTCGCCGCGCCTGGTGGAACAGGTGCTGCGCAGTGAGATCGATGCGGTCGCCGTCTGCCTCGCCGAGGGTGTCGCGCCGCCGCCGGAGCTCGCCGGCGACGATCTCGGCGTGCAAGCGGTGCTCCTGGTGGCCGCGCCGGGCCTCGGCGTGCCGAAGCCGGCCAAGCTCAACGATCTTGCGCGCTACCCGTGGGTGCTCAACGAAACCGGCTGCGGCTTCCGCGCCTTCATCCGCCATCGTTTCGAGGTGGCGCGGCTGCCCTTCCATGTCGGCGTCGAGGCGCAGGGCGCCGATCTCAGGATGTCGCTGGTGGCGCGCGGCCACGGCATCGGCGTCGTCACGCCCGGCGCGCTGTCGGGCAGCCAATGGCGCGACGCGGTCGAGGTGGTCGACTGCCCCGGCTTCAAGCCGCAGGTGCGCTGCTGGCTGCTTCACCGTCCGCCGGCCGGCAGGCTGGCGCGCCCGATCGCGGTCTTCCGCGATGCGCTGGCCGAAGCGCTGAAGGGGCCGATGCCGCTGATGTCGTGAGGGCGGTGGCGCTATCTCCCCCTTGGTGGGGAAGAAAGCGATTTCAACACCTTAGCGGAAGGCTAAGTGTTAGAAATCGCAAGAGAGCGGGCGCAGCGCCGACCTTGCGTTCATCACCCTCGGCTGGACACGAGGGTAAGCCATCATTCCGCCTCTGGCTCTTTCCTCGCGCGTTGCCAAGGCTGGCCCTTGGCCTCGCGCCAGGCGCACCAGCCATACGGAAGATCCCACAGTTCACGAAGCGAATTGTTGAACTTTATCATCTCTGACAGACCGACAAGCATGGCGTCGGCCATCTTGAAATCCACGGCCCGGTTCAGAAACTGCCAGGCGCCATCGTCATCGTCGTGAGCCACGTAATCCACAATGTGCTTGCCCCTTATTATCTGGTGTATCGTGAAGACCGCGACATTTGGCGGATCGTCAAAAGGCCAGTCGGGATCAATCGCAGCCACGTGCAAATTCCCGTGAGTTGGCGTATCGATGCTTCCGGTCAGGAAGGCAATGAGGCGAGCCAGGCGTCCCAGCATTCCTGTTGCATTCGTGGAAAGGCAGGCGCCACATCGTGGCCGTCGGCAAAGATGTTGACCAGATCGGTCTCTTTCGGCGGCTGCCCCATCTTCACTTTACAGGCGATTAGCCCCCGGCTCATCTCGATCACCGTTCCTTCCGGGTA
The DNA here is from genome assembly GCF_033977145.1 of Mesorhizobium montanum. Classification (NCBI taxonomy): domain Bacteria; kingdom Pseudomonadati; phylum Pseudomonadota; class Alphaproteobacteria; order Hyphomicrobiales; family Phyllobacteriaceae; genus Mesorhizobium; species Mesorhizobium montanum. The sequence continues at coordinate 161,191 of NZ_JAVIJF010000012.1, read as the reverse complement.
GACTCTCCCGCTGGCGCCGTAGCAGAAAGGCAGGAGTCCATCCAATTCAAGTCGCAGGCGAATCTGAAATAGCGCTTCGAAGTAGTCATCCTCTTCGATCTCGATAACCTTGTCCCGATAACTGCAGGTGAGTCGGCATTTTGTCCCCGCATCGTGCAGCATAAAGACGGCCTGCTCGTCATCGCCGAATGTACCTGCCCCGATCAGGAACACGGTGTATTGTTCCATCATCTTCACCCCCATTGCCGGTAATCATAGTTGCATCTCGTTCGTATTTCAACCCTTGATTGTTGGCCTTCATTCATCGGTCGCTTGCGGGTTGTAGCTCGTTCTTGACCCATCCCCCACCCACGTTATCTTGGCGCCATGCCGGACATCACTCCATCCCCCGCCGCGCCGCTCATCGTCATCGATCTGCAGACCGGCATGTTCGACGGCCGTTTCGAACCGCCGATCCATGACGCCGACGCAGTAGCCGGGCGCACGCGCGCCTTGATCGACTGGGCCCGGCGCACCGGCCGCAAGGTGGCGTTCGTGCGCCATGACGGGCCGGACGGCGACCCGCTGGCGCCGGGCGCTTCCGGCTGGCCGGTTTGGCCGCTGCTCGGCCAGGCGGCCGACGAGCCGACCTTCGGCAAACGCGTCGGCAATGCCTTCTCCAATCCCGCGCTTGCCGAATGGGTGACGAGGCAGGGCGCGCGGGACGTCGTGCTCATCGGCGCCCAGACCGATTTCTGTGTCGCCGCCACCGTGAAGGGCGCCTTTGCCGAGGGGCTCGGCGTCACCGTCGTCTCCGACGCGCATTCGACGCTGGACAGCGACAAGGAAAAGGCGCCCGCCATTATCGCCCGCCACAACGAAGCATTCGAGACGCAGGGCGCGCGGATGGCGACGACGGCGGAGCTGGTGGAGGGCTGAGCGCCTTCCCTTCTCCTTCTCCCCTTGTGAGAGAAGGTGGATCGGCACGCAGCGCCGAGACGGTTGAGGGGTGCTCCAGAGGAGTGAGACGCTGGCGTTCTCTGGAACCATCCGTCGCCTTCGGCGACACCTTCTCCCACAAGGGAAGAACCCCAACCCAAGGAGCCCATCTTGTCCACCCTCACTTTACCCGCCGAAGGAGGCTGCCGCTGCGGTCGTGTGCGCCTGAGGATTTCGGCGAAACCCTTGCTCACCATGGCCTGCCACTGCACCGGCTGCCAGTCGATGTCGTCCAGCGCCTATTCGCTGAGCGCGGCGATCCCCTCGGAAGGTTTCGAAATCACGAAAGGCGAGCCGGTGATCGGCGGCCTGCATGGCGCGTCGAAACATTATTTCTGCGCTTACTGCATGACCTGGATGTTCACGCGGCCCGAAGGGCTCGACTGGTTCGTCAATCTGCGCCCGACCATGCTCGACGATCATGCCTGGTTCACGCCCTTCATCGAGACCTGGACGGCTGAGAAATTGCCCTGGGCGGCGACAGCGGCCGTGCACAGCTACGCAGCGCTGCCTTCCTTCGAGGAATATGAGCCGCTGGTCGCGGAATACGCCAGCGCGCAAAGCTGATCAAAAGCGGCGCCAATGAAAAACGGCGACCTGGGCAAGGTCGCCGTTGGTTTTTCCGTCAATGGTCGACGCGGCCGTTGGGGGCGCATTGTTGGGGATGTGCTTGGGCGTCCGCGTCGACCACGGCGGCCTCATACCGCAGATTTCAACATTGCACATTTGCCGCCCGCTGAAACTTCCGCGAAAGCGGTATATGACGGCTTGCCTTCTGCCCTCGTGGGACCTCGTGGGAGGCAAGGGCGAAACACTTTCTATCTCCCGCTGCATTGACCTCGTCCGCCCGACTGGCGACCACTGATGCGTTCACTTTCAATGGATTGCATCTTGAACCAGACTCATTTTCTCAACACCAGGCTCGCCGACGGCACAGTCGCCGACCTCACCGTCACCGGCGGACGCTTCAGCGCCATTGCGCCGGCCGGCAATGCAGCCAGGCTTGGTGCCATCGACCTCGCCGGCCAGCTCGTGCTGCCGGCTTTCGTCGAGGGTCATATCCATCTCGACACCTCCTTCTATGGCGATGCCTGGCGTCCGCACATTCCCTGCACCAACGGTTTTGACGTGCGCGAGCGGGTCGTTTTCCAGATGCGCAACCTCAAGCAGGCCGCGCCGATGGAGGAGCGCGCGAGGAACCAGCTCGAGCTCTGCGTCGGCCATGGCAGCCTCGCCATGCGCAGTCATGTCATGGTCGACGCCGCGGTCGGGCTGCAGCATGTCGAGACGATCCTTGGGGTGCGCGAAAAATACCGCGACCTCATCGACATCCAGCTCGTCGCCTTCCCGCAGAGCGGCATCCTGTCGTCGCCCGGCACGGCGGAGCTGCTCGACGAAGCGCTGAAGCTCGGCTGCGACCTGATCGGCGGGCTCGATCCGGCGAGCTTCGACCGCGACGTGAAGGGCCACCTCGATGTGGTCTTCGGCCTTGCCGAGAAGCGCGGCGTCGGCGTCGACATCCATCTGCATGACGGCGGCACGCTCGGCCTGTTCGAGATCGAGGAGATATGTGCCCGGACAACGGCGCTGGGTTTGCAGGGAAAGGTTGTCGTCAGCCACGCCTATGCGCTGGGCGACATTTCTCCAGATGCGCTGGCCAGGGCCGGCGAGCGGATCGCCGCCGCCGGCGTCGCCATCATGACCAACGCGCCCGGCAATCATCCATTCCCGCCGGTGGCGGCGCTGCGCGAGGCGGGCGTCACCGTCTTCGCCGGCTCCGACAACATCCGCGATTCCTGGTGGCCCTATGGCGATGGCGACATGCTCGACCGCGCCAACATGATCGGCTATCGCTCCGGCTTCTACGAGGATTGGGAGCTGGAAGTCGCCTACGACGTGGTGAGCCATGCCGGCGCGAAGGCGCTGGGGCTCGAAGGCTATGGCATCGCCATCGGCGCCAGGGCGGATTTCGTGGTGTTGAGAGCCGAGCACGTTCCGGAAGCGGTGGTGGCGGTGCCGAAGGACCGCACGGTTTATCGGGCGGGCACCGCCATTGCCAGGGATGGCGCAATGATCGGGTGAGGCGGGGTCGCGCCGAGAAAATTGGCCACCGCCGAGCCTTCGCATGGATCGTTTCGATGGCGCCGACGTTCCTTCAGATGGAACAGAGATCGGGAGGTTTCCATGGCTGACCAGAGCAGGGAAGACCGTGTCCGCCAGCGTGCCTATGAGCTTTGGGAAAAGGAAGGAAAGCCCGAGGGCGCCGACCTGCGTTTTTGGGAACAGGCGATGGACGAAATCGACGCCGAGGACCAACGCAAGGATTCGTCGGACAAAAGCCGGCGCGCCGGCTCGGGCGGCGCATAGCCGCCGGAGCGCCATGAATGCGTGGCCTTGAAACGGGCCTGGAGAAGCGGTTCAAGTTCTTTAGCCCGTTCATGACGGGCGTGTGGCAATGGATGTTCGCGACGCCATGAGCCGAGCGCTGGTCTGGTCCAGCGGATGGATCGACTATGCCGCCACGCCGTGGCTCCTCTATCAGTTCGCTATTATCCTCACGCTGTTCGTCGCGGCCAGGCTCGCTGGGCGGCGCGTCGAGCCGCTCATTGAGGACCGGGCTCGCCAGATCAAAGGGCACCCCGGACTGTTGCGGGTCGTGATCGCCCTGTTGCGGCGGACCGACTGGATACTCTTCGCCCTGTTCCTGCTTGCCGCGCTCAATCTCATGCGCGCTTTCGTGTGGCCAAGCCACCTCTACCTCCTCCATGTCGTGCTTTCTCTGTCACTTGCCTGGCTTGTCGCGTCGGTGCTGTCGCGCGTCCTCCACAATCGCCTCGCCGCTCGTCTGCTCGGCTGGCTGATCTGGATCTACGCGGCGCTTGTCATCCTGGGCATCAGTGACGAAACCGCGGCCTTTCTGGACAGCCTGGCGATCCCCTTGGGTGCGATCCGATTTTCGGCTCTGATGCTGCTCAAGGCGGCGGTGCTGCTGGTCGCCACGGTCTGGCTTGCGGTGGTCATCGGCAACTATGTTGACGAGCGCGTCCGCATCTCCGAGGATCTGACACCCTCGATCCGCGTCCTCGTCGGCAAGGTGGCAAAGATCGGCCTCGTGCTGGTTGCCGGCGCTGTCGTCCTCTCCGCCGTCGGCGTCGACCTGACGGCGCTGACGGTTTTTTCCGGAGCGATCGGCGTGGGTCTCGCCTTCGGGTTGCAAAAGGTCGTTTCGAACTTCGTCTCCGGCATCATCATCCTGCTCGACAAGTCGATCAAACCGGGCGACACCATCTCGCTCGAAGGCACATTCGGCTGGATACGTGAATTGCGGGGGCGCTTCGTCTCGGTGGTCACGCGCGACGGCCGTGAATATCTCATCCCGAACGAGGACTTCATCACCCAAAGGGTCATCAACTGGTCGTTCAGCGACAATCTCGTGCGGCTCGACGTGGACTTTGGCGTCTCCTACGACGCCGACCCGCATAAAGTCAGCGAACTGGCGATAGAGGCCGCGATCAGCGTCGGCCGGGTCGAAGCCGACCGGCGGCCGGTCTGCTGGCTGACGGGGTTCGGCGACTCCTCGCTCAACTTCGTCCTGCGCTTCTGGATACGCGATCCGCAGCAGGGCCTTACCAATGTGCGCGGCAAGGTGCTGCTGGCGCTGTGGGATACGTTCAAAAAGAACGGCATAGGCATTCCCTATCCGCACCGCGAGGTCATCGTGAGGGAGGCCGGGCCGACCGGGCTGAAAGGCAACTGGGCGGCACGTTGAAGCGGCGGCGGGATCGCGGCCACGCGCCTGTTTCTGCCGGAGCTTTGTGAAGGTCACGATGTTCAAAAGCCTTAACCGCGGCGCCAGGGCACTGGGGCTCGAAGGCTGCGGCATTGCTGGAGGCGGCAATGCCGACTTTGTGGCGCTCGGAGCCGAGCATGTACCGGAAGCGGTGGTGTCGTCGTCGGCAAGATCAACTACAAGTTCTAAGCAATTCCAGGAAAAGCGCGTAGCGGCTTTTGATGCCGGTCTTCTGCTTGACAGCCAGTGTGCCCATGCCGCACGGTTCCGTGCAGGTTGGGGACATTGCCATGAAGAAGGAATACTCAAAGCCGACGCTCGTCCGCAAAGGCCGGCTCTCGGCGCAGACCGCGCAGCAGGCCGGATCGGATTCCCAGGCGCCGGAATAAAGCGCGGCCCCCTTTTCGGCGGACGTGAATCAACGCGTCAGGCGATCAGCCCAAGCGTCTGACATTGCTGGCCAAGCAGGCTCGCGCCTTTCGCACGGGCGCATGGTCGATCCCATAATTTAGTTTGCATGCGTATGTTTCAGGCCGCTCCGGCTTCGTGAAGCATTTCACCGTTCGCGCGCAATCCACCGGTTACAGACGCATCGCAAAAGCGGCACCGGGAAGAAGCGGCACCGGTTTTTCGCCGCAGATTTATGGGGGTTTTCATGCTCAAAAGTCTTAACCGAATCCGCGCCGCCTTCGCGCAGGCCAGCAAGCGCCGCCGCACGACGCGCGAGCTCAACGAGCTGCCGACGGAGATCCAGAAGGACATCGGCTGGCACGAGCGGGCCGAGCTCGACGAGATCCGCCTGCCGTTCTGAGGCGGACGCGAATGCGCCGCACCGGGGCGGGGCGGCATGCCGCGGAGCTTTCATGCCAACGACGTCGGCCGGGCGCGCAAGGCGGCCCGGCCGGCGCCAATTGGCAGCGTCCTCAGCCTATTTCCGCAACGACTGTCCCAGACACCGGATCCGTCACGCCCAGATCGCCGCCGAGATCTTCAAGCATCTCGCGGAACGTGTCGAGAATGCCGATCATCATCGGGCGCGCCGCGACGAGACTGTCCATGTCGTTCCACTCGCCGACCATGCAGAATGTGCGCTCGCCGGTCTTGATAAGGGCACCCTTGCGAAAGCCCTTGGCGTTCAGCGAGACCTTCTCATGCGCATCGATGAAGGCCTTTTCCTTGCCTGGCTTGGTGCGAAAGCGGACTACGTTGTAGGCGGTCATGGCGTCCTCCTATCGGTTTGAGATCAGCCGGCCGGCTTGTAGGCGCCGGCGGCCTTGTTGGCGGCGGCGATCACCGATTTCATGTCGAGCTCTTCGAGGACGACGAGATCGCTTACCGAACCGCTTGCCCGCACCGCCAGCGTCATGCCCATCCCGGCAATCTGATCCGGCACCTCGCCATTGACGATGACGTCATAGATGCCGCGCGTGAACATCAGGCTGCTCATCTTGCCGCCCACGCTTTCAAAGAGCGCCTTGATTGCAGCTTCCCGGTTCGATCCTTGCATCAGTCCTTTAGCGGCATGGGGTTCGTAAGTCGCCAGTATGGTAACTTTCATGGGATCCTCCTCCAGATATCACGACCGTCGGCTGCTTTGAGCAGCGCGGATTCGCTCGCTTCTTTGACCTGGTCTGTGGACCGCCTGGACAACGTGGCCAACAACGGTTCAGCCGGAGCCTGGCTTCGGCTCGCAATAATATGCGCCTATTCTAATATAACGACAATCCGGGCATTGTCCCCGGGCCGACTTTTTTGGCCGACGGCGGCTCGAGGGGAGGCACTTGAAAGCAGCATTCAACGATGTGCCGGCCGGTCACCTGACAAGCCCAAGTTGTTCGCGGCAGGAATCCGACAATTGAAGCCGTTGCCAGCGCCCTGTTACCCCAGCCACCACCACAGCCCGCCGACCGCCAGCGCGATCAGGGCCGCCACGCCGGCAAGCATCAGATAGGATCCCGTGATCATCCCGTTGATGATCTTCTTGATGCTGGCGCGGTCGTTGAGGTTGGGGAAGGGCTCGTTGGGCAGCGCGACGCCGAGGAAATCGCAGAGCGGCGCCCAGCCGTCGCTGACCTTGAACACGAGCAGCTTCTCAGGCGGCACCGCCGCCTTCACCTCGTCGATATAGGAATTGTAGCGCGCCACCGCCTTGTCGCGGTCGTTCATCACGCCCTTCAGCGTGCGGCCCCAGACCAGCTTGCGCGACATGTCGCCGAACTTGCGGCCGAACGGCGTGAGCCATTCCAGCACCTTGAACTGCCAGACATTCTCGGTGAAGTAGATCGTGTCGATGGTGCTGTCGTACCAGGCTTCGGCGCCGCGCGGATGCAGCGTCAGAAGCACCTTGGCCTCCGGGTAGGCGGCCATCAGCTCGCGCCACACGCAGCACCCTGGATTGTCGACGGTCGCCCGGTAATTGGCAAAAACCCGGTTCCAGTCCTGCTGTGTGCCGGGCGGGCTGTTCGCCACCTTGCGCCAGAAATCGAGATGGCCCTTGTTGGCCTTGTTGATGATGACTTCCTGCATGTGGTAGCTCGGAAAGCCGAGCCGGTTCAGCGCGGCGAAAGTCGACCACGTGCCGGTGCGGCCGAACCCGGCCCCGATAAGTTCGAGAGTCATGGCCCATCCCATTTTTGGACCGGTATTCTTTTTCTGGCGGTCTTCTGGAATGAGGTTGCATCCGCCTGCGCGTTCGCGCAACGGGTTCCCTCCGCAATCGCTAAAATATTCTTGAACTGCCCGGGTGATCGGGTGGCGGTCCTCTCCAGGGCCGCCACCTGCGCCGATCAGGCGTGGCCGGCCAGCGCGTTGAGCTTCGCGCAGAACTCGGCATGCGGCTTGCTCATCGCCGCGTCCTGGCATTCCTTCATCATCGCCGTCTGGTTCTTCTTCGACATCTTGGCCCAGACCTTCTTCATCTGGGCATCCGACTTCATCGTCTTCATCGTCTTGTCGGTGAAGAAGGGAGCCATCATCTTCGGTTCGTCGAGGATACCGGCGAACGCCGTGCCGGCAATGACCGACGCGGCCAATAGGCTCAGAAATGCAGTCTTGATTTTCATGGCCTGTTTCTCCCATCATTGTAGCCCCGTGGCGGAGCCGCCTTCATCAGTACTACCAACGGTAGTAGAATTAGATGCTGCTGATATTCGGGGTCAGTCACGTTTCAGTGAACGCGATGGGCGGCAGCAGGTTCCGTCAGCAAACAGGTAGGCCGAAAAAATTGGCCTGCGCGCGCTTCGCGCCTTGGCTATTCAACTTGCCGGGAAAGCCTGATAATAGGTCAGCTAAGTTGACCTAAATAAAATACGCCCCGCGGGAGGTGCGCCTTGACCCTGTTGAACCTTCTTGCCTCGCGCTCCTCGCGCATGAAGGCTTCGGAAATCCGTGAGCTGCTGAAGCTGCTCGACCAGCCCGACATCATCTCTTTCGCCGGGGGCATTCCCGACCCGTCGCTGTTCCCGGCGCAGGCGATCGGCGATGCCTACCAGGCCGTGCTCGGCGGCGCCGAGGCGGGCGCTGCGCTGCAGTACCAGGTCAGCGAAGGTTTCCTGCCGCTGCGCAAATGGCTGGCCGGCCAGATGGGCAAGCTCGGTGTTGCGTGCGACGAGGGCAACATCTTCATCACCTCCGGCTCGCAGCAGGCGCTCGACTATCTCGGCAAACTGTTCCTGTCGCCCGGTGACACGGCGCTGGTGACATGGCCGACCTATCTCGGCGCGCTTCAGGCTTTCAACGCCTACGAGCCGCGCTATGACCGGCTGAACACCGCTGGCGGCAACATGACGCCGGAGGCCTATCGCGCCGCTGCCGCGGCCAATGGCGGCCGGGTAAAATTCGCCTATCTGGTGCCGGATTTCGCCAACCCGACCGGCAACACGCTGGACGCTGGGCAGCGCGAGGCGGTGCTCGATCTTGCCGGCGAGCTCGACATCGCGGTCATCGAGGACGCCGCCTATCGCGCGCTGCGTTATGACGGGGAAGGCGAGCCGCCGATCCTGGCGCTCGACTGCGCCCGCTCCGGCGGCATCGACAAGGCGCGCACGCTCTATTGCGGGTCCTTCTCAAAAATCCTGTCGCCCGGCATGCGTGTCGGCTGGGTCTGCGCGCCGCGCCATGTCGTGGAGAAACTTGTGCTGATGAAGCAGGCCTCCGACCTGCACAGCCCCTCGATCAACCAGATGGTCATGCACCGCGTCGCCGAGACCATCTTCGACGCCCAGGTGGAAAAGCTGATCGGCGCCTACCGCAAGCGGCGCGATGCGCTGCTCTCCGCGCTGAAAGCCAACATGCCGGATGGCATTTCCTGGAGCCGCCCGGACGGCGGCATGTTCGTCTGGCTGACGCTGCCGGAAGGCGTTGACGCCACCGAGCTTTTGGCGCGTTCGGTCAAGGAGGCGCGCGTCGCCTTCGTCCCGGGCAACGCGTTTTACGCCGACGGCACCGGTCGCAGCACGCTTCGCATGTCGTTCACGCTTGCCGATGATCGCGCGGTGGGTGAGGGCGTGCCGAGGCTGGCGAAGCTGCTGCGGCGGTAAGGCGCCGACGCCTAAGCTGCCGAAGGGGGTGATTGGACGTCGCGCCAATCTCCGATCCACCTCTTTCGCCGACTATCACCTCTCCCTCGCGCAGGCGTGATTGTTAGTGCGCAGGCGTGATTGTCTGCGCGGCCAGTTCCTCGGCTAGGGTCGCGGCCGATCCAACACCCCCTGGATCGACCCGACCGTGGGGTCCCACCTTCACGGTCCGAACGAAAGAGCCCCGACGGCCTTCACCGGCGGGGCTTTTTCGTTGTCTCGGCAGGCCACGGCGCCGGCTTGCCCTTTTTCGGGCCGTTTTTGCGCTACGTTATGTTGTTCAGGGAGGATAGGATGACTTTGCGTCTCGGCTTCGCCACGCTTGCATTCGTCGCCTTCGCCGCCCAGGCGCAGGCCTTCGAGATCTCCAGCCCGTCGGTCTCCGACGGCAAATGGGATGCGAAATATCTCGGCGACAAGGCCGGCTGCGGCGGACGCAGCGTCTCGATCGCGCTTGCCTGGAAGGACCCGCCGGCCGGCACCAAAAGCTACGCCCTGACCATGTTCGACACCGATGCCAATGGCGGCAAGGGTTTCTGGCACTGGCTGGCCTGGAACATCCCCGCGAGCGCCAAGGGCCTGAGTGAAGGCGCCGGCGCGCAGGGCGGCAAGCGCATGCCCAAGGGCTCGGTGCTGGGCAAGGGCGGCAGCGATCGCGCCGGCTATTTCGGCCCGTGCCCGCCGCCCGGCAGCGGCGAGCATCACTATGTCTTCACCCTCTATGCGCTCAGCGAGAAGACGCTGCGCATACCGGCCGATCCGCTGCCGGAGATGGTCTCGGTCGCCGCCAAGAGTTCGGCGCTCGGCCAAGCGACGGTGACGTATACTTACGGGAGGTAGCGGGGCGCCCTGCCTCCCCTTGTGGGGAGGCCGGACCGAAGGTCCGGGTTAGGGGTCGGCCGCCGCCTCCCAACCCGCTGTTGCGCAGCGACCCCTCCCCACAGGGGAGGGTAGGGAGCTTCACTCCGCCGCTTCGAGCTTGTCCTGCGTCTTCGTCTCGAAGTCGCTGGCGTCGTGGCGCTCGCGCAACTGGAAAGCCGGATCGCCGGACATGCGGTTGACCATGCGCCCGCGCCTCACCGCCGGCCGCGCGTCGATCGCGTCGGCCCAGCGCTGCACGTTCTTGTATTCCTGCACCGAGAGGAACTGGGCGGCGTCGTTGTAGCTGCGGCCCTTGGCGAGCCCGCCATACCAGGGCCACACCGCCATGTCCGCGATCGTATAATCCGGTCCGGCGAGATATTCGCTCTCCGCCAGCCTGCGGTCGAGCACGTCCATCTGCCGCTTGGTTTCCATGGCGAAGCGGTCGATGGCGTATTCGATCTTTTCGGGCGCATAGGCATAGAAATGGCCGAAGCCGCCGCCGAGATAGGGCGCCGAACCCATCTGCCAGAACAGCCATGAGAAGGTTTCGGCGCGCGCCGCGCGCTCGGTCGGCAGGAAGGCGCCGAATTTCTCGGCGAGGTAAGTCAGGATCGAGCCGGACTCGAACACCCGCACCGGCTGCGGCTCGCCGCGGTCCATCAGCGCCGGGATCTTCGAGTTCGGGTTGACCTTGACGAAGCCCGAGCCGAATTGGTCGCCGTCGCCGATCTTGATCAGCCAGGCATCGTATTCGGCGCCCTTGTGGCCGAGCGCCAGAAGCTCCTCCAGCATGATCGTCACTTTCTGGCCGTTGGGCGTGGCCAGCGAATAAAGCTGCAGCGGGTGCTTGCCGACCGGCAGTTCCTTGTCATGCGTCGGTCCGGCGATCGGCCGGTTGATCGAAGCGAACTCACCGCCATTCGGCTTGTTCCAGGTCCAGACTTTCGGTGGGGTATACTGGTTCATGTGCAAAGGCCTTGCGGGTTCGGGGAGGGCGGCGACGTCCGCTGATGGCGATAGACTTAGGTGCGGGTTTGCGCGCGTCAAAGAAAAAAGTTCAATTTTCGTTGAACTAACATTTGTGCCAGCACAGGACTTCCCTTCTCCCCTTGTGCAAGAAGGTGGATCGGCGCGTAGCGCCGAGACGGGAGAAGGGGACGCCCTTGCACCGCGCCCCTTCGGCCATACTTATAGAAAAAGACCCGCAATGCAGGATGGATCGATGACCATCGAGAAAATCTCGCGCTCCGTCGTTGCCGTGCGCGCCACGGTTCCGGACGACGCCTTCACCGCCAATGCGCTAGGCACGCGCCGCGAAGGCAGCGGCGTGGTGATCCGCGACAATGGCCTGGTGCTCACCATCGGCTATCTCATCACCGAGGCCGACGAAGTGTGGCTGACCGACCAGTATGGCCGCGTGGTCGCCGCGCATGCGCTGGCCTACGATCAGGAGACCGGCTTCGGCCTCGTGCAGGCGCTGTCGCCGCTCAATCTTCCCGCTGTCCAGTTCGGCAACGCCAGGAAGGCCAAGATCGGCGCCGCCGTGACGCTCGCCGACGGCATCGGCCAGCAGGTCGACGCCCATATCGTCACCAAGCAGGAATTCGCCGGCTACTGGGAATATCTGATCGACGAGGCGATCTTCATTGCGCCCGCGCATCCGTCCTGGGGCGGGGCTGGGCTGTTCGACAGCAACGGCAAGCTGCTCGGGGTCGGGTCGCTGCGCCTGCAGATGAGCCGCGCCGGCGAGGTCGCCGACATCAACATGGTCGTGCCAATCGATCTTTTGACGCCGATCCTCGACGATCTCATCAAACGCGGCCAGGCGGCGAAGGCGCCGCGTCCGTGGCTCGGCGCCTTCTCGGCCGAGTCGAACGGCATGGTGGTGGTGATGAGCGTTGCCGAAGGCGGTCCTGCGGCAAAGGCAGGTCTGCGTCAGGGCGACATCATCTCCGACGTGCGCGACGGCGAGGTCGATGGGCTTGCCGATTTCTACCGCAAGCTCTGGGAGAATCCGGCCGGCTCGGAAATTCCGCTGCGCGTCGTGCGCGACGGCCGCGAGACCTGGCTGCGCATAAAATCCGCCGACCGCAATTCCTTCCTCAAAAAGCCGCAGCTACAGTAGCGCCGCCGCCCGATGCACCCCAGGCTGCTGAGGACTTTTCTCGCGGTCGCGCGCACCCGCAACGTCACGCGCGCGGCGCAAGAGGTCAATCTCGCCCAGTCGAGCGTCAGCGATCAGCTCCAGGCGCTGGAAACCGAGCTTGGCGCCAGCCTCTTCACCCGCTCGCGGCAGGGGCTGGACCTGACGCCGGCCGGCGAGGCGCTGAAACCCTATGCCGAGGAATTGCTGGCTATTGCCGATGATGCCAGGGCCGCCGTCGATGCCACCAGGGCCGGCACCGCCGGCAACCTATCGATCGGCGCGCTTGAGACGATCGCCTCGGCAAGACTTGCCGGCTGGCTCGCCGCTTTCCGCGCCACTCACGCCGGCATCGACATCAAGCTCAGGATCGCCGGCAGCGGCGAGTTGCTGCGCAGGCTTGGGGAGGGCGAGATCGACGTCGCCTTCTGCTTCGAGCGGCCCCCTGAGCTTGATATCGATGCCGGCGCGCCGGACCAGCGCCTTGCCAGGCGCGTCGTGGCAGTCGAGCCGTTGGCGCTGATCGCGCCGCCCGGCGACAACCGGGCGGATATCGATCTGGCGACGCTGGCCGAAAAGCATTTCGTCGCCACCGGGACCGGCTGCGTCTTCCGCGCAATGGTCGACAAGGCGTTCGCCGAGGCAGGCCTCGGCAAGCCCAGCCTCGCCGCCGAAGCCGGCAGCATCGACGCCATTGCCGGGCTGGTGGCGGCCGGCGCCGGTTTTGGTCTGGTGCCGCGGCTGGCGGTCGCCTCGGCAATCGAACGCGGCGAGGTCGCCGAGCTTGCCTGGCCAGGGCCGGTCCGCTCGGCCAACGTCGTGACGATCTGGCGGCGCCGGCGCGTTCAGCCGCCGGCGCTGAAGGCGCTGCTTACCGCTGTGGATAAGGCGTTCGCGCCGGTCAGACCAGCCGATGGCCGCCCTCGACATGCAGCGTCTCTCCCGTCGTAAAGCCGTTGCCGATCAGGAAGCGGATTGCGTCGGCAATGTCCTCAGGGCCGTCCGACCCGTCCCGCCGGCAGGCGTTTCGCCATGGTGGCAAGCGTCTCGTCCTTTTTCTCACCGGCGACGAACTCCCAGATCGGCGTGTCGACCCAGCCCGGCGAGACGGCGTTGGCGCGGATCGGCGCCAGCTCGACGGCCAGCGCCCGCACCAGCCCTTCCAGCGCCGCGTTGACCGCGGCGACCACCGAGCCGCGTGCCGCCGGCCGGTAGGCGGCAATGCCGGAGACGAAGGTGAGCGAGCCGCTCGGCGGCAGTTTTGGCGCGGCATGCTTGGCTAAAAGCAGCGGCCCGTAGAACTTGCTCTCCACCACGCGCTGCGCGGCTGAAAGCTCGACCTCCGGCAACAGCCGGTAGACGCCTTCGATATCGGCAGCGGTGCTGACGATATGGTCAAGCCGGCCGATATGCTCAAAAAGTGCCGCGACCTCATCCTCGCGGCTGATGTCGACAACCGCCGTTTCGAGCGCATCCGGGCGGCCAAGCTCTTCCCGCGCCGCATTGAGTTTCGCTTCGCCGCGCCCGGCGATGATGACGTTCGCGCCTTCCTCGAGACAGCGCCTGGCGAGCGCCAGCCCCATGCCCGAGCTGCCGCCGACGATCAGGATTGTTTGCCTGTCCATGTCCATGTCCATGCCTTTCCTTTGCATGAACGGAGTTTGGCAGGCTGGCGCGCGAAGCGGAAACGGAAGAAACCGATGGCGCCATCGGAAATTCCGATCGCGAGGGCGGCGGGCTCGCCAAGTTCCGCGGCAGGCTGACATAACCGGTCGCGAGACCTGGCCGCGCATGAAATCCGCCGACCGCATTCCCTCCTGAGGAAACCGCATTAGCGGCAGACTTGACTTGAGCGCCGGCCGATCCAGATGCTCAGTACGGGCTCCGAGTTCATGCATTGCGCACCACTCCCTGATCGTCGACGCGTTCAGCTGACGAATGCCCGTCGAAAGGAGACATCCGTGAACAACAAGTCGCTCATCATGCTGGCCACGTCGCTGGTTTCCGGCCTCGTATTTTCGTTCGGCGCAATGCCAATGGCGGCCGCGCAAAGCGCAGCAACCAACATCGTGGTCGGCGCCGACACGACCTTCCCGCCATTCGAAACCGAGACGAATGGCCAGGTCACGGGCTTCGACATCGACATGATCAAGGCGATCGCCAAGGCCGAGAACATGACGGTCAGCCTGAAGACACTGCCGTTCAACGGGATCATCCCCAGTCTGCAGGCCGGCTCGATCGACGCCGCGGTTGCCGGAATAACGATCAAGACCAGCCGGATGCAGAATGTCGATTTCAGCGACGCCTATTACAAATCCGGCCTTTCGGTGCTGGTGATGAAAGACTCCGGCATCAAGGGTTTCGACGATCTCAAGGGCCATGTGGTTGCCACCAAGAAGGCAACCTCTTCGGTCGACTACCTGACCAGTCACGGTTTCGCGCCGGATTATGTGAAGCAGTTCCAGAGCATAGATGCCGCCTATCAGGCGCTTGAGACCGGTGGCGCGGACGCGGTCATCTTCGACAACCCGGTCAACATCAACTTCAAGGCCGGCCATGACAATGTCGAGACCGTGGGTCCGCTGCTGACCGGCGAATATTACGGCATCGCCTTCAGCAAGCAAAAACCGGAGCTGGTCGAGAAGATCAATGCCGGCCTCGCCAAGATCAGGCAGAGCGGCGAATATCAGAAACTTTTCGAGACATATTTTGGAGGCGATACCAGCGGCGTGGTCAATGGCGTGCAAAAGCCGGCGACCGTTGCGATTTCGGGCTGAAGTTCGTTCGGTTCATCCGAACGGCAGATCGTCAGCCCTCCCGAGCAATTCCGTGAACGGATTCGCAGAGCCGTGGCGCGAGGCCGGTGCCCGTGCGTTTCTTCTTGCGAGGCGGGCGGGAATAGCAATCCAAGGCACGGTTCATGGGCTCCATCTGGCAAAACCTACCCGTCATCCTCGATGGTCTGCGGCTGACCATCCAGTATTCGATCGTCGCCATCCTCCTGATGGTGGTCATCGGCCTGTTCGCGGCGCTGATGCGCCTGTCGGCAGTCGCGCCCCTGCGCTGGCTCGGCACCGCCTATGTCGAGATTTTCCGGTCCACACCGCTGTTGGTGCAACTCTTCTTCATCGTGCTTGGATTGCCGGCGATCCTGCCCGTCAACCATTGGTTCGGGCAACTGACATATCCCATCCTCGCCGCCGCCTTCACGCTCAGCCTGAACGAAGGAGCCTACGTCACCGAGATCATCCGCGCAGGCATTCTCGGCGTCGACCGGGGCCAGAAGGAGGCGGCGCAGTCGATCGCGATGAACGGCTTTCAGACGATGCGCTATATCGTTCTGCCCCAGGCGTTCAAGCGGATGATCCCGCCGCTGGTCAACCAGGCGGCGCAGACGATCAAGGATACCTCGCTGCTGGCGCCGGTCGGCATCGCCGAACTGGTCTACAAGGGCGAGATCGTGATTGCCGAGACCTTTGCGTCTTTCGCGATCTGGGGGCTCATCGCCGCCCTCTATTTCGTCCTCATCTTCTCCCTGTCGAAGTTCTCGTCCTATCTGGAGAGGAGGCTTCAAGTTGATAAACGTTAAGGACCTCCACAAGTCCTTCGGCCACAACGAGATCCTCAAGGGGATAACCACTCATGTGGAGGAAAAGGAGGTCGTCGTCGTCATCGGTCCTTCGGGGAGCGGCAAGAGCACGTTTCTGCGCTGCCTGAACGGCCTGGAGAAGGCAACCAGCGGCGAGATCGAAATCGCCGGGATGACGCTGACCGACCCGAGGACGAACATTCACCAGCTGCGCCAGCATGTCGGCATGGTGTTTCAACAGTTCAACCTGTTCAAGCACCTGACCATTCTGGAGAACGTCACGATCGGGCCGCGCAAGGTCAAGAAGATGCCGACCGAGGAGGCCAACAGGGTCGCGCGCGAGTTGCTGGCCAAGGTCGGTCTCGTCGGAAAGGAAGCGAGTTACCCCGATGAACTTTCCGGTGGCCAGCAGCAGCGCGTGGCGATAGCCCGCTCGCTGGCGATGGGACCGAACGTCATGCTCTTCGACGAGCCGACCTCCGCCCTCGACCCCGAGATGGTAGGCGAGGTGCTTCAGGTCATGAAGACGCTCGCTGTCGAGGGCATGACGATGGTGGTCGTCACCCACGAGATGGGTTTTGCCCGCGAGGTCGGGCATCGGGTGATCTTCATGGATGACGGCATGATCGTCGAGGAAGGAGCGCCGAAGGCGCTTTTCTCGGATCCGCAAAAGGACCGCACACAGAGTTTCCTGGCGAAAATCCTGTAGCCTTCGACCCGCAGCCGGATTTCCTTTGATCGGCCTTGAACGCCTGTTCCTACTGACGGAAACTGGCACTGGGGCGTGGCTACATCGGCTGCGGAATCGGCGAGAATGGCCCCCGATCAGCAATGCGGCAGAGGTGATGATGGCCCCGATCAAGGTCGATCCGGACAAGGTTCGCGAATTTCCCGATGCCGACAGTTTCTATGCCTGGCTGGCCGACAACCACGCCGGCGAAAGCGAGGTCTGGATCAAGGTTCACAAGGTGGGCTCCGGCTTGGCCTCGATCACGCCGAAGGAGGCCATCGACGTCGTGCTTTGCTTCGGCTGGATCGACGCGGTGCGCAAGTCGCTCGACGACAAGAGCTTCCTGCAGCGCTACACGCCGCGCGGCAAGAAGAGCATATGGAGCAAGATCAACGTCGACAATGTCGCGCGCCTGATCGAGGAGGGTCGCATGACCAGGCATGGCCTGCGCGAGGTCGAGGCGGCCAAGGCCAACGGCCGCTGGAAGCGTGCCTATGGCGGCTCGAAGGAGATGACCATCCCGCCCGATCTGCAGGCCGCGATCGACGCCGAGCCGAAGGCGAAAGCGATGCTGGAAAAGTTTTCGGCGCAGAACCGCTTCGCGCTCGCCTTCCGCACCCACAACATGAAGACCGAGGTGGGGCGCAAGAAGAAGATCGAGAGCCTCGTCGAAATGCTGAAGCGCGGCGAGACGATCCATCCTCAGAAACCGTGAAGAGCGATGAAGCCCCCAACGGGCAGTCTTGCTGCGTTCCAACAATTGCAATAGCCGCGCTTGGCGGGAACTCGACCTCGCAACAGGAGGCGCACAATGACCAACAAAACAATTCAATCCGGCAAGGTGGCGCTCGTCACCGGCGGCAACCGCGGCATCGGCCTGGAAACGGCCCGCCAGCTCGCCGAACGCGGCTTCACCGTGCTCATCGGCGTGCGCGATCTCGCCAAGGGCGAGGCGGCGGCGAAGAAGCTCGGCGGCAATGTCGAGGCCATTGAACTCGATGTCGCCGCGCCCGAAGCGGCCGCGCGCGCCGCGGCCGAGGTCGGACGCCGGTTCGGTCGGCTCGACATTCTGGTCAACAACGCCGCCATCCACTACGACCCCTCGGCGCGGGCGCTCAAGCCAGACTGGACGGTGATCCGCGAGGCTTTCGAGACCAATGTCTTCGGCGCCTGGCGCGTAGCGGTCGCCTTCGCGCCACTGCTCGGCGCCTCAGGCCATGGCCGGCTGGTCAACGTCTCGTCGCAAGGCGGCTCGCTCGCCTCGATGGGCGCCGGCGCGCCGGCCTATTCGACCAGCAAGGCGACGCTCAACGCGCTGACTTGCATCCTCGCGGCCGAATTGCGCGGCTTAGGCGTGCTGGTCAACGCCATCTGCCCCGGTTGGGTCGCGACCGACATGGGCGGCCCCGGCGGCCGTCCCGTGGCGCAAGGCGCGGCCGGCATCGTCTGGGCCGCGACCTTGCCTGACGACGGCCCGACCGGCGGCTTTTTTCGCGATGGCAAGAAGCTGCCGTGGTGATGCGACTTCGAGAATTTTCTGGCTAAGTCACTGAAAAATATGACTTTTCCACTCAGTCATTGCGAAATCGCAGCAAGAGTGGAAAAACAAGTCGAGTCAATGCTTTAGCTGGCAATCGGTCGGAATCGGATTCGTAAGCCAGTCATCACCTGACGGTCCATCCTCCATGCTACGAAAATAGCATTCTCGACCGGCGAAATGTGATGCTAGGTTCGCCTTGCATGCAACCCAGGCACCTGGCGGCCCGGTTCCGCAAGAGGAGGAATAGCAGCGGGATCAGGCCAGATCCAAAATCCGAACGGAACTGTTGAACCATTGCAAGGCGGCCGCGTTTCCCGTGGTTGGCAACAAGGGAGGAACCACCAGTGAAAGCATCCTATCTCGTCTCCGCCGCGCTGCTTGCGGCAACTGCAATACCGGCGGCGGCCGGCGAAATCTCCGACGGCAAGGTCAAGATCGGCATCCTAAACGACCAGTCGGGCGTCTACGCCGATTTCGGCGGCAAATGGTCGGTCGAGGCGGCCAAGATGGCGGTCGAGGATTTCGGCGGCAAGGTGCAGGGCGCGCCGATCGAGATCGTCAGTGCCGACCATCAGAACAAAGCGGACATCGCTTCCAACATCGCCCGCCAATGGTACGACACCGAACAGGTCGACGCGATCATGGAGCTCACCACCTCGTCGGTGGCGCTCGCCGTACAAGGCATCTCGAAGGAAAAGAAGAAGATCGACATCGTCACCGGCGCCGCCTCCACCGATCTCACCGGCAAGCAGTGCTCGCCCTATGGCTTCCACTGGGCCTATGACACGCACTCCCAGGCGGTCGGGACTGGCGGCGAACTCGTCAAGCAGGGCGGCGACAGCTGGTATTTCATCACCGTCGACTATGCCTTCGGCTATTCGCTGAAGGACCAGACCGCCAAGCTGGTCGAGGCGAGCGGCGGCAAGGTGCTGGGCGAGGTGCGCTACCCGTTGGGCTCCACAGACTATTCCTCCTTCCTACTCCAGGCGCAGTCCTCCGGCGCCAAGATCGTCGGGCTTGCCAATGCCGGCCTCGACACCTCGAACTCGATCAAGCAGGCGGCGGAATTCGGCATCGTTGCCGGCGGCCAGCGGTTGGCGGCGCTCCTGTTCACGCTGTCCGAAGTGCACGGCCTCGGCCTGCAGGCGGCGCAGGGGGTGGTGCTGACCGAAGGCTATTACTGGGATCGCGATGACAAGAGCCGCGATTTCGCCGAGCGCTACTTCAAGCGCACCAACCGCATGCCCAACATGATCCAGGCCGGCACCTATTCGGCGGTGACGCAGTATTTGAAGGCCATCGACAAGGCCGGCACCGACGAGACCGAAGCGGTGGCCAAAGAGCTGCATGAAATGCCGGTCAACGACGTCTTCACCGCCAACGGCAAGGTGCAGGCCGACGGTTCGATGGTGCACGATATGTATCTCTACCAGGTCAAGAAGCCGGAGGAGTCGAAGAGGGACTGGGACTACTACACCTATCTGGCGACCATTCCGGGCGACAAGGCCTTCATGAAGGCCGAGGACAGCGGCTGTCCGCTCGTCACCAAGTGACGCTCGACGCCGCTACCGCTGTCCGCCCGGGCAGCACAGATGAGACGCCGCGGGTGGTGCTTTCCGCCCGCGGCCTCAGGCGCGACTTCGCCGGCTTCGTCGCGGTGAAGGATGTCGACCTCGACGTCCATCACGCGAAAATCCATGCGCTGATCGGCCCGAACGGCGCCGGCAAGACCACCATCTTCAACCTGTTGACCAAATTCCTGCAGCCGACCAGCGGCAGGATCGATCTGCTCGGCACCGACATCACCCGCACGCCGCCGGCAAAAGTGGCGCGCATGGGGCTGGTCCGCTCGTTCCAGATATCGGCGATCTTTCCGCATCTCTCCGTGCTGGACAATGTGCGCGTCGCGTTGCAGCGGCCTGCCGGGCTGGGCTACCAGTTCTGGCGCCCGGTCTCGTCGCTGGACGCGTTGACGCCAAGGGCGCGCGAGCTGCTCGCCATCGTCGGTCTCGACGAAACAGCGCATCGGCTGGCCGGCGATCTCTCTTATGGCCGCAAGCGCGTGCTGGAGATCGCCACCACGCTGGCGCTGGACCCGAAAGTGCTTTTGCTCGACGAGCCGATGGCTGGCATGGGGCATGAGGATGTCGGCATGATCTCCGGCATCATCCGCTCGTTGGCAAAGGACCGCGCCGTGCTGATGGTCGAGCACAATCTCACCGTCGTCGCCGATCTCTGCGACTGGATCACCGTCATGCAGCGCGGCCAGGTGCTCGCCGCCGGCGATTACGCCACCGTCAGCCAGGACGAGCGCGTGCGTGTCGCCTATATGGGGACGGAGCATGAGTGAGCCACTGCTTGCCGTGCGCGATCTCCACGCCTGGTATGGCGAGGGCCATGCGCTGCACGGCGTCGACCTCGACGTCTTCCGCGGCGAGACCGTCACGCTGCTCGGTCGCAATGGCGTCGGCAAGACGACGACGCTGCGCGCCATCATGGGCCTGATCCGCAAGCGCAACGGCTCCGTCACCTTCAATGGCAAGGACCTGATGCGCCTGCCGCTGCACCGCGTCGCGCATCAAGGCATCGGCTTCGTGCCGGAAGAGCGCGGCATCTTCGCCACCCTCACCGTCGATGAGAACCTCATCCTGCCGCCGGTCGTGGCCAAGGGCGGCATGAGCGTCGAGGAGATCTTCGAGCTCTTCCCCAACCTCAGGGAGCGCCGCAACAGCCAGGGCACGAAACTGTCGGGCGGCGAGCAGCAGATGCTGGCCATCGCCCGCATTCTTCGGACCGGTGTCGAGATGCTCTTGCTCGATGAGCCGACCGAGGGCCTCGCGCCCGTCATCGTCCAGCGCATCGGCGAGCTGCTGGCGGCGCTGAAGAAGCGCGGCATGACCATCCTTTTTGTCGAGCAGAATTTCCGCTTCGCCGCCCGCATCGCCGACCGCTTCTATCTGATGGACCACGGCAAGGTGGTTGAAGGTTTTCCCGTCGGCGAGCTTGCCGAGCACACCGGCAAGCTGCACGAGGTGCTGGGGGTATGATCGCGCCATGTTGACGGTCTTCGGCATCCCCATCCAGGCCTTGCTCGGGCAACTGCTGGTCGGGCTGATCAACGGCTCGTTCTATGCCATGCTCAGCCTCGGCCTCGCCGTCATTTTCGGCCTGTTGCGCATCATCAACTTCGCCCATGGCGCGCTCTATATGCTCGGCGCCTTCGTCGGCTATCTGCTGCTGGTGCATTTGGGCATCGGCTACTGGCCGGCGCTGGTCCTCGTGCCACTCATTGTCGGGCTGTTCGGCATGGTGGTCGAGCGCCTCGCCTTGTCGCGGCTTTACCGTCTCGACCCGCTCTATGGCCTGCTCTTCACCTTCGGCCTGGCGTTAGTGATCGAAGGCGTGTTCCGCTACTACTACGGTGTCTCCGGCAATCCCTATGCCGTGCCGGCGCTGCTTGCCGGCGGCACCAATCTCGGCTTCATGTTCCTGCCCAACTATCGCGGCTGGGTGGTGGTGGCCTCGCTCATCGTCTGCATCGGCACCTGGCTTTTGATCGAGAAGACCAGGCTCGGCTCCTACCTGCGCGCAGCGACCGAGAACCCCGAACTGGTGCAGGCCTTCGGCGTCAACGTGCCGCTGCTGTTGACGCTGACCTACGGCCTCGGCGCGGCACTTGCGGGGCTCGCCGGTATCCTTGCGGCGCCCGTCTACCAGGTCAGCCCACTGATGGGCTCGGACCTCATCATCGTCGTCTTCGCCGTCGTCGTGATCGGCGGCATGGGCTCGATACTGGGGGCCATCGTCACCGGCTACATGCTCGGCCTCGCCGAGGGCCTGACCAAGGTTTTTTATCCAGAAGCCTCGAACCTCGTCGTCTTCGTCATCATGGCGGTCGTGCTTTTGCTGCGGCCGGCCGGCCTGTTCGGAAGGGACGCCTGAGATGAGCGAGGCAACCCTTCACCAGGAACGCGCTGCGGCCTCCGTCAGGCTGGAGCGGGCTCTGGTGGCGCTGGGCATCGTGGCGCTGATCGCCGCGCCCTTCGTGGTCTACCCGATCTTCGTCATGAAGATGCTGTGCTTCGCGTTGTTCGCCTGCGCCTTCAACCTCTTGCTCGGCTACACCGGCCTGCTTTCCTTCGGCCACGCCGCCTTCTTCGGCGGCGCGGCCTATTTTTGCGCCTACGCGGTGAAAGCCTGGGGATGGCCGCCCGAGGCCGGCATCCTGCTCGGCACGGCGGGTGCCGCCGCGATGGGCCTCGTCATGGGTTTCCTCGCCATTCGCCGGCAAGGCATCTATTTCTCGATGATCACGCTGGCGCTGGCACAGATGTTCTATTTCTTCTGCGTCCAGGCGTCCTTCACCGAGGGCGAGGACGGCATCCAGGGCGTTGCGCGTGGAAAGCTCTTCGGAATGGTCGACTTGAACGTCACCATGAACATGTATTTCTTCGTGCTCGCCGTCTTCCTCATCGGCGTCTTCGCCATCTGGCGCATCGTCAACTCGCCCTTCGGCATGATCCTGCGCTCCATCCGCGAGAACGAGAACCGCGCCATTTCGCTGGGATATTCCGTCAGCCGCTACAAGCTCGCCGCTTTCGTCATGTCGGCGGGGCTCGCCGGCTTTGCCGGCGCGACCAAGGCGATCGTCTTCCAGTTCGCCACGCTCACCGATGTTACCTGGCAGATGTCGGGCGAGGTGATCCTGATGACGCTGCTCGGCGGTATCGGCACCATGGTCGGCCCGGCGGTCGGCGCGGGCCTTGTCGTCGGGTTGGAGAACACGCTGGCGACATCCGGCTTCCCGGTGACCATCGCCACCGGCCTGATCTTCATGATCTGCGTTCTGATCTTCCGCCGCGGGATTGTCGGGGAGATCTACGCGCGGTGGCTGGGACGCAAGGGCTGAGCTGGGCGGCTGGCGAAAGCAGCGGTGACGGTCGATCTCCCCCCTTGTGGGGGAGATTGGCAGCTCCGGCGCCGCACCCGCTACGCCGCGCGCTTCGGTTCCACCGCGAACGGGCTGAGGCCGAGCCAGGTCTGCATCTTCCTGCCGATGGCCTTGTCGCCGGTCAACGCGACCTTCGCGCCGGCCTTCTCGACGGTGAGCAGCCCCATCCAGATCGCCGTCATCGTGTGCAGGTCGGTCGAGACGTAGAGGTCGACCTCGAAGCCCGGGTCGTACCAGCACAGATCGACCTCACCATGCTTCTCGACGATCAGCCACCATGAGCGTTTCGAAGCAGGGAGATCCTGATACAGGAACTGTATCACCGTTCGTCCGTCGGGCAGCGGCGACGGGTTCAGGTTGCGCCGCATGTCCCACATCAGCAGCGACGGATCGAGGTTCTTCAGCGACAGCCGCGACTCGACCCATTTCTGTCCCCAGAACCCCATCGCCTCGACCACGGGGCGCAAATCGCGGCCGGCTTCCGTCAGCCGATAGTCGAAGATGCCCTTCTCGCCGGGGACTTCCTTGCGCTCGACGATCCCCGCCAGTTCGAGTTCCTTAAGCCGTTGCGACAGAAGGGTCGGCGACATCTTCGGCACGCCGCGTCGCAGGTCGTTGAAGCGGGTCGAGCCCGCCACCAGCTCGCGCATCAGCACCATCGTCCAGCGGGTGCACAGCACCTCGGCGGCCATCGATAGCGGGCAGAACTGCTTGTATCCGTGCTGAGCCATGATCGGTGTCTCTCCCTCGAAGCTGGAGCGAACATTAGCCCTTCATGAATGGAGCCGCGAGTACAGAAACTGTACCGGACCAGTACAGATCGCGGACTGGTTGTCGGTCGCCCCGTCATGCGAGCCCTTGGCCGGATGCACGGGATATCCCCATGCGCCGCAACCAGGAGACTACCCATGACCGCTTACCTTATCGCTGATATCAAAGTGAAAGACCCGAAATGGATACCCGACTACGCCGCTACCGTGCACGACCTCGTTCACAAGCATGGCGGCAAATATCTGGCGCGCAGCGGCAATGTGAAGACCCTCGAGGGCAAACCGCTCGACACCACGCTGATCGCGCTGATGGCCTTCCCGTCGGAAGCGGCGGCGCGCGCCTTCACCAACGATCCGGCCTACGCGCCCTTCGTGGCGGCCCGCCAGGGCGGCAGCGACAGCCGTTTCCAGCTGATCGACAACACCGATCTGGCCGGAACGATATCGTATCTGCCGAAGGCATGAGCGGTGCCAACCGCATAGAATCCGGGATCATTACGCACAAACAGCCACGGCGCTTGCCTGTCGCGCCGCCGTATTTCCGGCGGCCGGCCAGCCGGGCTTTCTCAGGAAGAACGGAACGAACATGACATCAAACTTTTGGAACAGGCTTCTTATGGCCGCGGCCGCGCTGTCGGTCTGTACAGCTCTTGCGCAGGCGCATCAGGACGCGGCTGCGTCCGTGTCCGGCGCCAGCCCGCTGGCCGAAAAGGTGCAGGCCGCCAACAGCCGGTTTCTCGACGTCAAGGCCGCGACAGCCGAGGGCTATGCGCCCATTCCTTGCGCCAGCGGCATCACCGGCGGTGCCATGGGCATCCACTACGTCAACGGCCAGTATCTGAAGGACGACAAGATCGACATCGGCCGTCCCGAAGCCGTGATGTACGAGCCGATGGCCGACGGGACGCTGAAGCTGGTGGCGGTCGAATATATCACCTCGAAGGGCCCGGCATCGCTCGACGGCCAGCTGTTCAACTTCAACAGCGCGCCCAACCGCTACGGTCTGGGCGAGTTCTATGAACTGCATGTCTGGGCCTGGAAGGGCAACCCGACCGGCACCTTCGCCGACATGAACCCGAAAGTCTCGTGCGAACACGCGATAGCACCGAGCCAGTAAAGGCAGACGCCAGGCGGCGAACCTGGCGATCTCCCCCCAGGTGGGGGAGATGTCCGGCAGGACAGAGGGGGCTGTCCCGCCGGCCCGTCAACTGTGGTGACCGCGCGGCATTGGACATTTTTGCACGTCATGTTAATTCAGCTAGATGTTTTTCCTCATCTTCTCCTTTGTAGAAGTCGCCATATTGCATGGTCTTGAACGACGCTATTTCGCGAGAAAATTTGGGTTCTTTGCAGCGATATTCTGGCTTTTTGTCTTTCAATCCGGCGTTTTATTCGCCGGTGAAGTCATCCTCGAAAATCGGGTGGGCCAATCGTTGCCCAGTTGGGTTAAAGCCGTCGGCTTGACGATTGAGCTATTCGCCTACTTGACGATTGGCATGACGCCAATCGCTGCCGTCCTAGCCGCATTGACAGTCGGGATCGCGATGGCAGCCAAGTCATTCTGGAGAAGGCCCAGGGAAAACTCAAACTGACCTACCACCGACTGCACGTCGGGCAGGTACTTGTTGGCGATGGGCTAGTCAGAAAAGCTGGCGTTCCTTCGCACCCCCCTCTGGCCTGCCGGCCATCTCCCCACTTGGGGGAGATCGGCAGCTCAGGCGTCGCGCCCACTCTCACCCCACCGGCACCTCAAGCCCTACCTTCACCCGGTCCATCGCGACGAACGTGCGAAACCTCTTGACGTTGTTGTTTTCGAAGAACAGCCGCCTGGTCAGCGCCTCATAGTCGGCCATCGTCGCCACGGTGACGACGAGGATGAAATCGGCCTCGCCGGTCACGTAGTAGCATTGCTGCACTTCGGGAACCGCGGCGAAGCCGCGCTTGGCGGCGTCGATCAGCTCGGCGCGCTCGCTCTCCACCTCGACCTCGACGAAGATGGTGATCGGATGGCCGACCTTGGCCGGATCGACCAGCGCGATATTGGCGCGGATGACGCCGGTTTCCTCCATGCGTTTGATGCGCCGCTGCACGGCCGGCGCCGACAGGTTCACCCTCTCGCCGATCACGCGCTGCGGGGTGGCGTTGTCCTTCTGCAGGATGGCGAGGATCGCCCGGTCGAAGGCGTCGAGATCTGGCAAAACAGGCATGGCGTTGTCCAAACGAAACAAACTTGCATCCAAACCGGCAAAACAGAGCGCTTTTATCGGCCGCCGTGCAATAAATTTCAGACATCGAGATGGAGAAAACGGACTCATGTTCCTGCTCAACCGCCACCCGGACCATCGCCAGCCACTGACCAAGGAAGACGCTGCGACGCTCGGCACGGCCGGCGCTGACGCGGCCGAGCGCTTCCTTGCCGCGCGCGACAACCATGCCGAAACGCCGCTGCACGCCTTGCCGGCACTGGCGGGCGAACTCGGCATCGGCGCGCTCCACATCAAGGATGAGGGCAAGCGCCTTGGCCTTGGCAGCTTCAAGGCGCTGGGCGGCGCCTATGCGGTGATGCAGCTGGTGCTGGAGGAGGCCGGCAAGCGGCTTGGTCGCACTGTCGATGTCGCGGAACTGCAGAGCCCCGACGTGAAGGTGATTGCCGCCGGCATGACTTTCGCCTGCGCGACTGACGGCAACCACGGACGCTCGGTGGCGCAGGGCGCCGGTCTTGTCGGCGCGCGGTCCGTCATCTTCGTCCATTCGGGTGTCAGCAACGAACGCGTGGCGGCCATCGCCCGCTTCGGTGCCGAGATCGTGCGCATCGCGGGCGACTACGACCAGTCGGTCAGGGAAGCCGCCCGCGTCGCCGCCGAGCGCGGCTGGACCGTCGTCTCCGACACGTCTTGGCCGGGCTACGAACGCATACCGGGCCTGGTGATGCAGGGCTACACCGTGATCGTGCGTGAAGCGCTGAAGCGCTTGCCCGAGCCGCCCACCCACGTCTTCCTGCAGGCCGGCGTCGGCGGCTTCGCCGCGGCGATGGCCGGTCATCTCGCCGTCATGCTTGGCCAGGGCCGCCCGAGGGCAATCGTGGTCGAGCCCGCGCGGGCGGCGTGTGTCTACGCCACCGCAAAGGCCGGGCGTCCAATCGCGATTGCGCACAGCAAGCCCACGGTGATGGCGATGCTCGAATGCTATGAGCCGTCTTTGGTCGCCTGGCGCGTGCTGTCGCGGATCGGCGATGCTTTCATGACCGTGGACGAAGAAGATGCGGTTTCGGTGATGAACCGCCTGGCGCGGCCTTCGGGCGACGATCCGGCGATCGTCTCCGGCGAGAGTGGCGGCGCAGGGCTCGCCGGGCTGATCCGAGTTGCCGGCGACAAGAAGATGCGCGCGGCGCTTCACCTTGATGCGGGCTCCCGCGTGCTCATCGTCAACTCCGAAGGCGCGACCGACCCCGGCCGTTACGCCGAGCTGGTCGGGATGACGCCGGAAGAGGTGGTGCGGGTGAGGCAGCCGGCATGAGCAATCTGACAATCAATGCCGACCGTCTCATCGGGCGCATCGAGGAGCTCGGCAGCCTTGGCCGCGACGCGCAGGGCCGGCTCGTCCGCGTCGCCGCTTCCGACATGGACAAGCTTGGCCGCGACCGCCTCGTCGGCTGGCTGGATGAGGCGGGGCTCGAGGTCGCCGTCGATCGTATCGGCAACATCTTCGGCATCTGGCAGGATGATGCCAATGCCGGCCAGGCGCCACTCATGCTCGGCTCGCATATCGACACGGTGATCGATGCCGGCATCTATGACGGCTGCTATGGCGCGCTTGCCGGCCTCGAAGCGATCGAGAGCCTGAAGGAAGCCGGCTTCGCGCCGGCGCGCCCGCTCGTCGTCGCCGCCTTCACCAATGAGGAGGGCGTGCGCTATTCGCCCGACATGATGGGCTCGCTGGTCTTTGCCGGCGGCCGGGACCTCGAGGAAGCGCTGGCCTCGGTCGGCACCGACGGTTCGGTGTTGGGCAGGGAGCTGGAGCGTATCGGCTATGCCGGCCAGCACGAGCCCGGCTTCCTCAAGCCGCACGCCTATGTCGAGCTGCATGTCGAGCAGGGGCCGGTGCTCGAGCGCGAGGGCATTGCCATTGGCGCGGTCGAAAACCTGCAGGGCATTTCCTGGCAGCGCATCACGATCGACGGCGAGGCCAACCATGCCGGCACCACGCCGATGTCGATGCGCCGCGATGCCGGCGTCGCGGCCGCGCGGGTGATCAGCTTCCTCGCGGACCGCGCTGGCGCCTCGCCGACGCCGACGGTCGCCACCGTCGGCACCATAGCCTTCGAGCCCAACGCGATTAACGTCATCCCGTCGCGGGCGACCTTCACAATCGACCTTCGCGATCCCGACGAAATGCATCTTCGCGAGGATGAAGCAGCACTCGCCGCCTTCCTCGACCAACTTGCCGCAAGCGCCGGCGTCACCGTTCATGCCGAAAGCCTGGCGCGTTTCGAGCCGGTGACCTTCGATGCCCACGTCGTCTCGCTGATAGAGGATGGCGCCAAAGCCGCCGGCCTTTCCTGCCGGCGCATAACATCGGGCGCCGGCCACGACGCGCAGATGATCGCGCGTATCGCGCCCTGCGCGATGATCTTTGTGCCGAGCCGGGACGGCATCAGCCACAGTCCGGCCGAATTCACCGCCTCCGACGAACTGGTTGCCGGCGCCAATATCCTGCTCGGCGTCGCCGCCCGGCTGGCGGCCGACTGATTGCGGG
The DNA here is from genome assembly GCF_033977145.1 of Mesorhizobium montanum. Lineage (NCBI taxonomy): Bacteria > Pseudomonadati > Pseudomonadota > Alphaproteobacteria > Hyphomicrobiales > Phyllobacteriaceae > Mesorhizobium > Mesorhizobium montanum. Next base: position 132,504 of record NZ_JAVIJF010000012.1, on the reverse strand, counting down.
GACGAAACGCAGATGGGCGTCGACGGAACGGTGCTGCCATGACAAGACACCACCAAAAATAGTCATGTTGGCGGTATCGAGTCCTTCCGGAGCGGACATTCGGCGACATCTGGTCGAAACAAACTTCAATCACTTAACCAGATTAAAGCGCCAGAATCGCGCCCGCCACTGGCGTTCAGTGCCTCGCAGGAAGAATAGCATGCTGCTGCTCAATCAACGTCCCGAACACAACCAGCCGTTGATTGCGGCCGATGCCGAGTCCCTCGGTATGCACGGCGCTGACCGGGCCGAGCTTTATCTCAAGGCGCGCCACAACCATGTCGAAACACCGCTGCACGCCTTGCCAGCAATGGCCGATGAGCTCGGCATCGCGGAACTTCATGTCAAGGATGAGGGCCAGCGTCTTGGCCTGGGCAGCTTCAAGGCGCTGGGCGGCGCCTATGCCGTCATCCGGCTGGTGCTGGAGGAGGCCGGCAAGCGCCTCGGCCGCGATGTCGATGTCGCGGAGATCGGCGAGCCAAAAGTGCGCGAGATCGCATCCAGCATGATCTTCGTCTGCGCCACCGACGGCAACCATGGCCGTTCGGTAGCGCAGGGCGCCGGCCTTGTCGGCGCACGCTCGGTGATCTTCGTCCATGCCGGCGTCAGCGTCGAGCGCGTCGCGGCCATCGCCCGCTTCGGTGCCGAGATCGTGCAGGTCGAGGGCGGCTATGACCATGCGGTGCGCGAGGTCGCGCGCGTCGGCGCCGAGCGCGGCTGGAAGATCGTCTCCAACACCTCCTGGCCGGGTTACGAGCGCGTCCCCGGCCTGGTCATGCAGGGCTATACGGTAATCGTGCGCGAGGCGCTGCGGCATCTGGCTGAGCCACCTACGCATGTTTTCCTGCAGGCCGGCGTCGGCGGCTTCGCGGCGGCGATTGCCGGCCATATGGCGGTTATGCTGGGCGACAGGCGGCCGAAAGCCGTGGTGGTCGAGCCGCGGCGCTCGGCTTGCGTCTATGCCTCCGCTGAGGCCGGGCGCCCGGTAACGATCGCGCATCAGCAGCCGACCGTCATGACGATGCTCGAATGCGCGGAGCCTTCCCTGGTCGCCTGGCGCGTGCTGGCGCGCGTCGGCGACGCCTTCATGACGGTGAAAGAAGAGGACGCGGTCGCGGTGATGAAGCGGCTGGCGCGGCCCTTGGGCAACGATCCGGCGATCGTCTCCGGCGAGAGCGGCGGAGCAGGGCTCGCCGGACTGGTCCGCGCCGCTAGCGACAGGCATATGCGGGCGGCACTCGGCCTCGACACTCATTCGCGCGTGCTCGTCGTCAACTCGGAGGGCGCGACCGATCCCGGCCGCTATGCCGAGCTGGTCGGCGTGGCGCCGGACGAGGTGCTCATGCAGATTGCCTGAAGCAATACCAGGAAAAGTGTGCAGCGGTTAGGCTCGGCTTTGCCGTAGCCTTCCGTCCGGAATTGCGTCAGGAAAAGAGGGCGACCGATGGCCAAACTCGACCAGCAGGCATTGCATCGCGAGATGACGGCGTGGCGGCGCGATCTCCACGCCCATCCCGAATTCGGCCTCGAGGAAAAGCGCACCGCCGCCTTTGTGGCGGAAAAACTCCGCGCCTTCGGCCTTGAAGTTGCCGAGAGCGTCGGCGGTACCGGCGTCGTCGGCACGCTGACACGCGGCAGCGGCAACCGCTCGATCGCGCTGCGCGCCGACATGGACGCGCTGCGCATCGCCGAGCAGGGAACGCAAGCCTGGCGTTCGCAAACGCCCGGCACCATGCATGCCTGCGGCCATGACGGCCACACCTCGATGCTGCTCGGCGCGGCCAAGCTCTTGGCCAGCGAAGGCGGCTTCGACGGCACGGTACGCTTCATCTTCCAGCCGGCCGAGGAATGGGGCAGGGGCGCGCTCGCCATGCTCGACGACGGTCTCCTCGAACGCTTTCCCTTCGAGGAGATTTTCGGGCTGCACAACATGCCGGGCCTGCCCATCGGCCATTTCGAGACCAGGAGCGGTCCGGTCATGTCGGCCGAGGACAATTTCGAGATCGTGCTCAAGGGCTTCGGCGGCCACGCGGCGCGGCCGCATGCGGGCCAGGAGACGCTGGTCGCGGCCTGCGCGCTGGTGGTCAACCTGCAGACCATCGTCTCGCGCCGCCTGAGCCCCGCCGATATCGGCGTCGTCTCGGTGACCGAGCTCATCGCCGACGGCACCCGCAATGCGTTGCCGGGCATGGCGCGCATCCTCGGCGACTGCCGCAGTTTCCGCCCCGAAGTGAGTGCCGCGATCGAGAACGAGATGCGCCGCATCGCCGAAGGCACGGCGCAGGCCTATAACGTCGCGGCTGAAATCACTTACACGCGCGAGTTCGTGTCCTTGATCAACGACGCCGCACTTGTCGACGAGGCGCTTGCGGCAGCGCGCACGGTGCTGGCCGACGATGCCGCCGGCATCGCGGCCGACGACGCTGTTCGCATCGCGGCTGAGCCGATGACGGCCTCTGAGGATTTCGCCCGTTTTCTCGACCACGTGCCTGGATGCTTTGTCTTCATGGGCAATGGCAGTTCCGCGCCGCTGCACAACCCGGCCTATGATTTCAACGATGACGGTCTGCTGCACGGCGCGCGCTTTCACGCGGCGATCGTGAGGCGAAGGCTGGCGATGGGCTAGAACGTCGGCGATTGGCGAAGGCGGTCGAGCGCTAATCTCCCCCCAAGTGGGGGAGATGCCCGGCAGGGCAGAGAGGGGCGCTGTCCCGCCGGCGTTTCAGTTTTTTGCAGTCATAGCCAAGCCGGTTAGCGACCAGCCCCAACAAAATCAACGCCGCGATCCTTCGCGCCCCCCTCTGGCTTGCCGGCCATCTCCCCCACAAGGGGGGAGATTAGCAGCTCCGACCCGGTAACCCTTTCTTCTCTGCTTTCATGCAGTATTGCCGGGACAGGGTGGCAAGAACAAAGAATGGCTGACGACAATAAACGCAACGGCAAGTTCTGGGCGCTGGCGCTCGACCGCGCTTATCTGGGCCTGTGGGACTGGAACCTGTCGACCGGCGATTGTTACTATTCGCCGACCTGGTCGAAGATGCTGGGCTATGCCGAGGGCGAGCTCGCCAACACCTCCGATCTCTGGCTGAAGCTCACCCATCCCGACGACCGCGAGCGCGCGCAGCAGAGCGGCGACCGCCATATCGCCGGCCTTGCCGACTCCATCGAGACCGAGCTGCGCCTGCGCCACAAGGACGGCCATTGGGTCTGGGTGCTGGACCGCGGCGGCATCGTCGAGCTCGACGCCGACGGCAAGCCGCTCAGGCTGATGGGCGTGCAGACCGACATCACCCGGCAGAAAGAGGCCGAGGCGGCGCTCGAGCAGGTCAATATTCGCTTTCGCCTGGCGCTCGCCGCTAGCGGCACCGGCATCTGGCACCACGATATCGGCACCCGGAAGAGCTATTGGGATGCTCGCACCCGTGACATCTTCGGCCTCGCTGCCGACACCGATGAGGTGACGGCCGAGCTGTGGCACACCTATCTTCATCCGGACGACAAGGAAGCCACCGAGCGCGCCCATCTGATCGCGCCCGGCTCGAACGGCGTCGTCGCCTCGCAATACCGCATCATCCGGCGCGACGGCGAGGTCCGCCATGTCGAATCGCTGGTGCGCTTCGTCGCCGATGTCGGTTCGGCCGGCCAGGTGCTCGGCACGGTGCGCGACATCACCGAGGAGAAGACGCGCGCCGAGGAGCTTGCCTTCGCCGCGCGTCACGACGCCCTGACCGGACTGCTCAATCGCTCGGCCTTCGACCGGCTGCTTGCCGAGAACATCGCCATGCCCGGGCGCCTGCCGCTTGCGGTGTTCTATGTCGACCTCGACTACTTCAAGGCGCTCAACGATTATGCCGGCCATGCCGCCGGCGATCTGGCGCTGAAGAGCGTCGCGGCGGGCATCCTGGCCGGCCTGCCCGCGTCGGCGCACGCGGCGCGTCTCGGTGGCGATGAATTCGCGCTGCTGGTGCCCAACTGCAATGACGCCTGTGCCGAGCACCTTGCCCGCGCCGTCCTCGCCGCGGTGCGCGATGCCGATCTCGGCTCGGCGGTCACCTCGCGCAGGCTTGCCGCCAGCATCGGCATCGCGTTTGTGCGCGACCGCAACATGAGCGTGGCCGACGCGCTCGCCTGCGCCGACGATGCCTGCTATGCCGCCAAGGCCGGCGGCCGCGACCGCTTCGCCGTGTTCTCGCCGGAGTCGGTTGCCGGTTCGGGCGGCCTCAACGCCGCGCGGCTTGCCGCCGACCTGGTCGATGCGATGGAAGACGGCCGGCTGAAACTTTACGGCCAGGAGATCCACAGGCTCGGCCGGGCATGGGAAGACAGCCGCCATGTCGAGGTGCTGGCCAGGCTCGAAGGCCGCAACGGCAAGATGATCCCGCCGGGCGATTTCGTGCCGGTGGCCGAACGCTTCGGCCTTGCCGCCCGGCTCGACCGCTGGATCATCCAGACGGCGATGATACGCCACGGCGCGGCGATGCGCGCCGGCGCCATCTCGCTCGACTTCAACCTGTCGGCGCAGACGCTTTCCGATCCGCAGCTGTGGGATTTCGTCGACGAGGCGATCGCCGGAAGCGGTGCGCCGCCTTCGGCCATCGGCTTCGAGATCACCGAGACCGCCGCCGTCACCAATTTCGACGCGGCCGAGGCATTCGTGCGCCGGGCGCGCCAGCGCCATTGCCGCGTCAGCCTCGATGATTTCGGCGCGGGCATGAGCTCCTTCGAATATCTCAGGCGCTTCCCCATCGACGCCATCAAGATCGACGGCTCCTTCGTCGAGCACATCGCCGACAGTCGCTTCGATCGCGAGATCGTCTCGGCGATCACCGGCATCGCCCGCTCGATGGGTGCCGCCGTGGTGGCCGAAAAGATCGAGGAAAAGAACGCGCTGGAGATCCTGCAGGGCATGGGCGTCGCCTATGGCCAGGGCTATTTCCTGCACCGCCCCGAGCCGCTGGAGGCGATCGTGGCGAGAGCCGTCGGCGGCACGATGTCACCGGAATGGCCGCATGCCAGGCTGGGCGGCATAAAATAAGCAGTTGCTAAAATTGCAATCACTCGTTTAAGGGCGCCGTAATCCGATCGGGCAATGATCCTGAAGCAATTCCAGGAAAAGTGTGAGCGGTTTTCCGTCCGGAATTGCGTCGAGACAAGAGACAAGAGACAAACGACAAACGGATCGGAGCGCCTGGATGAAGACCCTTCCCTTGCTCGCGGCAACCGTGATCGGCCTGCTCGGTATCTTCGCCGCGCAGCCATCCCACGCCGGCTCGGATAACGGCGGCGGGCTGACGGCGGCGTCCACGGCCGACGATGATGACGATCAAGTCAATACATCCAGCGTCGGCGACGGCCACGAGGCTGCCGAGAATGACGAGGGCGGGCACAAGGGTGACGGCGCCACTTCCGGCTCGCATGAAGGCGACCAGGACGGCGATCATCAGGGCGACGATCACGACGGCGACCACGAAGGCGGAGACAGTGGCAGCCATGACGGAGGTGGCGACAGTGGTGGCCACGACGGTGGCGGGGACAGCGGTAGCCATGACGGCGGCGGGGACAGCGGCGGCCACGATGGCGGCGGCGGCGACTGACCTTCCGGGTTGAGCCCAACAAAGAGATGGCGCGGCTCATCGTTAAAAGATGAACCATCGTTCTATCGGACTCTTAGGACAATTGGGCTACTGCCCGTGAAACGTTCTGCTCGGGACATGATGTCTTGGCTCGACTGTCCGGCGTCCGATCCATGACGGACGGGCGCCTGCGAGACCAGCCATGTCTTCGACGCTCGACAACGCCGCTCTTGTGATCCTGCACCAGCAACGCCTGCCGCCAACGGCCAGACCGGCCGCGGACGGTCTGGTCGCGACCATCGACAGCGCCTCCGGCTCCCCAGGTTCGCCGCTCATGCAGGTGGAGCCCGCGGTCTCCGCATTCGTGTTCAGCGTCGACAACCTCAATATCACGGCGACGAAGGTCCGGCTGATGGAGCGCGCGGGCAAGGAGTTCGGCCTCGATCAAACCGATTACGATTCCGTGTTTTCCTATGGTTCGGCGATCAAGAATGCCGTCGAAGCGTTGAAACGGCAATCTCCCTCGGCGATCGCCGAGATCGAAAGACAGCTTGGCCTGGACCAGCTTGGCGTTTCGCTCGATACGCTCGTCGACGCGATCGTCGGTCCGCAAGGCAGCGACCACGACGGGTTGGATGCCGCGTTGAAGCAGCACGCGGGCGGGCACGGCGAAAGCGAGGCCGCCTCGGTCCAGCTGGACGAACTCGGGTTCTACGGCGGCTGAGGCCGGCTACCCCATCAGCCATCTCAGCACGCCAGCCGAAGCGACCCCGATCACCACCGTCGGCAGCATCGATAGCCGGGTCGCCGCAAGCACCGTGATAGCAAGCGCCGTCAGGTCGGCGGGGTTCTTCGAGACGAAGTCCGGTGCGATCACCGAGATCAGCACGCAGCCGGGCGCGGCTTCCATCACCGCCGTGGCACGGGGGCTCAGCGTGCGGTTCCTCAGCACCACATAGCCGCCGATACGGGTCAGGTACGTCACCCCGGCCATAGCCAGGATGGTGAGCACGGTCATCGGATCGATCATTTGTCACCTGCAAGGAACCACGCGGCCAGCAGGCCGGACAGCGCGCCGGCCGCCACGTACCAGGCACCCGGGACGACGAGATAGGTGAGCGCCGCCACCGCCAGACTGACCAGCCAGGGCCGCGCCGCGGCAAAGCCCTTCCACATGCCGCTGAGCAGCACCAGGAACACGGCCGGGAAGGCCATGGCGAAGCCGTATTTCTCGACATCGCCAAGCATCGGGCCGAGCGCCGCGCCGCAGGTCGTGAACGCCACCCAGGCGAGGTAGAAGGGCAGGGCGGCGCCCAGATAGAAGGGCAGGCTGAAAGGCGGCCGCGTGCCGGCGGCGGCGCGGCGGCGCGCATCCGCCAGGCCCACCGCCCAGCTCTCGTCGCACATCAGGAACAGCGCCGGAAAAACCTGGCGCTTCGGCAAATGCTTGATGAGCGGCGCGAGTGCCGCGCCCATCAGGAAATGCCGGCTGTTGACCAGCAAGGTGATGGCCGCGATCAAAAGGATATGCGGCGTTGAGGTCCAGAGCTGGATGGCGGCGAATTCCGAGCCGCCGGCGAAGTTGAGGCCGGTCATCAGCGGCACCTCGATGACGCTCAGGCCCTTCTGCGCGGCCTGAGCGCCAAGCACCAGCGCATAGGGGATGATGCCAAGCAGCACAGGCGTCGAGGCGACAAGCCCGCGCCGGAACTCGGCGCCCTGCCCGTTGGCGGTCTGGCCCTCGGCGAGAGCGATCTCGGAAATGCTCATGGCTTTGCCCCGGCTGGCCTCGCGGCCACCCTTTTCCCGGTCGGTTGTCGGTTATCGGTGGCCGGACCATAGCCGAAAGGCTCGGCAATCGGGTTGCGAAGATGCGCCGTTTCTGACAGGATTTGGCATCCGATAGCGTGTTCAGGCAAAAGATTGGAATTTGGAACCATGAAGCTGGATGAGATCGATAGGCGCATCCTGCGCGCCTTGCAGCGCGACGGCCGCATGGCCAACAACGATCTGGCCAAGGAAGTCGGCCTGTCGCCGTCGCCCTGCCTGAGGCGCGTCAAGCTTTTGGAGGAGGCCGGCGTCATCGACCGCTATGTCGCGGTGCTCAATCCGACCAAGATCGGCCGCGGCCAGACCTTCTTCACCCGCATCTGGCTGAAACAGCAGGACGAGGACACGATCGAGCATTTCGCCGCCGAGGTGGCGAAGTTCCCGGAGGTGATGGAGTGCTATCTGATGCTGGGCGACTGCGATGCCATGGTGCGGGTCGTGGCAGCCGGCATCGACGACTACCGCCGCTTCCAGTCCGAACATCTAAGCCGCATCAGGGGCGTGCAGAACGTCAAGACGGACGTGCCCAGCCAGACCATCAAGCAGACCTCCGAGATGCCGCTGTAAGCCCCTTCCTTCTTCCAAAAGGGGAAGCCATCAATGATGCGCGTGCTCCACATTGTGCTTGCGCGTCGCCGCCGCCTTCTTCGCGGAAGCGGAACGCTCCGCCGCGGAGCGCTCGCCCGAGGCCTTGCCGCCGATCCTGCCGCCCTTGTGCGCGGCCGGGTTACCGGTGTGCTTGCCGCGGCCGGAGCCGCCTTCCTTCCTGCCGCCGGCGTCATCCTTGTTGATGGTCGCCCAGGCGCGCCGTTCGGCCTCTTTCTCCGAAACGCCGCGATGCTCATAGCCCTCGGCGATATGGTCGGCCTTGCGTTCCTGCTTGCCGGTGTATTTCGATTTGTCGCCACGTGGCATTTTTCTTCTCCCGTGATTGGAGGCAGGTCAGCTCTCCGCCTTCATGGTTCGTGCGATCTGGAGCAGCTTGTCGCGATCGTGTCCGTGCTCGCGGATCAGCTCGCGCGCCTGCTTCGGCGACAGATCGGTGTTCTCGGCCAGGAAGCGCACGTCGGGATCGCCGCCGCCCTTGGTCGGCAGGTTGCCGGTCGGCGGCGCATGTGCGGCGCCCGGCCGGTGCGGGATGTTGTCGTTTGCCTGGGTCATCGCAGGCTTCCTTCTATCTGCGCCGTATCAGCTTGCCGTCTTCGACTGCCTGCGGCGTGCTTCCTTCTTGCGGTGCAGCACCTCGTCGGTGCCGACAATGTTCTTCGAGCCGCCGGTGATCGAGGTCGAGACCACGGCCGGCGGGTCGCTTGCCGGAAAACTGTCCTCGAGGCCGGACTGCAACTGTTCTTCCAGCGTTTCCGGATTCTCCGAACGGCCCTCGGTGCGCCGGCCGTCGATCTCTTCCAGATCCTGCTTGGCGTCGGGATGCTCACGCACGTTGCGCAGCGTCGACACGACGAGCTCGATCGCGAATTCCTTCATCGCCTCGGCCTGCGGGGCGGCAACGTCGGTCTCCTCGACCAGCCGCAGCAGCGACTGTTCGACCTTGTCCAGTTCGCGCATGCCCTGGCAGCGCGCCAGTTTTTGGATCACCGAATGGATCAGCAGGGGACCGAAGGTCGAATAGGCCTGCATGCGGGTCTCATCGACGCGGTCGGGATGAAGTGTATGCAGGGACATTGGTGCCTCCATTGAAACATCCTGCGGCGACAGCTGCCCTCGAGGCGGCCGGTCCAGAAGGAACTGGAGGACGGGGAAGAGGTTCCATCGCGGGGTGGAACTCGCGGCAAGGGAAAATGGCGCCCGTAACGGGCACGGACGCCATTTTTGAACTCAGCGCTGGCCGCCCTTTCGGCCGGCCTCCGAGGCGCGTTGGCGATCCTCGGCGAAGTTGCCGCTGCCACCCCTATGCTGGCCTGCGTTCTGCTGACCCATGTTGCGGTCCTCGGCCTGTTGCTGTCCGCGATGCTGGTCGTCGCGGTTCTTGTGGCTCTGCTGGCCGGCCTTGACGTGCTGTTCGTGAGTTCCGCCTTGATTGGGCATGTGGAATTCTCCGTTGCTTCGGATTTTTCTTGAGGGTGAATTCAAGGACGCATTCGGCATCCTCGAGTAAGGGGAACAGGTGCCTGCATCCGATGTTCCGGCCGAAATATTTCGTGACTCGGTCAGACTGAAGTCCGATCTGTCCAGCGCATTGGGCTGGCTTGTGCAACCAATGTGCTTTCTGCGAATTGGTGAGCGGTCGACGAGAAGCCCCTCCTCGCCGGCCATCTTGGTGCCCGCCGATCGCCCCCCGCGCAATTCCGGCGGGTACCAATATCCATAAACAAGAAGGCCGCGCAGCCGGCTTCGGAGCGAGACGACGTTTTGACCTATATTTCCGCAAAACCCGCCCGGCAGCATGCCGAAAGCCTGCCTGCCAATGACAACGACCGTGCCACGCTTGCCGATCTTTCGTTCCTCGACGTCATCAACGACGAGGACACGGTCGCCGACATCGCCAGACGCGCGGAGCGTCTCGGTCATGCGACGCTCATCGCCATGGCTATCGGCCTGGCGGCCCTGCCGTTGCTTTGTCTGATGCTTGTGTGAGCCAGGCCGGCCTGCCGCCTGGCTGGCCGGCGCCATCTTCCGGAAAGAGGTATTGCTATCTCCCGGAAAAGAACGCGTCGAGCGTGGCCGCCGTTTCGATCGGCGATTCCTCCGGGAAGAAGTGACCGCCGGGCAAGGCGCCGCTGCTTGCATCGTCCGCCCAGTTTCGCCACAGCGCCAAGGGTCCGCCTTCCTGGGCGTACCATTCGGCCAGCGCCCCATGCTCGCTCCATAGCGCCAGCATCGGGCAGGCGATGCGCCGGCCTGCCTCCCTGTCGTCATGGTCGTGCTCGCGGTCGAGGGAAGCCGCCGCGCGATACTCCTCGCATATCGCATGGATATGTGCCGGGTCGCGTAGCGCATCGACATAAGCCTGCCGCACGCCGGGCGGGAACGCGTCGGGCGCGGATCCCCAGCCGGAAAGCGCATTGTCGACAACCGCTTCGGCCCCGGCCGCCAGCATCGTCTCCGGCAGCGGTTCGGGTTGCGCCAGCAGCGCCCATGGCCAGTAGCCGAGCGCCAGCCTCGCATCGGCCCGGTCCCAGGCCTCGGCCGTCGGGACGATGTCGAGCACGGCAAGCTTTTCGACGCGGTCCGGATGGTCGAGCGCCAGCCGGTAGGCGACGCGCCCGCCGCGGTCATGACCGGCGACCAGGAAACGCTCGAAGCCGAGCGTGTCCATCAGCGCCAGCATGTCGGCGGCCATGGCGCGCTTGGCGTAAGGAGCATGGTCGGCGGCCGATGGCGGGCAGGAGCTTTGCCCATAGCCGCGCAAGTCGGCGCAGACGACGGTGAAATCCCGCGCCAGGCTGGGCGCCACGTCGCGCCACATCACATGCGTCTCGGGAAAGCCGTGCAGCAGAAGCAGGCCAGGCCCGGAGCCGGCGCGGCGGGCGAAGATCCTTGCCTCGCCGGTGTCGATCTCGCGGCTGTCGAAATCGTCGAACATTGCTTGCCTCCGCGGCTGGAGTGGACCGCGCCGACCGCCTCAGGTCCAGACGGATTCGAGTGTCAACGACGCCTCGAAGATCTGGTCGCGCTTTTCGTCCAGCACTTTCACTGTGCCAGCACTTTCACTGTGATTGTCAGATGCCTGCCGTCCGGCATCTCGTCGCGGGCGACGTCGTGCAGGACGTGCAGCGCCTCCATGCAGGCGCGTTCGCGGTAGGCAAAGAGCTGCCCCTCCTGGCTGTGCCCGGTGTTGTACGGGTCGAAGTGGAAGCGCTGCATCGGCACTCGATCCCCGGCGATTTCGAGGTTCAATTCACGAACGCGGCCATGGTTCCAGGCGACCGATCCTGAGGGGAAATCCGCGCTGGGCCGGCCCTTGCGGCACGCGGCCGCCTGCAACCAGCCCCGGTCTGCTGCGTTAGCTGTTGCGAATAGAGGACGCCGGATGCTGGAACCGCTTTATCTCAACCTTGGCGCGCACGACGCCCTCTCAGAGGAAGAGAAGGCGCTGCTCGCCGCCACCCTGTCCATCGAGAGATATGTGGACGTCGGCGAGGACATCGTCTCGGAGGGAACAAGACCGAGTTACAGCACGCTGATCATCGACGGGCTTGCCGCCCGCTATAAAGTGCTGGAGGACGGTGGCCGCCAGTTCACCTCGCTGCAGGTCGCGGGCGATTTCGTCGACCTGCATGCCTTCCTGCTCAAAACCATGGATCACGGCATTGTCGCGCTGTCGCCCTGCCATGTGGCCGCGGCGGAGCATGGCAAGCTCAAGACGATCACCGAACAAGCGCCGCATCTCACCCGGCTGCTGTGGCTGGACACGCTGGTCGACGGCGCCATCCATCGCGAATGGATCGTGGCCATGGGCCGCCGCTCCAAGCTCTCCCATCTCGCGCATCTGATCTGCGAACTATTCGTCAGGCTTCAGGTGGTGAAGAAGACGAGCGACATGAGCTTTTACCTGCCGCTGTCGCAGGCCCAACTCGCCGATGTGCTCGGCCTTTCCGTCGTCCATATGAACCGGGTGATCGGCACGCTGCGCCGCATGAACGTGATCAACTGGACAAGCCATATGATCACGATACTGGACTGGGAGCGGCTGGTTGGGATCGCCGAGTTCGATCCGACCTATCTCAGCATGGCGCGCGAGCCGAGATAGACATCTAGCCGGGCGGCATCTTGGAACGCGACCAGAGCTGGTCCAGCATGGTGAGCGCCGCACTTGGCCGGGCAGGCTTCAGCAGGCCCTGTTGCACGGCGGCCTTCTTGAAGGCGGCAAACGCGATCGCTGGCCGGCACGTGCCCGCGATCGCGTCATCAACCAGTCGTGCCGCTTCGAGATAGGCCGGCGCCTCCTTGTTCTTCCAGGTTCCGGCAAGCGCCTTCTTGGCCTCGGCGACCGTGGTGACCACCATCGTGCCGCCGCCGATGAAGTGGATGGTGAGCGGCAGGAAGCGGCTCATCGGTCTTTCACCATCCGAGCCATTCGCGCGTGCGCAAGGCAAGGCCGATAAAGGGCACGGCTGCGATCATGGCGGCGGCGAGGACAAAAAACGGGCTGTTCAAACGCAAGGATTTCATGGTGCACCACAAGATTTGAGATGGCCGTAAACGATGAGGCCGTCGGCCGGTTGCATCCGGCCAGCAGGTCCGAGGCTACATATTGCTCGCGGGCCGGATCGGCGGCGCCGGCCGGTGCGGCGGCCTGGGGCGCGGCCGCATCGGCACATCGGCGAGCGAAGCGCGGATCACCCTGACGGGAATTGGTGGTGCGGCGGCACGCCGGCGCAGCAATGCGGCCGAGAGGCTGCCGATGAGATTTCGAACGTCCATGGGACTCTCCTCCTGAAGAGTCCCCCCGATAGGTGTAGGGTTAGCACCGTGGCCGAGCGCCCGCATTTAACTTTGATGTAGCCGCTGCTGCTCGTTTGGTTCGGGAAGCGGCATCTCGCAGGCGCAAGCCCAAGATCTCATCGAGCCGATCTGGGGCCGATTGGGCCGCGTTCTGGTGCCTGGGGCCGGAAGTGGCTTTCATAGGTGCTCTACGTTTTGTAAATTGCCTTGGCCATCGGGTTCGCGATCGGTTGCCAGCGGCTCGGTTCGCTCGTCTGAAAAGCGGCAACAAAAGCTCCCGGACGAATGGGCCGGGCCGTGTCCAGGCCCCTGAGAATCCCCGATCATTGTTGCCGCTGAGCTACAGCGCCGTCTGCCGGATATGTACTATAAGCACTCTCGTGCTGAGGGTTTCCTGGATATTTTCGGCGGACCATCCAGGAAAGGGGCGCAGTTTGAGGGAAGATAGCCCGTCGGCTTCGGTCGGCGGGTTTTTCTTTGGCAATTCGGGTCAGGTGGCCGACGCCTCTCGTTGAGGAGATTGCCTGAAGCGGGCGTCGGCCTGGCGAACTATGTCCGCCGCATATGCTAGATAGCTAAAATACGCCGGTGCGATATGGCGCGATCGCGGAAGACCTCGAAGGAAACGGTGTATAAGGGGAGGGGATGACCCGGATCACCCTATCCTATTGGTTGCATTCCGGCGCCGCCGTCAGGTGCTTGTGTGCTTCGAAGATCCGAAGCTTTTCCGGATAACCGAGTCGAAGCGTTTCCTGGCAGCTTGGGCAGCTGAAAGTCGCGATCACCTTAAACCATGAGCCCTTCCGGACGATCGGGTGCTTGCACTTCGGACACTCGAAGCTGAGAAGCGCATCTTTCATATATTCAGGAATCGGCATCGCTGCACCATGGGTTATGCCTGTTAACGGGCAGTGATAGCTGGCGTGCTGACCACGAAGAATTTCATGGCCGCTAACAATGCAGTTGATGAAATGTTTCGCTATTCGGACCTAAGAGTTCCGTCCTAAGACCTTGGTCTCGGGGACCGCGACAGTCGCCACGCGCAAGCATCCTTGGGCCTCACGCGATCGCGCCATCCAACCTGCCGGTTATCAACCTTTTCAGCCGGCATGCGTTGTCCTTCGAACAGAAGGAGACAGTCATGCCGACGAAATCCGCCGCCCGGCCGAAATCGGACACGGCACGCAGGCAGCGCGGCGTTCAGCGCAAGGTCGATGCCACGGACCGCAACGAGCCGAAGCCGAAATCGCCGGGCGCCATGCAGGCCGGCGCCCGCCGATATCCGAGGCGGAAGACGTTTCGCAGTTCGGCGCCAAGACGCCGATGAAGCGGCCCGCCCAGCCAGAGGAGATCGCGCCGGCCTATGTGTTCCTGGCCTCACCGCAATGTTCGAGCTACATCACCGGCGAGATCGTGCCGATCATCGGGGGTTACTGATCCATCAGGAGGATCCCATGAAGAAAGCGCTTCTCATCGCAGTCGTCACCCTGATCCCGGTGCTGCCGGCGGCGGCACAGACCGCCGCGCAGCCGAAGGATCAGCCGACGGAGAACTGCCAGGCGAAGCCTGACGCCAACGACCAGCAGCAAAAACAGAAGCAGCAGGCCGACACGGATGAGCTGTCGGAAAAGCTCAACAATTGCGGCGGCGTGCTGAAGCCGCCGCCGACCGGTGATCAGAACGCCAAGACGCCTCCGCCGACCGGCAGCGACATGCCGGTGATCAAGCCGGGTCAGGTACCGCCGCAGAATTCGAACTAGCAGGTGTCGGCACCCGCGTATCGAATGTCGTTATCCTGGGGCGGAGCCACGAGCGAAGCGACGCGATGCCGACAAGGCTGTCCAGGCAGAAGTAATGAACGCCGTGCTCGCCCTGGCCGAGGCGGTCGAGAAACGGCGGGCAGGGGAGTTTCCACCATCGGCGCCGGCCTCGAGGATCCGCGTCCGAAATAGGTGAGGGCAAGATGCCGGGCTGGGTTCGCGAAGGCTGGGTGCTATTGCGGCAGAGTGGCGCCGGCTACGTCAACGACAATGCGCTGAGCCACGGCGCGGCGATCGCTTTCTATGCCACGACTTCACTGGCGCCGATCCTTCTCATCGTCGTGGCGATCGCCGGTTTCGTCATCGGCAACGATGCCGCGCAGCTGGCGCTGTCGGCCGAGATATCGGGCGTCATGGGACCGCAGAGCGCCGATCTGCTCAAGGCAACGATCGAGAGCGCGGCGCACCGCTGGTCAGGCACGCTTGCGACGCTCACAGGGCTGGTCACGCTTTTCGTCACCGCATCCGGCGTTTTCGGCGAGATGCAGCAGTCGCTCAACGAAATCTGGAAGGTGAAGCCCAACGGCGTGTCGCTGTCGCGCCTGGTGCGGGCGAGGGCGGCGAGCCTCGGCCTGGTGGCGGCGCTCGGCTTCCTGCTCCTGGTGTCACTCGCGGCGAGCACGGCGATCGCCGCGCTAGGCGAATTGATCAACCGCAGTCTGCCGTTCGGGGAACTGATCGTGAGCTCCATCAACACGGTCGTCTCCTTCGCGCTGATCGCACTGCTCTTTGCCGCAATTTACAAGGTCCTGCCGGATCGCACGCTCGAATGGCGCGACGTCGGTGTCGGTGCGGTTGTCACGGCGCTGCTCTTCACCATCGGCAAGTCGCTGATCGGCTGGTACATCGGCACCAGCGCCATCGCCACCACCTATGGCGCCGCCGGCGCGCTGATGGTGGTGCTGGTCTGGGTCTACTACTCGGCGCAGATTTTTCTCTTCGGCGCCGAGATCACACGCGCTTATTCGGTGCGCCGCGGCAGCCGGCGCGACCTCGCGCCGGTCGTGGCGGACGCAAGCGACCGGGCTGCGCCACCGGACGAAACAATGCCGGCCAACGCTAGCCATTTTGGGGCCGAGGCGCCTCGGGCAACGGCATTCGGCGACCGGATCGGCGTATGGATTGTCGTCAGCAGCCTGATCACGCTGCTCGTCGCGCGGGTTTTGCGCCGTAGAGGCTGACGCCAACGTCGCCGGCCTGGCGATCCTACCGCCGTTCTTCCTGCCGTTTCTCGATCTCGTAGGAAAGCCAGCGGCAGAACATGCCGATGATCGAGGTGGCGGCTCCGCCGAGCAGACAGGCGATCAGCAAGGGGCTTTTCGATGCATTCTCCCAGCTGACGATCGCCAGCAGGGTCACGCTCACGGTTGAGATCAGATAGCCTGTGCCCTTGAGCAGATGAAGCGACGATCTGGTCATGCTGGCCCGCCTTCCAACTGGAACATTTGACCGTGACCCGAGGTTCCATTTGCGCGGGTGTCCCTCCAGGATAGCTGGATCGAGGGAAGGTCCTGCCGTCCGCTGATCGCCGCTATGCAGCCTCGGCCGCGACGTTGACGGCGGATTCGGCAAGCTCGGTGAGCGCGGCATCCGTCTCCTTTTCCTCGGTCAGCGTCTTGTCGAGCAGGTTGACTGCTTCGGTGAGGCCGAGTTCGGAAGCCCAGGTTCTGAGCGTGCCGTAACGCGAAATCTCGTAATGCTCGACGGCTTGAGCTGCGGCCAGCAGCCCGGCATCGAGTGAGGGCGAGCCTTTGTAATCCTCCATGATCTCAGCGCCTTCCTCGGTGATGCCCATGATGGCAGCACAGGTCTTGCCCGCTGGCTTCTTGTCGATCACCTCGAAGACTTCTTCGAGACGCGCGACATGTTCCTCTGTCTGGGTGCGATGCTTTTCGAAGGCTGCCCTCAGGGCCTCGTCCTGCGCGGCCTTGGCCATCTTGGGCAGTGTGGTGAGAATTTTCTTCTCGGCGAAATAAATGTCTTTCAGCGTATCGTGGAAAAGTTCGTTCAGGCCCTTCTTCGAGGCCGCTTTGGTCGTCGCCATTTGCGCATCTCCTGGTGGGTTGGATCATTTTCAACACGGCCGCCCGCAAGTTGTTCCGAACAGTTTTTTTGCCGGCGGGGGCCGTGATTGATCAATTGTTATTGACGAAGTCACGCTGATCTTTCTGACGCTTCGACTAGGCCCAGGACTCCAGGATTTCGTCCACGGGAGCGACCTCGACATGGTGCGAATATCTTTTGGTGAACAGCTTTACGATACTGTCATAGGCTTCGTCGGAGGTGCTGCAAATCGCGTCCTCGGCTAGGATCGTCCGAAAGCCGAAATCGATGGCTCCAAGGAGCGTCGCCAGAACGCACATGTCGGCCTCGCCTCCGCTGATGACAATCGTGTCGACATCCTCCACTGCGAGCGCGCGTCTTAATCTACCTCCGAACCAAGGCGAATAGACAGGTTTGTCGAACTGTCGGGCCGGCGGAACGAAATCCTTCAGCTCCGGCGCCAGCTCGATGACGTCCATCCCTGCTTTTTCGAGTGTCATTTCTGCCCAATGTTCATAATACCTAACCCACTGGCCATGCCCGTCTCCTGCCCGTAGCGCCGGAATGAAGCGGGTGAAGATGGTGCGCGCCGGCCACCTCTCGGTGAGTCGAAGCACTTTGGGCAGAGTCTGGGGAAACCACTCGACCGCCCACGGTCCGGGAGGCATGAACATGCGCTGCATGTCGACGCAGATATGCATGGCGTTTGGAGGAATGGGGCCGGAGATAGGCATCCGCCGTTCACTGGTCGGCGAATTTTCGCTTGAAGGATTTCATCCCTTTCGTCAGCGAAAGCTTGGCTTCGGCAGCGTTCTGCCAGCCCTTCAGCTTGATTTTCTTGCCGGTGCCCAGCACCGACGAAAGGAAGAATTGTTCTATTTCCCGGCGAAGATCCCGCGGGACATCGGCGGTAGCCACTGGCTCATCCGGCGCGTCTTCCTTGTGAGGGCAGAAGATATACCTGTCGTTACGAACCTTCGTGCCGTCGGGATCACGCTGCTTCACCCTCAGTGCGCCCAGTAAGTTGCACTTGATGACGACGCCCGGCGCCGCAGCCGCCTGGTGGATGACCAGCCCGTCCAGCGGATCTCCGTCGTCGCCCAACGTCGAAGGTACGAAACCCCAATCGTAAGGATAAGTGTTTCCGACAGGAAGAGGCCGAGAATATTCAAACACGCCGGTCTTCGGCTCATAGGCAAGCTTTGCCGCAGACCCGCGCGGCGTTTCAACGATCACACGAAACAGATTGCGGCAGGTTGCCGGGAGTCTCAGATAGTCCGCCATGGCCAAGCTCGATCGAAGTCATGCTTGGCAAGAGAACCTTGCAGCGGCGCGAATGTTCCCGCCCATCCGATGGCCGTTCGCTAAGCGCGACGCGGGCGTATTGCGAGCCTTAATTCATTTCGCTTGGAGGACTGCGGTGACGCTACCATCGCCAAGCAGCACGACAATTTCTGCAAGATGACTAAGGAACTCGGCGGCGCGAACTGACGCCGGTCGGTCGGCGGCAAGGAACGGCGGCTGTTCGGCCGCCGTTTTTATCGTTGACGCGTCGGGAGGATACGCAGGCTCATTGGAATCTCGAGAACAGTAAGCCGCCGTCTAGCCGCAAACGGAGGCAGGGCTCCGCCCCGATGTCACCGCTGTCGATCCGAATTGGGTCGTAGCGACCCCTCTACAAGACCCATTGCGCGACGAGGCCCGCCGACGAAGCCGCCATTGTCGATGTCGCAAGCCAGCCGAGCGCGCGCAACCAGCCTTGAACCGGGCATTCCCCCATGATGTCCTTGCGGCCGGCCATCAGCATCATGACGACCATGACGGGGACGGCGCATATGCCATTGATCACGGCGCTCCAATAAAGCGCCTTGATCGGATCGATCGGGGTAAACATGATCCCGGTACCAAGGGCGGTCGCGGCGGCGAGCGTCGCGTAAAACGCCACCGCTTCCTTCGGCTTGCGCTGAAGCCCGACCGGCCAGCGCAGAGCCTCGCCGACGGCGAAAGCCGCCGAACCCGCCAGCACTGGCACCGCCAGAAGACCGGTGCCGATGATCCCAGCCGAGAAGATGATAAAGGCGAATTTTCCGGCCGCCGGCTCCAATGCCTTTGCAGCATCTGTGGACGACGCGATGTCCGTCACTCCCGCTTTATGAAGCGTGGCGGCGGTGGTGAAGATGATTGCAAGCGCAATCAGATTCGAAAAGGCCATTCCGACGAGCGTGTCCGCGCGTATTCGCCCGAAGGCCCTGGACGCTTGCCAGGGAGCCCATCGCAGCGGCTTGGCGGTTGGCTTGAGTTCTTCCTCTTCGACCTCCTGCGAGGCTTGCCAGAAGAACAGATAAGGGGAGATCGTCGTGCCAAGGATCGCGAGCAGCGTGGTGAGGAAAGTGCCGCTCCATTCAATGTGCGGGACGAACAATCCTATGGCCGCATCAGTCCAGGGCACATGCGCCGCAAACATCGCAATGACATAGGCAAACAGGCTCAATGTGGTCCACTTGAGGACTTTCACATAGCGGGTGTAGTCGAGGAAGACGATCGCGCAGACACAGATGATTGCGAAAGCGATGACATAGAGCGGGCGCGGTCCGCCGATGAGCAGTTTCAACGCGTCCGCCATGGCGCTGAGATCGGCGCCGATGTTGATGACGTTGGCGGCGAACAGAAGCATCACCACAAGGTAAAGCAGCGAAGCCGGATAATGCCGGCTGAGGTTGCCGGAGATACCCTTGCCGGTGGTGCGTCCGATGCGGGCGGCGATCTCCTGGATCGCCGCCATCAGCGGGAAGGTGAACAGCATGGCCCAGCCGATGTTGAAACCGAGTTGGGCTCCAGCCTGGCCGTAAGTTCCGATGCCGGACGGATCGTCGTCGGATGCCCCGGTGATGAACCCAGGTCCGATCGTGCGCAGGAATCGCTGGAATGGGCCCTTTGCCAGCGTGTTGCTTTGTTCTTTCTCGATTTGCGAACCGACCTCGGTCATCATCTGTCTTTCCATGTCCGCGCGCAGGCCGGGGAACAGCCGTCGAGGCAAGGACGACGGGTCGGCACGACCTGCACGATAAGTTGAGGAAGGCACTGCCGAATAATAAGCAATGGCTAACGAAGACATCCGGTAACCGGCAGATATGATTTCGGTTCCAGGGCGGTCGTTGCCTTGGCATCTCGGACCGAGGTCCTCATCGACATTTGTTTGGCTAACCCGCCCAGGTTCGGCGCCCCACAGCCCGGAACTCGAACGTGCCGGGCCGAAGCCTTGTCGGCGGCCTGCCGGTCAGTTCGACCACGCGGATCCATTTCTCGGCATCGCCGCGCAGCGTGACTTCGACGCTGAGCGCTTTCTGGGCAGCCTCATATGGCGCCATCGCCTCGACGGTGTGGCTCGATAGCACAGCTTGGCCCTCCATCTCGTCGACGCGATAGGCCTTCATTCGGCGCTCCAGAAGAAGACGCTAATTTAGAGAGGTGAAGATCGATACCACATTTGATATTGGCGGCCGACTTTTCTGGGTCGCGGGAACCGGCCAGCCCGGGTTTATCCATTCGGAACCGTGGGTTCTGCCAGGCGCCGAACGAGGCTGCCCGCGTAAATATATTCGGCTCGCCTTGCCGGGAACCAGATTAAACGCTATATCTATGCACATCGATCTTGTTGAACGAACGTTGTTTCAGCGCTTTGCGCCCTGACGATCTTCCCTCTCAATTTCGAAAACTGTGACGTTTGGCCTGTTGCCAAGCGGCGGCAATTTGTGTCGATTTGAAAGGAAATCGTATGACTACTGGAACTGTGAAGTTTTTCAACGCCACCAAAGGCTTCGGCTTCATCGAACAGGGCAACGGCCAGCCGGATGTGTTCGTTCATATCTCCGCCGTTGAGCGCGCCGGGATGCGTTCCCTCGTCGAAGGCCAGAAGGTAAGCTTCGACGTCGTCAAGGATGCTCGCAGCGGCAAGAGCGCCGCGGAGAACCTCCAGGCGGCCTAAACCATGCGTCGGCGCCTATGACCACGGATGCACCGGCATTGGCGCCGAGGTTTTGAGGGGAGGTCGGGTTCGCCCGGCCTTTTTCATTTGTATAGCGAGGTAGCACATGGCTGAGATGAATGTGTTCAAGCCGAAAGGCGACGCCAAGAACGAGGCAACCACCAAGACGGCGCGCGCCATCATCGACAACGAGGCCGCGGCCAGGATCGCAAAGACCGCCCGGCTTCGCGCTGCCAGAGAGGCGCGTGGGCCGGTGGTCGTGGAGCCGGTGAAGAAAGCGAAGAAAAAGGCTGCCGGCAAGTAAGCAGCGGCTCGCTGGATCGACCTTCCAGCCGGCGGGCCGGATGCGCGTAAAACTCGGACGGTCGCCTCATCCTGTCTTCGCGACTGGCCTCTCTTCGCGATCGGCTTGAGCCAGACCTCTTCAATGACCTTTGCCGTCGTTGGCGGAACCGCCTCGTCCGTTTCTTCGCGCAAGCTTGTCCAGCAGGGTTCGAAGGCGATCGGGAAGCTTGCGGTCTGTCCGGAAAAACGGCCACGCACGGAAATTCCGCCTCAACGTGTCGTTGGAAAATTGCCTTCTAAGCAGCCTGGCAAGAACGTCGTTCCGTTTTCGATCCTGGGCCATATTTCACACATGTCCTATCCTTGCGAAACAGACCGGAGGTCGACTTGTTCCCGGCGCGATTTGATTGTGGTCTCGGGCATCGGCGCATGGCCTGCGCGGGCCGGATCGCCCAGCGCTGCCGCTCCGATGTCACGCCTTTCTGGAAGCGACGCAAGCCGGCGCGCCAGCAGCGTTTGTCTCCATTTTTGGGGTGATGGAGCTCTAACGGATGCTGGCCTTGAGTGTTCCTGTGGCGGCGTTGGCGTCAGGGAAAATCGCGAAGCAACGGGAACATTCGCCCGACGCCGTTGTTCTTGAACGCAGATGGCGCGCAGCCCCGCTCCCCCCGCGAAAGGCGCGCCACCGACCGGGTTAAGACCCGCAGGCCCGCCTCGGCCGTCCCTCGCCGGGGCGGGCTCTATTTTGACGAGATCGGAAGGACCATGCTTCACGAAGCAGCACAGATCGCCGCGGACGCCCATCGCGGCCAGAAGGACAAGACCGGCCGGCCCTACATCGAACATCTGAGACGCGTTGCCGACGCGGTCGAAACGCTCGACGAAAAGACCGTCGCCTACCTGCATGACATCGTCGAGAAGGGCGAGGGCTGGAGCCTCGACCGGTTGCATGGCGCCGGCTTCGGCCTGCCGGTCGTGGCGGCGGTAGACGCGCTGACGAGGCGTATGGATGAGAGCGAGGAGGGCTTCATCTGCCGCGCCGCCTCCAACGAGCTTGCCTTGCCGGTGAAGATAGCCGACCTGCGCGACAATCTCTGGCAGGCGCATCAAGCGGGCGTCGCCCCGGACCGGTACGAGACGGGGCTCGGCATTCTGGACGAGCTGGCCGCCAGGGACTGACCCCAGCCTTGTCGGGCCTATGTCCGCCTTTTGGCGGTGACGCCAGCTATCCGATGAGTTGCAGCAGATCGACCGGCCCGTTCGCCATCGACCGCTCCCGCAGCGCCTTTTCGAGGTCGTTGCGCTTGTCGGGGCCCAGAACTTCGGGAAGGTCGAGCGCCGTCAGGGCCTGATCATCGAACTCGATCGGCGCCCCGTAGAGCTGCGCGATCTGCATCACCAGGCTTTCGATGTCCTCGCGGGCGATGTTCTCGCCGAGGTTCTTGAGCCTGATCTCTTCCGAAAGCCGGATGATGTTGACGATTCCGCTGGTTCGCAAGGCGTGTTGGACCTCGCTGTGAGCGTCATCGCGCAGCCGGTTTGAAAATTCTCGCAGCATCGGAAAAACCTCCTTTCGCGGGGCTTATCCCTCTGTCGTCACCATGCGCCCGGCGAAAGGCGAATGGCAACACACAAATGTTAAAAACGATAAATAAATCAGCTGGTTAGCATAGTTCATCAAATGCGGCTCCGCCGCATCCTTAGCAAGGTTAGCTTGATCACTGATTCGCAAATCACCCCTCTTGACGCTTTATGCGCTGTTTCCTATTTCTACTCACAGTGAGTGACATACTAACTCACAGTATTTGGGTCTGATGGAGGCAGAGGTGGCTGAGCTTGAACGGCCGCAACGGTTGCAGATCATGCTGACCGACGAGGAGCTGGCGGCGTTGGAAAACTGGCGTTTCGAAAAACGGATGCCGAGCCGCTCGGCCGCGGTGCGCGAGCTCTTGCGCCGCGGGCTGGCGTCGGATGGCTTTTTGACCGCTGACGCAGGCGCGAAATCGCAGGATTTCGGCGTAATATCGCTGGACAACAAGGCCGGCGATGGCTCCAGCAGCCCGAAGCCGTGAGCGGATGCGAACCGGGCCTCAACACGTTGCCTTGATGTCCACCGGCCCTAGTTAATGCGCATGACCAATTCCGGGGGGACTTTGCGACAGAATGCGGATGCCGACGCGCGCCTCGCCGCGATCGTCGATTCGTCTTATGACGCCATCATCGGCAAGGATCTGAACAGCATCATCACCGATTGGAATCACGCGGCCGAGCGCATGTTCGGCTGCAGCGCCGAGGAGGCCATCGGCCAGTCGATCCTGATGCTGATCCCGGAGCACATGCAGGACGAGGAAGTCGAGATCATCGCCCGGATCCGTCGGGGCGAGCGCATCCCGAGCTTCGAGACCACCCGAAGGCGCAAGGACGGATCGCTGATCGCCGTTTCGCTGACCATATCGCCGATCAAGAACAGTGCCGGCGAGACTGTCGGCGCGTCCACGATCGCCCGCGACATCAGCGCCGCCAAGGAAAGCGAGCGCCGCATCCGGCTCTTGATGCGCGAGGTCAACCATCGGGTGAAGAACCAGTTCGCGGTGATCCTGTCGATGGTCAGGGAAACCAGCAAGCGCTCGACCGACTCCGGCGAGTTCGAGCAGATGATCCGTTCGCGCATCATGGCGCTGTCGCGCTCGCACGACCTTCTGGTCACCTCGGAATGGGCCGGTGCCAGCCTGTTCGACCTCGTCCAGGAGCATTTGAAGCCTTTCGGCCATGAGGAGCGCATCTCGCTTTCCGGGCCGCTCCTGACGCTGCAGTCGAATGCTGTGCAGAACCTCGGCATGGCTTTTCACGAGCTCGGCACCAACTCGTCCAAATATGGCGCGCTGGCGGCCGAGGGTGGCCATGTCGAAATCACCTGGAAGGTCGAGACCGGCCCGCAGGCGCAGCGGCGCTTCCATCTGCTCTGGCACGAGACATCCAGCGCGACAGCCGTCGAGGCCGCGCCGAAGGCGGCCGAGCGCAAGGATTTCGGCGACCGCAAGGGTTTTGGCACGGTGGTGCTGCAACGGGTGGCGCCGCAGTCGCTGAGCGGTTCCTCCAGCCTCGAACGTTCGCCCGGCAGCGTGAAATGGGCGCTCGACGCGCCGCTCGAGGCAATCGTCATGCCGCAGCTTGGCGCCGAGGACGCAAGCGATTTCAACGGGTAAAGCGCCTGCACAGCCGACTCCTCCCCTTGCAGGTCCGTAAAAGTGTATTACATCATGTAACAGAGCGTGCCCAATTGCACGCCAATGTAGTTGGTCAGGCTTCATCGATGGAGGTTGTCATGCCAAGCAAACTGATGGAAGAAAGGAAGAGCAAGGACTGGATCACTCTGGTTCTCGCAATCTGCCTGTTCATCTCCCCGTGGGTCATCGGATTCGCCGCGGCAATGGTGCCCGCGTGGAACGCCTGGATTGTCGGCGTCCTGCTCGGCGCTCTGGCTTTGGCGACGCTTTCGATGTTCGCCGAATGGGAGGAATGGGTAAATCTCGTCCTCGGACTTTGGCTGATCGTGTCGCCCTGGCTGCTGCACTTCGCGGCTGACAGGAATGTAATGATCACGCATGTCGTCCTCGGCGTGCTCGTGATCGTGGCGTCGGCCTGGGCCGTCTGGGACGTTCGCCACCCGCACGCGCATGCGTAAGCGGTGAAAGACCGGGAGCTCGCCGCGCAAGCGGCGGGCTCTTTTTGACATCGGGGCATCGGGCTGAACGGCGGTTGCGGCGCCTTCAATTGCTGCAATCGGAAACGTTTTCGTGCATTCTTGGGAATGGCCTCGATGCTCAACCCCGACACACCCGCCAAATGCTGTTCCTATTGCGGCGGCCGCGACCATGATTTCGAGGAATGCCCGAAGCGCAAGGCCGATGCCGAGAAGGAAAAGGTGGCGCGGGGCCCCGAGTCGGCTGCTCGCGGGGAGCCTGGCCTGAACTGATTTCCGAACGCCGGCCGCAGGTCCCTTCGCACCCTTGCCCTGCTCATCCGAGACCTGACTTTTTCTGGGATGGTCGAAGAACGGCGTTGAACCGGTCTATAATCGCCACGGGGGTGCGCGGATGGCGGATGTCGTCTCAATCGGAACGGGTGCGGAGGCTGTCGGGCGGTTGTCGGCGGGACGCTTACAGTTTTTCGCGTTCATGGCGATCGCCGCGTTCATGATCGCCGGACCGGCCGCCGAGCAGGTCTTCGGGGTCCAATCGCCATTGCTGCGCTCCTGGACCATGTTCAGTGCGATCGGGCTCGACGTGATCGACGCTTCCTTCGAAATTCGCCGACCCGATGGCGCGCTTGTCCCGCTCGACCGGTTCGAGATCCTCGGCGCTCCGCGCGACGGCAGGCTGAAGCGGATGGAAAGCCGCGAGGAACTGGCTTCCGTCATCCAGCGGCTCTGTACGGCCGCCGGGCAAGGCGCCGATATCCGTGTCCGCGCGCGGCAGGGCGCGCGTAGCGGCTGGCGGATCATCCGTACCGATACCGAAAATGCCTGCGCCGACTGACTCCATCGCTGACTGGACCGGCTGGCGTCCGATTCAGGCCATGACGGCACGGTTCGCCGACTGGGCGGTCGGTTCGGAAGGCTCGTCGCGTTCGTCCGCGCTGGTCCGCATCGGCCTGGCGATGCTGTTCTGGTCGCGTTGGGCGGGCGAATTGCTGCTCTACAGGGACCAGTCGCCGATCGGCCTGTTCCTGGCGGCCAACTTCTTCGTCGCGACAGTGCTGCTCTTCATCGGCTATCACAGCCGCGCTGCCGCTGTCTGGACGGGCTCGGTCGCGATGGCGATGTACTACTATTTCGGCCACCAGCTCGGTCGCGAGCCCTGGACCCACCATCATATCTATCTGCTTGCCGTCGCCGCGCTGCTGATCGCGCTCACCCCCTGCGGCCGCTCCTATTCGCTGGACCGCTACCTGGCGGTGATGCGCGCCGAGCGCACGGGCCTTCCGCCGCCGGCGGAGCGCGGCAATCTGTGGGGGCTGCGGCTGATCGTGGTGCAGCTCTCGGTGCTCTATTTCTTTACCGCCTTCGACAAATCGAACCACGCCTTTCTCAGCGGCGCGCGGATCGAGCAGATATTCCTCTGGTATTACGCGGGGTCGGACTATCCGGCCGGCCTTGCGTGGCCCGCCACGATCGTATCCGTTGCCGTGGTCGGGCTCGAATATTGCCTGGCCTTTGGCCTGCCGTTTCGTCGCACAAGGCGCTATCTGGTCCTGCCGGGCCTGGCCTTTCACGCCATCATCTATGTGACGCTGCCGGTCTATACGTTCAGCGCCACCGTGGCGTTGCTCTATCTTGCCTATTTCGATGCGAATGCCGTCGACAAGGTCATCGTGCGACTCCAGGGGATCGGATCCGCCGGGACAGAGGGAGTGTCGTGAAGCGCTGTTTGTTGTTTTCGGGCGCCCTCGTCGTCGCGCCGGCAATCGGTTTGGCCATGTTCTGCGGCGCGGCGCGTGCCGGCAGTGCGAAGGACTATTATCCCAAGCGCACATGGGATTCCTTCAACGGTGGTCAGATGAACACCTCGATCCTCGTGTTCCGCGACCTCAACAGGAATGGGATCTATGATCTCGGCGACCGGCCGATGCCGCATGTGGCCGTCGAGCTCGGCAAGCCGAGCGGCGATACCATCATGAGATGGACTAATGTCAGCGGCTTTGCCAATTTCGCGATGTCTGTTCTCCAGCGCAATCTCGAGGTTGTCGATCCCGGGCATTACGCGTTCCGGGTCGTGCCTCCGCCAGGCTGGTCCGTCACCACCGGGAACGCATCGCAGGAAAGCGATTATGTTGCTTCCCCTGGCTCGCCCGGCGACATGATCGCGACGCGCACGACGCATCCGGTCGGGCTTGCGGCGGATCTGACGATCGGCGGCGCGGCCGCCGCCGGCTCGCGCGTTTCCCTCACAGGGCCGGACGGATCCACTGCCGCCGCCAAAGTCGATCCGGATGGGCGGTTCAGCGTAGCCGTGACACCAGGCGAATGGCTGGTCGATTTTTCGACCGACGGCGCGACGCAGCGGCGCAAAATTGTGGTCGGCAAGGCGCCGGTCGTGCTCTCGGCCCTTTCGGGCAAGGGCGGACCAGCGGTGCAGCCGCTGCCCAATCGGCATGTCGTCGGCTTCGACGACCTGCTGACGACGTCGGGCGTGTTCGAAATTCCGTCCGGCTATGGCGGGCTCGACTGGTACAATCTGGTTGCCATGCACCAGCGCTTCACCGACGGCCCTGGCTACATCAACACGACCATGTCGGGGGAATTCATCGCCTACAACAGCTCAGGCCATCCTGGGCAGGTGTCCAGCGACAAGCCGTTCGATTTTACGGGTGCCTATTTCGGCGCCGGCTGGAACGACGCGGAGGGCGAGACGCTTATGATCGAGGCCTGGCGGGGCGATCAGCCTGCATATGAGGATCAGCTTATGCTGTCCGCGAGCGGCCCGGTCTACTTCGCGGCCGACTACATGCGCATCACGCGGCTCGAGATCCGGACACAGCATCACTGGCAGGCCGCGATCGACGATTTTGCCTACCGCACCGGCCCGTAGCGCGGTCCAGAGAGCGATCTGGCGCCGGCATGCCGGCCCCCCGTCGCCGGAGGCTCCGAGGTCGCCTCATGCTTGTCGCAAAACAGCGCGCGGCGGTTCTGGGCTGACAAACAAGAGCTCGAAGCGCGTCATCTGAATCCGCTTCAGCGCGACGCGCTTGAAGGTCAAGCAGCGTCAGCAAGACGATCGCGGGGAGGTTCCGCAGGAACGGGGGCCGCCGTCCGAACGGCCGAAGCTGCTGTTGTGATGGCCGCCGCCGCCATGGCCCCCTGAGTTGCCATTCCCGCCGGAACTGCCATTGCCGCCGGAACCACCATTTCCAGCGGAGCCGCCGTTGCCACCGGCGCCACCGTTTCCGCCGCCATTTCCAGCGGAGCCGCCATTGCCACCGTTGCCACCGGCGCCACCGTTGCCGCCATTTCCAGCGGTGCCACCATTGCCGCCGTTTCCACCAGCGCCACCGTTGCCGCCGGAACCACCGTTTCCGCCGCCATTTCCAGCGGAGCCGCCGTTGCCACCGTTGCCACCAGCGCCACCGTTTCCGCCGGAACCACCGTTTCCGCCGCCGTTTCCAGCGGAGCCGCCGTTGCCGCCGTTGCCACCGGCGCCACCATTTCCGCCGCCGTTTCCAGCGGAGCCGCCATTGCCGCCGTTTCCACCAGCGCCACCGTTTCCGCCGGAACCACCGTTTCCGCCGCCGTTTCCAGCGGAGCCGCCGTTGCCGCCGTTTCCACCGGCGCCACCGTTACCGCCATTGCCGCCTGCGGCCTGTGCCAGAAGAGCGCGCTTGGCCTCCTGCATTTGGGCTACCGGATCCATCGACCGGTCGAATCCGTTTCGCTGCTCCGGCAACACCGACGCCGCGCGAGTTGCCGCGGCCGTCGGCAGCAGTATGGTCGATGCGAGCAGCGCCGCCGCCAGAATACTCTTCAATTGCGGGAAGGAACGGAGCGCGATATCGGCATTCGCCATGAAGGCGAACAACTGTAGGCGTCCTGCCGATAGCCGCCCGGCAGGCTCCGCACCCGTTCTGATCGAGATGATTTCAGCCACCCGCGTACCCCCGTCGCGAGTATAGACCGGTTCGACATCCGGTCTTCGACCATCCCAGAAAAAGTCAGGGCTCGACGCCCCCTGCGCGGCCGGCGTCCACGGCTCATTTGGTGTGCGCGGCTCTCGCCACACGTCCCGCCGCCTCGGCGAACGAGATGTCGCCCTTGATCTCGCGCATCGCCATCGACGTCACCGTGCGGCGCACGCCGGGCAGGCGGCTGAGCTCCTCGCGCAGCATCCGGTCGAGCGCCATCATGTCGACGGTGACGATCTGCAAGAGGTAGTCGGCCTCGCCGGTGGTGGCGTAGCAGCGGCGGATCAGCGGATGTTTTTGCACCGCCGCCTCGAAGGCGTCCGACACTTCGAAATCGATCGACACCTGGATGAAGGCCTCGATGCCGAAGCCGATCCTGGCCGGATCGATGCGGGTCGAATATCCACGGATGATACCGGCCTCTTCCAGCGCCTTCACCCGTTTCCAGCACGGCGTCTTGCTCAAGCCGACGTCCTCGGCCAGCTCGCCGAAGGAAATCCGCGCGTCGCGCTCGAGCGCGGCCACTATTCTGCGGTCGAGAGCGTCCAGCATCGTTCGTTCTCCAATATAGCAATAAAATGCGATAATCGTCCTTCATTTCCTGTTATTTGAATAACAGAAAGGAACAATGTTCAAGCCAAAAGCGCTATGCTTGTCGCAAGGTCGCAAACCATGCCCGCGCGAGGAGATGAGCCATGGACAAGAAGGACTATCACGCCCGCATCGAGACGCCCGAGATGCGCGACTACGGCGTCTACCTGCAGTGCGACAAGCTGCTGACCTGCCAGAAGCCGCTCGCCGATATGGTCAATGCCGACGAATTGCAGTTCCAGATCGTGCATCAGGTCGAGGAACTATGGATGAAGCTCATCGCCTACACGCTGGTCGACGTTCTCGATTATCTGGAAAGAGAGGACACGCACCGCGTCGTCACGCTGATGGGCCGGGTGCACCGGCTGATGCGCATGATGACGGCGCAGCTCGATCTCCTGGAAACCATGTCGCCCAAGGAGTACCAGCAGATCCGGCTGCAGCTCGGCAATGGCAGCGGCCAGGAATCGCCGGGTTTCAAGTTCTTGCTGCGCCTGCCGCCGGATCTTTGGCGGGCCTTCAAGCATGCCTACCTCGACGGCCGCAAGCTGAGCATCGAGGACATCTATGATGCCCGCTACGACCACGGCGATTCCTACGTCGTGGCCGAGGCGCTGATCGAGTTCGACGAGTTGTTCCAGAAATTCCGCGCCAACCACCTCTATCTGATCCACCGTTCGATCGGCCTCGGCGCGAAGTCGCTGAAAGGCAGGCCGGTGGAGATCCTCGAAGGCGGCGCCCGCCAGCGCTTCTTTCCCGAGCTCTGGGACATTCGCTGCGACATGACGGACCGCTGGGGCGCCGAATACGGCACCGTGCGCGAGTCGATCAGCCATCCGCCGCAGGCCCAGGCGGGGTAGGGGGGCAAACCTTCTTCTCCCCTTGTAGGGAGAAGGTGGATCGGCGCGCAGCGCCGAGACGGACAAGGGGTGCTCCAGCGGAGTGAGACGCTGGTTTTCCCTGGAACACCCCTCATCCGGCCGCTGCGCGGCCACCTTCTCCACAAGGGGAGAAGGCAAGGCCCGCCAACAATTTCCCACCCCTTGTCGGAACCATCGCGCCTCGTCCGTCCTTGGAGCACATCAACCGCTTCAACAATCCGGAGGGATAATCGTGGAAACGCAATCGACCTGGCAGACCGTTGCCATTCTCCTCGCGCGCCTGGTCTTCGCCGCCATGTTCGCCATGGGCGTGGCTTTCAAGTTCATGGACATGGGCGCCACCGCCGGCTACATCGCCGCCGCCGGCTTCCCGTTGCCATTGTTTCTGGCCTGGTGCGCTGCGATCCTCGAAACGCTGCTGGTGATCGCCTTCTTGACCGGCGCCTTCCTGACCCCGGCGGCGCTGATCGGCGCGGTGTATGTCGTCTTCCTCGGCTTCGCCTTCCATGGCCCGTCGCATTGGGCCTCCAACCAGGCCGAGTTCGGCGCCTTCATGTCGCATTTCCCGTTTGCCGCCGGGCTGCTCGTCGCCGCGGTGCACGGCCCGGGCAGCGTGCTCGCGCTGCGCCAGGGCTGGCCGGGCCGGGCGTGAGCTTTTTCCTTCTCCCCGTTTTACGGCAGGGCAATCGCATATGATTCTTGCGAAGAAGGACCCCCACCCTAACCCTCCCCACAAGGGGGAGGGAACGCTGCCGCCTGCCTTTATTGACCATATCAGCATTGACGGTATCAGCGTCGAACCTTGGTAATTTGCCGAGATCAGCGTCCGCGAGGTCCCCTCCGCCTTGTGGGGAGGGGTTAGGGGTGGGGGTATTCGTAGGGCGAAAGCCTCGGCCTTCCATATGCGATTGCCCTGCCGTTTTACGGGGAGAAGGGGCGGATGAGGGGCAGCGCGGGAGCCCGCGACCCGGGGCGTAGGCGCGAGCTTGGCGATAGGGAATAGAACGCTTCATTAGAATGGACTAATGCGACCTAAGGGCGCAAGATGCCCCTTTGAGGACCCCATGCCCCATCGCGCGATTTTGGTCGTCGAAGATGTATTTCTGATCCGCATGGATCTTGAATCCAGCTTGGAGGAAGCGGGTTTCAAGGTCGTCAGCGCGCCAAATGCGCAGCTTGCGATCGAGATTTTCGACGCGGGCCCGTCTAAAATCCGGGGGCTGGTTACTGACATTCGACTCGGCCCTGGAAAGCTAGGATGGGAAATCGCCAGATATATGCGCCGCAGCGATCCTGCGATGCCGGTCGTCTATGTCAGTGGGGACGGTGCCGCCAGTTGGGCCGAACAGGGCGTTCCAAACAGTGTCATGATCGCAAAGCCATTTGCCATGACGCAGATCACAATGGCGCTGGCCAACCTTCTTAATCAGCAATCGCCAATTCATCCGGGTAATGTGAGCTAGTCTAGGCTTGAGGGTGCCGGTGCTGCCCCTCGACGCTTCAAAACATCGGAGCGTATCGTAATCCGACAGGCCCACACACCGACGCCACATAGGCCTCGCGCGGCTATTCGGCCGCCCTACGTTGGGCATCGCCTGTGCCGCCCTTACGCCCATCACATCTGGTCGTTATACGGCTCCTTCATCTGCCCGACCATGCGCGCCAGTTTCGAGAAGGACGGGATGTCCGCCTCGGGCTGGCACTGGTTGGCGAGTTCCAACAGCCGGATCGGAAAATTGACGGCGTCGCGGCTCGACGCCGACATGCCGCCCGAGCGCTCCTCGTTGGTTTCGCTGGCCTCGGCCTTGCGCAGCGCGATGTCGATCTCCTCGACGCTCAGCACGCCTTTCTTGACGAGCACATGGTTGATTGCGGCGACGGCCATCAGCAGGCCTTCGAGCTGAAGATTGGCGACGTTCATGGCGTTCCTCCCATTGACCTCGCCTCAAGAACGCATGAGCAGCGTTTCCGATCCGGTCGGGGAAGCCTAGTGCGGCTACGCCTCCATCCACCGCTGGCCATACTCGCTCCACAACTGCCTGACCTCGCTGTTGCCGAGCGGTGGCGTCTGGCGGTCGCCAAAGGCGATTGCCGCGGCGCTGAGGTCGTACTGGCCCTCGGCCTGGGCGATGAAGCGGATCGCCTCGCCGAGCGGCCTCGAATGGAAGATCGGATCGGCCTGGCCTCGGCCAAGGCTGCGAACGCCCGAAATGCTTGCAGGCACATGCCGCATCCGAAAGACGGATGCCATGGCAGGTCTGTCCATGCCGCTCTCCGCGATTCCCCTGCGGAATGATCCCATAAGCTCCGGCTAATGACCAGCCCGGGACAACCGCCCACAGCAACGGGGCAGGACGGCACTACCTTGAAAAGAAAAGGCATGGACTCGAAAAGGGAGGCCGGGCGTAACGGCCCGGCCTTTCCTTCCGCTCGGCCGCCGCAAGGCAGCCTCCGCTTACTATTGTGGAGCACCCGGCTGGTGCGGCCGGGACCGAAATCTTACCGGTGCCAGCGGCGGAACCAATCGGGTTCGGGTTCGGAAGCACGGCTGATCGCCATGCCGGCCAGCACGCCGACCAGGCCGCCGATCAGCATGGCCGTCGAGAAGGTGCCTGGGTTCTGCTGCACGGTTTCCGACACACTGTGCGCCTGGGTGCGCAACTGCCTGGTCGCCCGGGAAGTGCGATCGGACGCGCCGCTGTAGAGATTTGAAGCGCGTTCGGCCGCATTCTGATACCAGCCATGCACCGCTTCGGCTGCCTCCTCGGCCCGTTCGGACAAGGCGCGATTGAGCCGGCTGACCTCACGCTTCAATTCCGCGATCTGCTTCTTCATGGCATCTTCGGATGCCTTGCGTGCGCTGCCGCGCGGCGAGCCGCTGGTACGCGACGGAGCTTTGCTGCGCGCCGCCGCGCTACGAGCGCGGGCCGCGCTGGCTGTCGACTTTCCGGTCCCATTTGCCACATTGTTGGTAGTGCTTTCGTTGTCTGCCATGGGTTTCTCCTTTTTGTCCCTTGAACGGCCGGGACGCTGCATGGTTCCCGCGGCAAATGCCTGAGTGGCCGGGTCGGTTTGAGGCCGGATCACCGGCGTGTTCACAAGACAACGGCCGCGGGAAACCCGCGGCCGTTGCGCGACGATACGATCGGCCAGTTACAACCTACTTGCCGCAATTCTTGTCATTGACGTTCGGCTGCACCGTGCTGGCCGCGGTGTTGTTGGCATCGCCCTGCGCGCCCTGCGGGTTGTTCGGGCAGTTCTTGTCGGCGTTCGAATTCATGTCGCCGCCGGTGATGCTGCCGGTCGTGCCGGTATCCGGCGGCGCCTGGTCAGGTGACGGGGTGGCCGGCGTCTTCGGGTCGACCGTGATGGTCTGGCCGCTACCGCCCGCGCCGTCGTTCAAGTGCGCGGTTTGAGCCATCGCCGCCGTGGCAAGGCCGATGGTCAGGGCGGAAGCTGCAAGAATCCTCGTAAACATGATTCTTCTCCTCTGTTTCGAGACAATGTGTCTGTTGCAGGGTCTGTCGCGTTGCGTGGAACCCATCGCACCACGGTTGGTTCCGACAAAAATTTCGCCCGGCTTTTGGCCGGCGGTTCAATCTATGGCTGTAGCGCGCGGAGCGTCTCGCCGACGTTGCGGCCAGAAAGATAGAGGAATTTTTTCTTATAAGCGATTGCCCCATGAGGGCAGCTATGCTACTATTTTGTCCATGGTGCTGATTTGCGCCACGACCCGCCGCCCGGCGGGTTTTGTTTTTCCGCGCCGTCCATTCTGTCGAAGCGCTGCCGGGGCGCGCGAAGGAGCGCCGCCTCGCCATTCTCCCTGCAACTCCAGGGCAATCGCATATGGAAGGCCGAGGCTTTCGCCCTACGAATACCCCACCCCTAACCCCTCCCCACAAGGGGGAGGGGGACCTCGCGGACGCTGATCTCGGCAAATTACCAAGGTTCGACGCTGATATGGTCAATGCTGATATGGTCAATAAAGGCATGCGGCAGCGTTCCCTCCCCCTTGTGGGGAGGGTTAGGGGGGCCTTCTTCACAAGAATCATATGCGATCGCCTTGCCTGCAACCCCGAGGCCCAGATGCCACGCTACGCCACCATCATCACCGCCGATGACGGCGCCGAGATCGTCAGCGCCATCGGCGAGTTCGAGGGCGCGAGCCTGCCGCGTCGCAATGGCCGCGTCGAGCAAGTCGCGCCGGGCGTGCGCATCGGCATGGTGCGTGGCGGACCGGTCGATACGGTCGCCGGCTTCGGCTTCCCGCGACAGGGCCCCGGTCCGTCGGCGGTCCGCGCCGTCACGGCCAAGCTGCAGGCGATGGTCGCGCCGGCCGCCGTTGCCAAGCCCGCCAAGCCGGCCCGCGCCAGGCCGCGCAGGAAACCGGCGCACAAGGTCCGCAAGGCGAAGGCGGCAAAGGCCGCAGCATCCGATGCGGCGGTCCATGGCTGACGAAAGCAGGACCGTGCGCCGCAAGCCAGTCGGCACGAAGCGGGCAAAGCCGGGGCGCAAATCCGAACCCGTTCGGGCTGCCGGGGCCGCGCACCCGAAGCGCCCGCGAAAAACACTCGTCGACGACTTCGCCGCCGCCCTTCGCGCCGACTTCCGCGTCCATGGCGCCGGCGTCATCGCCGCGGTCAGGGCGGAAAAGCCCGAGCAGTATCTGAAGGTCGTGCTGACGCTGCTGCCGAAGGATTTTTCACGAGATCTCGATGCCGATAGAAACAATCTGGACCGGTTGAGCGATGAGGAGATCCGCAGCCGCATCCGCGGTCTCGAAGCGAGCCTCCGGCCGTTCCTCGATGATCCGGGCTTATCTGGCCCTGCTCGAGGAGATGGACAGGAGACGCCGCTGTAATCAACTGACTGCCTACAGGCCCTACGAACGGCAGACCGAGTTCCACGCCGCAGGTGCGACCAACCGCGAGCGCCTGTTCATGGCCGGCAACCAGCTCGGCAAGACCAGGGCAGGGGGCGCCGAATGGGCCATGCACCTCACCGGCCGCTATCCGGACTGGTGGGCAGGCAAGGTGTTCGATCGACCTGTCCGGCTATGGGCCGCCGGCGTCACCGGCGAAGGCACGCGCGACAATCCGCAGCGCGTGCTGGTCGGCCCGCCGCAACAGCAAAGCGAATGGGGTACCGGCATGATCCCCGCCGACGCCATCGCCGGCACAGTGATGGGCCGCGGCGCGCCGGGTGCGTTGGACAGCGTCGTCGTGCGCTGGGGCGGTGGCGGCGACGTGCAGGCGGGCGAAAGCGTGCTCTCTTTCAAGTCCTACGAAAAGGGCCGCGAGAAATGGCAGGGCGAGACGCTGCACGGCGTCTGGTTTGACGAGGAGCCGCCGCTCGACATTTATTCCGAGGGGCTGACGCGCACCAACGCGACAGAGGGGATAACGATCGTCACTTTCACGCCGTTGCTCGGGATGAGCGATGTGGTGCTCAGGTTTTTGACGGCTGAGGCGGTTGAGAGGATTGGGAAGCCCTGACCTCTGTTCCCATGGCAGGCGCTAGACAGTCAGTTCCCAAGCTAAACGCGGGTTCAATTCTCTACCCACTCCACCTTGCGGCTTAGGTTTGAGCCCGATTTCGCCGACGGTCAAACTGAGGCAATTTTACACCAAGCTCTACAACCTAGGCTGCTAAGCGTTTGGCACTGCCCTTGCTACGCTCACCGAAACGTGTTTCCAGTTGGTCGGGCGGGTATTGTCAGTGCGTGGATGGCGCGTCAATTTTTCCTACTGCCCCAAGCTTTTTAACGGCTTGTCAACGGATTTTTGTTGACATATATGGCAACAGTCGAACAGCTTAGGCGGCAGGGAGTATTGAGGTTAGTGCAAGTTCGCCTGGATCGGCGAGAGTTTCCGAACCGGCTGATATACGCATCACCTCAGTTTTGGGCGTGGCTAATGGGTCCCGTGAAGACGGCCAAGCCGTTCTACGACGATAGCGTCTCGCCTGCGCTGCAGGCGTGGGCTTTGCTCAAGCGTTTCATCGCGGGTCAAGCCTTCGAGCACCCCAGGCTCTTCAAGCGAATGAGCCCACTTGGCGACGACGTTTGGGAACTACGGACGGACGACCTCCGTTTCTTTGGCTGGTTCCCTCATAAGGATTGCTTCATAGCCAACTCAGGCGATCTCTTTGGAAACCTGAAGGCTGATAAAGCTCTGTATGAAAAACATCGTATAGCCGTGATTGAATTTCGGACGCAGATTGATCTCGACGCGCCAAAGTATGCCAAAGGGGCAAAGCACCATGATGTCGTTTCCTGAACATACTGAGGACGACCTGTTTACACTTCATGAGAAAGATGAAGCGGTGGCTGATTTCGTGGCCCTGGTTGGCCATCAGCTTCAGGAAGCCTTTTTGAACCGGAAGGCCAGCGACAAAATCACTATGCAATCTATTGCGGAGGCTTTGGATTTGGATCGTTCTCGCATCCATCGATGCTTGTCAGGATCCAGCAATCTTACCCTTGCTTCGGTTGCTGAACTCATTTGGGCACTTCGCGGCAAGCCGAGGTTTGAAATTGATCTTGATGAAGACGATGGCCACGGGCGCAATTTTGTGAAACCTGCGATTAAGAGTCTGCAACCGGCTGCTCAGACGCAGGTGGGCGGTCGCATATTCCGTCAGTCTGAGCAGAATTGGTCCAACGCGCCGGAGTCGGCGAAGTAATGGCGCCTCGGTTCGACGCCCTCTTTTGCGACGACATCCGTCAGGAGATTACTGGAAAGCACATCCTTATAGGGGTCTATGGGGGCGACATTGTCCCTTCTGTGCCTTTCCCCCACGTTACGCCAGTGTCGATTTGGACAAAGATCGTCGGCCTCCCACTCGGCGAGCACACCTTTCGTTTCAAAATAATTGGCCCCGACGCGCAGCTGGCGGCCGAGATTGTAGATACGTTCCTCGTCGAGCCAAATAATTCTGAATCTGTGGCGCTTGGTTTTGCAGGCATCCCGATAACGTTTCCTAAAAGCGGATCAGTTCGCGCGTTGATATCAATTGATGACCAACCTGAGTTTGAGCTGGCGGCTATTAAGGTCACTGAGCCGCGAGTCCATCCCGATTTTGCTGCCGCCGCCAAGGAAGCAGCCGGCGATCCGCCCGCTTGATCTTCACCCGCGTTATTTGATCGTTGCCGTCGCGCTCTTTGCGGCCCTGGCTGTCAAAACGCGTTCGGCCCCTTATGGTGCGCCTGATTTGCATGCCGTGAGGGATTTCAGGAATGTATGTAGGCCGTTCGTATAGGTTGCTGGACTTCGCGCTCTGGTCGCGGCGCAGCGTCATCTACATGGTCGTGGTGAGCGGGTTGGCGATTGCCGCCTACCGCCTTCCGGCGACCGCGGGGTTCGCTGTGCCATGGTCGGTCGTGCTGGTGCTCGGC
Organism: Mesorhizobium montanum; assembly: GCF_033977145.1. NCBI lineage: Bacteria > Pseudomonadati > Pseudomonadota > Alphaproteobacteria > Hyphomicrobiales > Phyllobacteriaceae > Mesorhizobium > Mesorhizobium montanum. Next base: position 94,978 of record NZ_JAVIJF010000012.1, on the reverse strand, counting down.
ACCACGGTGTCGCTCGTCGCCGGCTTCAAGAATTCGCAGGTCTTCACCCGCGCCAACGAGGCGCTGCAGGCCTTTTCGCAGATCACCGCGAGCAGCCGGATGCTGTCCGGCTTCTGCCGGGATTTTGTGGATGCCGCCACCGCCCGGCAGATCATCCACCGCCACCTTGCCTGGCTGACAGCGCTGCGCTTTTCGCTGCGCCGGCCGATGCCGTGGGAATCACTGGCGAAAGCGGTCAACATCGAGTTCCGGCGGCGGCGCTATCACATCCAGGAGGACAAGACGTCGCTTGGCGAGGAACTGCGCGGGCTGCTCGGCGACGAAGCCGAAAGCGCGCTGAAATCGCCCCAGCCGGCGACAGCTCTTCTCGACAGGCAACTGGCCGAGATCAACGGGTTGCTGAAGAACGCCGCCGTTCCGACGCAGGTTTATTCGGAATTGGCGAAGCTGATGCGCGACTTCCACGACCAGCAGGCGCGTTGCGATCGCATCAAGAACAATCCCTATCCGAGGCAATACGCGATCGTCAGCTCGATGTTCATGATCATCTTCTGCACCTTGCTTCCGTTCGGCGTCGTACCGGTCTTTGCCGACATGGCCAAGCTGGGCGGCGTGCTCGGCTGGATCGCGATCTGGCTGACGATCCCGTTCAGCGCGCTGCTGGGTTGGGTCTACATGTCGCTGGACCTGGTTGGCGAAAGCAGCGCCAATCCGTTCGAGGGCAATGCCAACGACGTGCCGATCTCGCAGATCTGCCGCGACATCGAGATCGAGCTGCGCAGTGGGCTTGGCGAGAGCAAACTCCCGGCACCGCTGGCGCCGGTGAACGATATCGCGACGTGAAGCTCTTGCCTTCTCCCCTTGTGGGAGAAGGTGGCCGCGAAGCGGCCGGATGAGGGGTGTTCCAGGGAATGCCAACGTCTCACTCCGCTGGAACACCCCTCATCCGTCTCGGCGCTGAAGCGCCGATCCGCCTTCTCCCACATGGGGAGAAGGGAAAGGTTGCCATGTCCCGCCACGTCACTTTTATGACCATCGACGATGCGGAACACTACTCTCCAGAGCAGCGCGCCGAGATCATCGCCGCCTCTCCGACATCCTCTTTGAATTCGTTGTGAGAAGATTCCGGCAGAGCAGTGAAGAATGATCTCGGCAGGGTTGAGATCGGAAGGGTCAACTGATTATTTCAGAAAATTGATTTGAAGGGGACATTTTTTTAACCTATTGAAGCCAAAAAATCACAACGAAGAAATCATAGCCCTTGAAAATAAAGGCTTATAGGAGGAGATAGGGTGCTGACAAAACGGACATATGTGCAGACACACCCGTGGATAAAATTCGAACTCGATACCCGCAACTACACTCATGAGATGTGGATGATGTTGGGCGAGGCGGCATCAAAAGCCAACCACATAGGCGGCGTTCCTTTAGCGCCCGAAGCTGCAAAAAAACTCTACGACGTCTTCTTAGCCAAAGGCGCGTTGGCGACGACAGCTATTGAAGGGAATACGCTTACGGAAGATCAAGTTGTGAGGCAGGTCCAGGGAACATTGAAGCTCCCGCCGTCTCAGCAATATCTTCAACAGGAAGTGCAAAACATTATAGATGCTTGCAACACCCTTGTCGCAGATCTCCAAAAGAGCGGCCCTGTGCCAATCACCACAGAGTTTTGCTGCCATCTTAACGCAATGGTTCTTAAAGACCTGAAGCTTGATGACGACGCTGGAAAAGCAGGCGAAATTCGTCGTCATTCTGTAGTGGTTGGTAGTGTGTACCGCGGAGCACCCCCGGAGGATTGCAAATTCCTTTTGGACGAGACGTGCCGGAACATTGAAGAGATGCCTTATGGAAAAGAAAATAACGAGTACTTGGCTATATTGGCGGCGCTGTTCGCTCACATATACATGGCGTTGATTCATCCTTTTGGCGATGGAAACGGACGAACCGCGCGCCTGCTCGAGTTCTACATATTGCTTAGTGCGGGATTCCCGATGCCGACGGGCCAGCTGCTTAGCAACCACTACAATAAGACGAGAACTGTATATTATCGCGAATTGGATAAGATTAGCAAGTCAGGCGGTGAAACCAAGTCCTTCGTCCGGTACGCCCTTGAGGGTTTCATAGACGGGCTTAAGGAGCAAATCGGTCATATTCGGAAGGAGCAATTTGCAGTTGCTTGGGTGAATTACGTACATGACCAATTTCAAGGTAGGAAGACAGCAGCTGATCAAAGGAAACGCGAGCTAGTTCTCTCGCTGGGACGAATCAACCGATCGGCTAGGATCAATGAGATCATGGATCTGACGCCAACGCTGGCGAGAGAATATTCCGGAAAGACAGACAAAACTCTCACGCGCGATCTAAACGCATTGATACAAATGGGGTTGGTTGAAAGAAAGCCGGGTCGAAGAGTGAAAGCTTCAACTGGCAAGCTAAGAGCCTTCCTCCCTTGGAAAAATAAGCGTCCACTCGAATCGACCGAGAGCGAGACGTAGGTCGTTCGATCTGTTCAAGGCCGGCGCCACACCAGTCGCGTCGACCGACTCAAAGTCGGCCCACCCAAGGCTAAGCCATTGCATGTGCTTCAAGAGACTTGGAATTCCGCGCTGGTCCCAGCATTCCGTCCGCCATGGCAAAGGCGGCAGGCGCGCGGGATCAGCAGAGGCAGGACGAGACCCTTCGCGAGAGGGCCTGAAGTGGCTTGGGCGCGTCGAAGCGGCCAGCAAGCTCGAAAAGCGCTGGATGGACGACGCCGAGAGGGCGGTGAGGGCTTACACGGGCAAAACTAAGTCGGGCGATCTGACCTACGACTTCAACATCCTGCATTCCAATAGCGGTCATTCGCGGCGGGATCTGCAGAGGCTAGGCAGCAGCCGCCCGAGCCGCTGGAAGAAGCTGGCCACAACTCCTACATATGGAGCAATCCAAAGGAGGTTTGACATGGCTTCTTCCACCCAACGCGCAGTCCTGGCCGGCGGCTGCTTCTGGGGCATGCAGGATCTGATCCGACGCTTGCCCGGCGTGGTTTCAACGCGGGTCGGCTATAGCGGCGGCGATGTCCCAAACGCCACCTACCGCAACCACGGCACCCACGCCGAGGCAATCGAGATCGTCTTTGACCCGGCCATGACCGATTTTCGCACGCTGCTCGAATTCTTCTTCCAGATCCACGATCCGACGACGAAGAATCGCCAGGGCAACGATATCGGCATGAGCTATCGCTCGGCGATTTTCTACACTGACGATGAGCAGAAACAGATCGCCGAGGACACGATCGCCGACGTCGACGCGTCCGGCCTGTGGCCCGGCAAGGTCGTCACCGAGCTCGCTCCGGCCGGCCCGTTCTGGCAGGCGGAGCCCGAGCACCAGGATTACCTCGAGCGCTATCCCAACGGCTACACCTGCCATTTCGCGCGGCCGGGGTGGAAGCTGCCGGTCCGCCAGAAGGCCGCTGCGTCGTAGACCGGCGGCGGGCTATTGGACATAGCCGCTATCACTTGAGATCCAGCCCGCCATGCCGGAAGGCATGGCGGGTTTTTTGCGTTCCTGGAGGCTTTCCCGGTGGTCAGATCGGTCATCGCCTCACGGAAACGAAGAAGCTGCTCTATCTATTTGTTTCTGGCGCGATTCCGGACGGAAAACCGCGACGCGCTTTTCCCGGAATTACTCTAGGGACCTCAGCCCTTGGCGCGGCGGCCTTCGTGCTCGTGGCTGCCGATCCAGTGCGCGCGGACACGGTCGCTGGCTTCGAGATAGGCCATGTCGATAAGATATGTCAGGAGCTTCTCGCCATCGGCTTCCGCCTTCTGGCGAAGCTCCCGCAGGATCCCCTGCGCAAACTGCAGGTTTTCCATTTTGCTAGGCTGGTCCATGGGTGCCCCAAATGTCTGCGCGGTAAGTTTGGCTCACTATGCTTGTTTGAAGATTGTGGCCCCACTCGCGGTGAAGCTGTACTCGGTTGCACTGACGCCCGATCAACGAACCTGTTGGACATCGCGCGGAAATGTCGATATTTTACGCGCCCAATCGGATAGTGACCATGCACGAAGACGAGGGCAGCACTTCTGACAAATTTCAAGCCATGCTTGACGTGATTGCCAGGAGCGAGCCCTCGATCGCGAGCGGGCAGGCCGATTTCGACCGGTTGAGGGTCGATGCCGCCAAGGCCGCCGGTGTGCTGATTGAGTTTTATGGCGATGCGGCCCTGGAGCGGGCCAAGCTCATCGAGCGCCGGTCGCCCCAGTCGCATTTTGCGCGCTTGGTCACGGCTGAAGTCGACAGGCGCGGCAAGCGGCGGCCTGGAGATTAATCCGGAAACGATCGGTTTCAGGACGATCTTCGCCTCCCCAGTCTTCCGCCAAGCCGCTGCTCGACCTCTTCCTCGATGTTGTCCAGGAGATAGGACAGCATGTCGTGTCCGATCGATTGCGCTATGTCCTTGGCCTGCCCGACGTGGCTGTGGATTTCGCGCAGCGACTGTTCCTCGCAGGCGGCATCCTCCGTCAGGTCGACGAACCAGCCGGGATAGAGCGCCGCCTCGCCCACATCGTCGACGTAACACTGGCCGACGGCCAGCATCTTGCGCAGCCCCATCTTTTCCGAGCGGACCTTGTAGATCTCCCTGAAGCCGGACCTGCGCTCTATAGCATTGCGGATAGCCAATCGAACCCTTGGACGATCGTCGTGGTCGATGCTTTGCATCCATCGTTCCAGCGGTGCGCCGTGCGAGAATTCGTCGAGTGTCAGACCGAAATAGTCTGAAAGGTTGGCGTCGCCATAGACACGGTCACGCTTGATGTCCCAGGTCCAGAACCCGTCGATCGGCGGATACCGCATATGCATGTTTCGGCCGTGTTCAGGCGCCGGCGTCATGAAAACGCCCCGTTCGGTTTCAAGATTCGGCAAAAACTATGTAGCAAAAATCGAAAGAAACAAAGGTAGCCTTTGTACAAGGCCTAAAGTCATAAGGCTCGCTGCTTGTCGCAATTTGGGGCGTCATATTCGATATAACCAGAAAGAAAACGGTTTAAAAAAATTCTTGAGCCGAAATAATTTTCACTTTGGTATTGCAACTGCAGCTTGATATTTCACGTGATAAGCACAGGGAATGACGGGAGGAATAATCCCGGAGGTTGTATTGACGCAAGGAGCGTGGCTGAAAACTCTTATATTTTGAAAGGTGGATAAAGCTCTATGCGTACTGTCATCTGAAACCGTGTCAGCCGACGACCTCATGTTTTGCCGCATTGCAAATGTTAGCGGCGGCCGATTGGCCGGCAAACCGACCGGTGGTTGAAAAATCCGAAACTTCGAGGAAAGTCCGCGCGGATCATTCGACATCCAGCTATTTCCCGGACGTGCCGGGAAGCTTCGCTCGACTGAAGGTTATTGTCGTTGCGACTTAAGTCCGGCAAGAATCTCGACCCAGGCCGATTCTTGCTGCGGCTCCTCGCCGGCAGCCGAATCATCGGCTATCCGATCGTGCTCAAACTGCTGTGCTTCGGGCAGGGCCTGCAACCAGGACTCGCGGCGCCCGATCCAGAGCTCGTAGCGCGGCACCAGCCCTTCGGTTGGCGCAACGTCCAGGCTGCCGATCGTGACCTCTGCCTCGTCCTCGCCGATGAACGGAACACGACTTCCACAGGTGGGGCAAAAACTGCGAGTGCCATAGCTGTTGGTGATGCCGGTGGTTTCGAACGCTCGAAGCGGCCACACCGCATAGGCATGAAAGGTCGATCCGCTTGTCTTGCGGCAGTCCTTGCAGTGGCAAAGGCCGACCCGCAGCGGCTCGCCGGCCACCTGGAACCGGACGCCGCCACACAGGCAACTGCCGCTGCGCGTGATCTCGTTGGACATGGCCGTTCCTCCTGCAGTCCGATCCGGCGCGGCCATGCCGCTGCCCGTTACAATTCGCCCCGGGTCGGAACGGTTCCGCGCCAGGCGTGCCTGGCGTTGTTCAATCCGGGAAATTGAAGGGCGGCTCCTCGCATCGATAGAGGCGGCATTCGCCATCGCGGGCAGGAACCGAGATCGATACAGGCACTTCGGGCCAGTCGCATTCATTGCCAAACTGGCGCACGAAACGGTCATAGGTGTTGGGTCCGGTTGTAAGCACCGCGGCGTGATGGCTTTGGATGAGCGCCCGCGCCTGGGCGCAGGTCATGACGCGCGTATCCTGCCGGGCGTGGGCAGTGCTCGCAGCGCAAGCAATCATGCCGGTAATGAGTGTGATCGACAGGGTTGTCATGAGACACCAGGCTTCGGAGTTTCCGGCGTCGAATATGGAGCGCGGCTAGAACACCGCAAGATATTTCAGCAACGAGATGATCCCGATGATGATGACGATGATCTGCGCGATCTGTCGCGCGCGGGCGTCGAGCGGCAGGCGTTGCACGAGGTAGAGCACCAGGATCACCACCAGGAAGGTGATCAGGATACCGATAAGAACGGATGCGCCCATATGCTGCCTCCTTGCCAAGGATTGCCCGGATGGGCAGGCTCCAACGTTGCCGGCTGGGAAATGGTTCCACGCCGGCCGAGCCCCACTGATCGTGCCTCTGAAACAGAAGCCGGCTGCCGACGCCGGGCGGAACATGCGCGCGGCTTGTGAGTTCATCTCCTCAATAACAAAGCGCGGGATCGCACCGTCAGGAAGAGGAAGAAACCATGGGCCTCGGCACAATTCTCATCATCATTCTTATTCTTGCCCTGCTTGGCGGCTTCAGCGGCTTTGGCGGCGGACCTTTCTACGGCACCGGCTATTATGGCGGCGGCGGCCTCGGGCTTGTCCTGGTCATCGTGATCATCCTGGTGCTGATCGGTCGCATCTGACAGCCCCCAGGCTAGAGCAATTCCAGGAGAAGTGCATAGCGGTTTTCCGCCCGGAACTGCGCAAAAACAAAGACTTAGAGCGGCTTGATGATTCCGTGAAACACCGAGCCTCTCGAGCGGACCACGGGGTGTCGCCAGCGCGTCCCGCAGTTTCGCCGCCGGTTGCTCCCGGCTTCTCGAATCCCGCTAGCTGCCGCGCCCGCTGCATTCGAGGCAGACGATGCTGTGTCCGGGGCAAGTCAGCCGATGCGTGCCTCCCGGGCAGCAATGGCCGTTCGAGCTCAGCCAGCGCGCGCAAACGAAAACTTTTTTGGCCCCGTGACAGCGGGAGCATTCCTGCGGACGCATCAATTCCTCCCGTGATGGGATGCGATGTTCCGCTTCAACGACCGTGTTCATCCGTTTAGTCCCCAACGCCTGGATAGCCGGTCACATACGTTATTCACTATTCTTTACATTAGGGTTTATGAATGTGAAAGCGGCGAAAGCGGCATACGGCTTTCACGCGCTTGCGCGCTTTCCCTTTGCGCTGGCCTTGCTAAATGTGATGCCGCCGTCGTCGGCAGATTCTGCCGGGCAAGGCAGGCAACGGGAAGCTTCTTGCAATGACATGGACCGCCGCGGGCGCGCTTTTCATCCTCGTGCTCACCTATGCCGGCGTCGCCCTCGGCCGCATTCCGGGCCTGCGCCTCGATCGCGCCGGCATCGCGCTTTTGGGCGGCGCCGCCATGATCGCCATCGGCGCGATCGGCATCGAGGATGCCTACAAAGCCATCAATTTCGACACCATCACGCTGCTGCTCGGCATGATGATCGTGGTCGCGCATCTGAAGGTTTCGGGCGCGTTTCGCGCGCTCGGCGGCTTCGCCATCGAGCATGCCCATGCGCCCTTCATGCTTTTGGTCATGGTGACGCTGTTGACCGGCGTGCTCTCGGCCTTCCTGGTCAATGACGCGATCTGCCTGGTTATGGCGCCGATCGTCGTCCATGTCACCCGCGTCATCAACCGCAACCCGGTACCTTACCTCATCGCCACCTGCACCGCCTCGAACTGCGGCAGCGTCGCCACCATCACCGGCAACCCCCAGAACATGGTGATCGGCGCGCTGTCCGGCATTTCCTATCCGGCCTTCACGCTGGCGCTCGCGCCGGTGGCGCTGTTCGGCCTGCTCTGCGTCATCGTCGTCGTGCGCATCGTCTACCGCGCCGAATTCTCCCGCGCCGCCGAACTCAGCCCGGAAGTCTATCGCGGCCGCATGCTGCCCGGACAGGTGCTGAAGGCCACCATCGTCTGCGTGCTGCTGGCGCTGGCCTTCTTCGCCGGCGTTCCCGTCGCCAAGGCGGCGCTGATCGCCGGCGCTTTCCTGCTGGTCACCCGGGCAATCAAGCCGCGGCGCATCTACCGCGAGATCGACGGGCCGCTGCTCTTCATGTTCGCCGGCCTGTTCGTGGTGGTGGCGGGTGCCGAGCGCACGCTGCTCACGCCCGACATGATCGCCTGGGCGAAGACCGTCGGCCTCGGCGATGTCTGGCGGCTCTCCGGCTTCACCGCCGTGCTTTCCAACATCATGAGCAATGTACCGGCAGTGCTGGCGCTTCGCCCCTTTATTCCCGGCTTGGAAAACCCGGAGCGCGCCTGGCTGGTCGTGGCGATGAGCTCGACGCTTGCCGGCAATTTCACGCTGCTCGGCTCCGTCGCCAATCTGATCGTCGCCGAGCAGGCAAAGGCGGCCGGCAAGGAGCTGTCCTTCTCCGCTTTCTTCAAGGTCGGCCTGCCGCTGACGCTGGTGACGCTTCTCGCCGGCACAGCCTGGCTGGCTTTCACTTCCTGATCGTCGACTTTTCGCCCGCGATAAAAATCTGTCGCGCTCCGTCATCGAATCGATTGCGCAAACGTTTCGATGACTCTATGGTTTGGCCAAATCCGACGAAGAGCGGACGGGAAACGCGAGATAGGGAGGAGCGCTTGCGGGCACTCCGTGAGAGTCGTCATGCCGACAATGGCTGAGGTCGCGCGCCGCGCCGGCGTCTCGGTTTCGACCGTTTCGCATGTCGTCAACCGTACCCGTTTCGTCTCGCCCGAGAAGGCGCAGCTCATCAACGACGCCATCGCGGCCATGGGCTACCAGCCCAACGAATTGGCGCGCTCGCTCAAAGTCGCCACGACCAACAGCGTCGGGCTCGCCATCTCCGCGATTTCCAACCCCTACTTCACCGACATCATCTGCGCCGTCGAAGCCGAGTGCGCACGGCTCGGGCTGATGGTGTTTTTGTCCGACACCCAGGAAGACCCGGATCGCGAATTGCAGGTTGTGCGCGCCTTCCATCAGCGGCGCGTCGACGGCGTCATCCTGGCGCCGTCGGGCACGCCGCAGCGGGCGATCGAGTATCTCGCCGGCAAACAAGTCCCGTGTGTGCTGATAGACCGCTTCGCCGACGACCGCTTCGACCAGATCGGCGTCGAGAACGAGACGGCAATGCGCGCGCTGATCGACCATGTCGCTTCCTTTGGTCACAGACGCATCGGCTACCTTGCCGGCCAGCCAGGACTCGCCACAACGCGCGAGCGCATCGAGGCCTTTCGCGCCTCGCTCGCCGCCAATGGACTTGAATGCCTGCCGCACTATGTCTCGCCGGAGAATGTCGACACGGCGGGCGCCACGGCATCGACGCATGCGATCCTTTCGCTGCCCGCGCCGCCCACCGCACTTGTCACCGGCAACAACATGACGACGATCGGGGCAGTCCGCGCCATCCGCGAAAAGGGTCTTTCGATCCCGAGCGACCTATCGCTGGTCGGCTTCGACGATTTCGAATGGGCCGACTGCTTCGAGCCGCGTCTGACGTTGGTCGGGCAGCCCTGCACCGAGATCGGGCGCCAGGCCGCCGCGCTGCTCAGCGCCCGCATCGCTTCCAGCGATGCGGCACCCCAGGCCGTACGGCTGCGGGCGACGCTGCGGGCGCGTGAATCCTGCGCGAAGCCGGCCCACACGAGGCAGACATGAGCGCGCCGCTGCTTTCCGTAACCGGCGCGGTCAAACGCTTCGGCGGCGTGCAAGCGCTGCGCCACGTCGATTTCGACCTCAAGGCGGGCGAGATCCACGCGCTGCTCGGTGAGAACGGTGCCGGCAAGTCGACGCTGATGAACCTGCTGTCGGGCGTGTACACGCCGGACGAGGGCGAAATCCGGGTCGACGGCAAACAGGTGGTCTTCAACAACCCGCGCGAGGCCCAAGCCGCCGGCATAGCCACCATCTTCCAGGAACTCGACCTTGTGCCTTCGCTCGACGTCGCGGCGAACCTCTTCCTCGGCCGCGAGTTGATGCGGCCGGGCGGCATGCTCGACGTGCCGGCGATGCGCCGCGAGGCGAAGAAGCGACTGGAAGCGATCGAGCTCGCCATCGATCCGGCGCGGCTCGTGGCCGACCTCTCGATCGGCCAGCGCCAGGTGGTGGCGATCGTCAAGGCGCTGTCTTATGCCTCGCGCGTGCTGATCATGGATGAGCCGACCGCGGCGCTCACCGTCGGCGAGGTCGAGCGCCTGTTCGACATCATGCGCAAGCTGGCCGCGACCGGCGTCGGCATTGTCTACATCTCGCATCGGCTGGAGGAAGTGCCTGACATCGCCGATCGCGTGACGGTGATGCGCGACGGCCGCGTCGCCGGCATTAGCGATCCGCACGCGCCGCAGGCCGAGTTGGTGCGTCTGCTGGTCGGGCGGCCGCTGGACGAGCTTTATCCCGGTCGCGCGAAGAGCGCCGGCAAGACGCTGCTCAGCCTCAAGGACGCCAGCTTCACGCTTGCGCGCGAAAGCGCCGGCTGGCAGCCGCCGAGCGGCATCTCGCTCGAGGTGAGGGAAGGCGAGATCGTAGGCCTCGCCGGCATCATGGGGGCAGGGCGCACAGAGCTGCTTTCCGCGCTCTACGGCACCGGCCTTGCCGGCCGCTGGCAGGGCGAGGTGGCGGTCGACGGCCGGCCGGTGAAACTCGAATCCATCATCGCCGCCCGCAAGGCAGGCATTGCCTTCGTCACCGACGACCGGCGCGGCAGCGGCCTGATGCTCCGGATGGCGGTTGGCCTCAATCTGGTCATGTCGGTCATCCGCCGCATCTCGCCGGCAGGCCTGATGTCGCCACGCCGCCAGGCGGAGGCCGTGAGGCAATCCTTCAGCCAGTTCGACATCCGCCCGAAGAACCCGGATATCGCGGTCGGCGCGCTTTCCGGCGGCAACCAGCAGAAGGTGGTGCTGGCCAAGGAGATCCTCGGCAATCCACGCCTGCTCCTGCTCGACGAGCCAACGCGCGGCGTCGATGTCGGGGCCAAGGGCGAGATCTACGCCAGGCTGCGGGCGCTCGCGGCGCAGGGGCTGGGCATATTGGTCGCCTCCAGCGAGATGCCGGAGCTGATCGGTCTCTGCGACCGGATCGTGGTGCTGCGCCAGGGGCGCAATGTGGCGGAATTCAATGGCGGCGTCGACGAGCACACCGTGCTTGCCGCGGCAAATGGCAGGGAGGCCTGATGTCGGAGCAGAAGATTTCGGTGGCGGCCAACCCGGCGGCCTCAAGCCCGGCGCCAGCTGCGGCGCAAAAGCATCGCGTCGACCCGCTGGCCATCATCGTGCGCTTCCAGAGCCTGATCGGCCTGGTGCTGGTGGCGATCGGCGGCGTCATCTTTTCGCCGCGGCGCCATGGCGAGATCCTGTTCCTCAATCCCGACAACATCGCCAACATCGTGCGGGCCGTATCGGAGACCGGCATCATCGCCATTGGCATGACCTTCGTCATCATCACCGCCGGCATCGATCTCTCGGTCGGCGCAGTGCTCGGTCTCTCCGCCGTGGTCACCGCCACCATGATGATCTCCGGTGGCTTCGGGCTGATCCCGACCATTTTGGCGGTGCTCGCCATGGGCGTCGTCTTCGGCATCGTCCAGGGCGCGATCTCCACCCGCTTCCGGCTGGAGCCGTTCATCGTGACCCTGGCCGGCCTGCAGGCGGCGCGAGGTCTGGCGCTGATCGTCTCCGGCAACCAGTACATCAACATCTCCTATGGCGACGGGCCGGGCCTGGCGCCGCCTGTCTTCGCGGTGCTGGGCGAGCGCCTGTTCGACAACACCGTGCCGGTGGCGACTATTGTCTTCATCATTTTCGCCGCGATCGCCACGCTGGTGCTCAACACCACCCGCTTCGGCCGCTACGTCTATGCCGTCGGCGGCAACGAGCGCGCCGCGCGCATTTCCGGCGTCCCGGTGTCGATGGTGAAGATTTCGGTCTACGCCATCACCGGTTTTGCTTCGGCGCTTGCCGGCATCGTCCATGCCGGTCAGTTCAACTTCGGCAGCGCCAATGACGGCATGGGCTATGAGCTCACCGCGATCGCCGCCGTGGTCATCGGCGGCACCAGCCTGTTCGGCGGCGCGGGTTCCATGGTCGGCACCGTCGCCGGCACGATCATGCTCGGCGCCTTGGCCAACATCCTTCAGCTCAACAACATCACCCCCGCCACGCAGCTGCTCGCGACCGCCGCGATCATCGTGCTGGCGGCAGTGCTTCAATCCCTCGTTCGCCGCCGCGAAGGATTGGGTCGATAGGAGGCCGGCGGCAGCATAGCTGAGACTGCAACCAAAGGTCCGGCACCCCGGCCGGACGAGGAGGAGAGTGAGTATGAGAACCACGTTGAGAGGACCGCGCGCCCTTCGGGCCGCGTTGCTGGCGGGCGCCGGCCTGTGCATCGCAGGGAGTGCTCAGGCAGCCGACCCGCTGGTGAAGGCATGCGCCAAGGACGGCCAGTTCGTCATCGGCTTTTCGCAGGCAAACAACGCAGAACCCTATCGCCAGCACGTCAATGACGAACTGACGGCGGCGGCCAAGGAAGCGCCGGGCTTCACCCTGCAGATCGCCGACGGCGCCGGCAACGTCAACACGCAGACCTCGCAGGTCGACAACTTCATTACCCAGAAGGTCGATATCCTGTTGATCTCGCCCTTCGAGGCAGCGCCCCTGACGCCTGCCGTGAAGCGCGCCATGGATGCCGGCATTCCGGTGATCGAGCTCGACCGCAAGACCGTCGGCGACCCCGGCAAGGACTACACCGCCTTCATCGGCGGCGATAATTTCAAGATCGCCGAGGAAGCTGGCAAGTACACGGCGTCGAAGCTGCTGCCAGACGGCGGCGAAGCGGCGGTGCTGGAAGGCCTGCCGAGCTCGACGCCAGCGGTGGAGCGCTTGAACGGCTTCAAGGAAGGTGTGAAGGGGAATGCCAAGATCCAGATCGTCGCCGAACAGGCGGCCGACTGGGTTCCGGATAAAGCCCAGACCGCCTTTGCCGCCATGCTGCAGGCGCACCCCGACATCAAGGTGCTCTATGCCTCGAACGACATGATGGCGGCGGGCGCGCTGCTGGCCGCCAAGGGCGCCGGCAAGGACGTCAAGATCATCGGCACCGACGGCCTGCCTGGCCCGGCCGGCGGTATCGAGGCGGTGGCCAAGGGCGACTGGGCGGCGACCTTCACCTATCCGACCGGCGCCAAGGAAGCGATCGAGATGTCGAAGAAGATCCTGCTCGACTGCGCGACGTCGGTGGAACCGACTGTGACGGTGGACACCACCGCGATCACGGCGGAGAACGCCAAGTCGATGATGGGGAAGTAGGCGGCGCCTTAACTTCGGAGATTGAGATGGCAAGGCCCCGGGGAGGGGCCTTGCTCGTTTTGGTGAAGACCCACTGGACGTGGTCGGCAGTGAAGAAGAGCGATTTCCGGCATTGGCGTCGAAAGGCAGCCGCGGTTGAGAGGTTCTGCTGGTTGATTTTCCGGAGGTCAGGCTGATTGCGGCTGGACCGGTGACGCTGGAGCTGTAGCGAGCAGCGCCAGGAAGCAGGCAAACAAAAGCCTCAGCCAGTTGAGCAGGAGGCTGAAGTTGTAGCCGACGGCGGCGAGCACGGCGTTGTTGGCGTCGCCGTCAGAGAAGGCCAGGAAGTTGCGGCCCATGCGGTGGTCCTGCTTGAGGTGGCCGATGACCGGTTCGACGGCGGCCCGGCGTCGCAGCGCCCGCTTGATGGCCTTTGTGAGGCCGCGTTTGTAGCCGGCGACATGGACCTTGAACATCTTGTCCTTCGGCGCGTTGTGGCCTCGATAGCCGGCATCGGCGACGATCCTGCCGAGATTGGCGCCGATCGCGGTCTCGATGGCGGGAATGACGGTGGCCAGGGTGTGGCCGTCGTAAGGGTTGCCGGGCAGCGCCTTGACATGGGCGACGAACTGGCCGCCGCGGCTGCGCTCGAGCGTGGTGGCGACCGAGACCTTGACGCCGAACTCATAGGGCTTGTGGGCCTTGCCCTTGCCGATGCATTCCACCTCGGGAGCGTGCAGGGAATAGACCTTCTTGCCGCGCTCGCGCTGCCGCTGGTCCCTGACGCGCCGGGCAAGCGACAGCGGCAGGGCGAAGACCTGGGCCAGTTCGGGCTGCCCGGTGAGCTTGCGGGTGATGTCGCGGATCACCGCCCCCAGCATGGTGCGCAGCCGCTTGAGCGCCCGGTTGGCGCGCTTGAACTGCTTGGCATGGGCATAACGCTGATGCTTGATCAGCGCGAACTTGCCGACCCGCGCATAGGACTGGCGCAGGCCGATGCCGTGTTTTTTGGCCAGCTTCACCAGCCGCTCGCGGGCCCGATGCATCAGCTTGGCGTCGGTCGGGAAAGTGATGGCCTTCTCCTGCACCGTGGTGTCGACGATCACCGCGCGGAAGTCGGCCGGTTTGGCCGCGCCCAACCGCGTCGCTGCCGCAAGGCTCTCCTGGAGCAGCGCCATCAGCCGCTCCTCACCCATGCGCAGACGCCAGCGCGTCAGCGAGCTGCGGTCGAAGGGCAGGCGATGCTGGAAGAACTCCTCGCCGCATAACAGCTGGGTAATAGGGGTTCTCGAGGCAGCGCTCGCACAGCACTTCGTCGGACAGGTTGTGCATCGACTTGAGGATGGCCAGGCCCGCCATCAGCCGGGTCGGCAGCGGCGGCCGGCCGGGATCGTCGTCATAGACCGCGCCTAGCCGTTGTTCGAGGAAACGCCAGTCGATCGACCGGGCCAGTTTCACCAGCGCATGATCCATATTGAGGATCTGGTCGAGCCGGGATCGCAACAGGTCGGCCTGTCCGCTTTCGCGTCGTTCCTTCGGCCGCATCGCTCGCTCCATCGCTGCTTCACAAGAACAGTCGAATCACGCGTACAGACACGCTTTCAATTTGCCGGAAATCGCCGCTCAAAGCCACGATTTTCGGCAAAATCAAACGCAAAGTTGGAGCAGAATCCTAAATCGAATCAAAGCCTTCCGAGTTCTTCACGGACGACGACGTGGAGTCCCAACAGCTAGGTATTGTTTTTACGCAATTCCGGATGAGGGCTACGGCGATGTCGCCGAGCCTAACCGTTAAGCACTTTTCCGCGAATTGCTCCGGGCACCCGCGTTCGCCATCCGTGCCCGCACCAGCGTTGCGGCGGCATGGCCGGCAGCGGCGACGTAGTCTGGATTGTGATGGATCAGCATGCTGGAAAAGGCACCGTCCATCAAAAGCACGATCTCGCGCGCCAGCATCTTCGCCTCGTCGACATCGTGGTCTGAAAGCGCGCCAGCCAGCCATCTTTCGAACTTGGTCTTGTGGCGCGCTCCAGCCTTCACCGCCGGATGTCCGGGCATCGCGGCGAGTTCGGCCGCTGTGCGCAGGAAGCCGCAGCCCTTCCATCCGGGATGTCGGGCCGCCCGCGCCAGGTTGGTGAAGATCGCCTCGACCTTTTTGTCCGCGCCGCCGCCCGCCGCGTTGAACCATCCGGCCATCTGCTCGAGGTTAGGCTGGTCGCGGCCGTCGAGATAGGCCGCGATCAGATCGTCCTTGCTCTTGAAATGGTAGTAGAGCGTGCGCTTGGTGAGCCCCGCTTTCTCGGCCACGGCGTCGACGCTGACGCGGCTGATGCCTTCGGCATAAAAGAGCTCAGTCGCCGCCTCGACGAGGCGTTTTCGCGTGGGATTGGGCTTTTCGCTCATCATACAAGTATACCGCCTAGTGAATATACAAGCAATCGGAGCCTGCTCCTTATCCCGCCGAAGCGCGCATGGCCCCACGGCCGATCTGCGCGAAGGGCTCCATGCCTGGATCAAGCGGCGCCGGCCGGCCTACAACGGCTCATCGGCAGCACCGGCCGCTGAAGACGCGGCTGTAACGGACGGAGCGATGAACCTCGCGAAGGCAAGAGCCAGATCGCTCGCGTCTTCCAAGCTGCAGCCTATGCCGCCGATTTCAGGTTCGTCCCGTCTGTTGGCCGCACGCGCGCGGTCGCGGCCAGCATGTCGGTCTGGGTGATCAGCCCGAGGATATGCCGGCCGTTATCGACGATCACCACGGCATGGCTGCGCCCGTCTGTCAGCGCCGGCAGCAGGCTCATCGCCGGCGTGTCGGGCGAGGCCGTGCCGGCTTTCGACATCACCCCTTTCACAGTGTCGGTCACAGTGTCGGTCGCTCTTGTCAGCTCGCGCAGACCGACCGCGCCGGTCAGCCGACCGTCCGCGTCGACCACCGGCAAAGTGCGGATATTGTGGTCGATCAGTTGTTTGCGCGCTTCGTCTGCGGAGGCCGCTTCGGTCACCGAGACCACATCGCGGGACATGATGTCTCGGCAAAGCAGCGTGCGCTGCGAGCGCACCATCGCCTGCAACTCGACCTGGCGCAGCAGGCGCTCCAGATCGTCACGATCGATGTCGAAGGTCTCGTCGAGCGCGGAGAGCGCCGCATCGACATCCTCGGGCCGGAAGCCGACGCGCTCGGCCGGCGGCCGGTCCGCCGTGCCGTGGCCACCGGCTGCAGGCACGTGCACATGAGGATAGTTGCGCCGCGACAGCTTGTGGAAAAGCAAGCCGAGTGCAACCAGGATGATCGAGTTCAGCGCCACCGGCACGAAGGGAAACAGGAAGCCGGCAGCGGTTACGGCCGGCCCGCCGAGCACGCCGGTGAGCGCCGCGGCGCCGCCCGGCGGATGCAGCGATCGCGTGAACGACATGGCGCCGATCGCCAGCGCTACCGCAAGGCCGGAGGCGATTACCGGATCGTGCACGAAGTGCGCCACCGTCACGCCGACAAGCGCCGAGATCGAATTGCCGCCGATGATCGACCAAGGCTGCGCCAGCGGGCTCGAGGGTACCGCGAAGAGCAGCACCGCGGAAGCGCCCATCGGCGCCACCAGCATCGCCACATCCGCACCTTTGCCCATTGCCAGCCCGCTGATCACACCGGTCAGCGCGATGCCGATCACGGCGCCGATGCAGGCAAGCAGCCGTTCGCGAAGCGTCGCGCCGGCAAGGATCGGAACGAAAAGGCGAAACGCCATGGCAGGCCCTGGATCGAAGGGGTGAAATTTGTGCTGCTCGCAATGCCGCCGAAGCCACGGATTTGGAAGCCAAACCAATCCGCATATTCGCGACTGGAGGGAATATTATTGCGCAGCGGGCCGTGTGCGTCGTGCCGCCAGCGGCCTCGGCTTTCTCAATCGCGTCAAGATGTTATGGCCGTTTGCGGAATCGGGCCGGCAACTCACGGATAAGCGAGGCGCGGGCGCGCCTCGCTTTCCCGATAGCGGATTAAGGCGTCACCTCGACATGGCCCTTCATGTTGGGGTGGAAGCGGCAGAAATAGTCGACCGCTCCCGCCGCTTTCAGCGTGACCTTGCCCTTCGACTTTGCCGGGATCGTCACGTCCCAGCCGCCTTTCACCGTCGCGGTGTGGGCAATCACATCCTTGTTCGTCCATTCGATCGTGTCGCCGACCTTGGCCTGAAGGCTTGCCGGCGAAAAGACCAGCTTGTCGATCGTCACCTCGACCGTCGCCGCGAGTGCCGGCGACGTGATGAGCGCCGGCACCAGTGCCAGCGCAAGAAGCAGCGGCCTCATTTCAGCATGCCGGCGACATGTTCGGCGTGCTGCTCATGCCCCTGGAAGATCTTCAGGCCCGTCTCCAGCAGGCTCTTCAGCTCGGCATTGCTGGCCGACGGGATGAGCAGGGTTTCGAGCGCGTCGTCGACCTGCTTGTGATAGGCCACTTCGTTCTCGATATAGGCCTTGTCGAAGTCAGCCCCCTTGAGCTTCGCCAGCTTGGCGCGCTCCTCCTTGGCGGCCTTGGCCAGCGCCTTGCTGGTGTCGTTGTCCTTGGGCGTGACTTTCAGCTTCTTCACCAGGTCGAGCGCCTGCTTGTTCACCGCAGCATGGTCGCGCTCCATGTCCTTGGCGAAGGCGACGATCTCCTTGTTTTTCGATTTCTTGATCGCTTGCTTGGCAGCCTCGATGTCGAGCGTGCCGGCCGTATAGGCGATGTGGGCGATCTGGGGGTCGGTGGGCTTTTCGGCGGCTTGCGCCAGCGGCGCGGTGCTCATGAAGAAAAGGGCGGCGAGGGCGGCGGTTGGTCGCATGAACATGGCATCTCCTTCGCCCGGCCCATTGGCCTCGGGCTTCATCTGAGGTTGACGCCGATTGGATGCCGCAAGCGGCGAAATGTTCCCGGGAAAAGTTAGCCCTCGAAACCCAGACGCTTCATCACCGCCTGGGTCAGCCGCTCGCAGCGCCGGCCGGCGAAGGGGAAGGCGTCGAGCAGCACCGGGCCGATCTCGTCGTCGAGCGCCTTTCGCACCAGCGTCCGCGCCCGGTGCAGTCTCGTCTTCACGGTTTCAGGCCGTATGCTCAGAAGGCTGGCGGTTTCCTCGATGCTCAGCCCCTCGATCACCCGGGCGACGAAAACCGTGCGATAGACATCGGGAAGGCTGTCGGTCGCCCGTTCGACAAGCCCCAGAATCTGCCGCTGCGCCATCGTCCGCTCCGGATCGTCGCTCGGGTTTAGGGGAAACCGGATGATCTGCGCCTCCGGATTTTCGGGCATCGCCACGATGCGCTTGCGCTTGCGCAGCCGGCCGAGCGCCTCGTTGATGACGATGCGCGATAGCCAGGTGGAAAGCGACGCCTCGCCGCGAAAGACGCCGAGATTGGCGAAGGCGCGCATATAGGCCTCCTGCACGATGTCCTCGGCCTCGGCGTCGTTGCGCACCACGCCGCGCGCGATGCGGTAGAGCCGTTGGTTGTGCGTCTTGATGATGGCGCGGAACGCATCCGGATCGCGCGCAACTGCCCGGCGCACCAGCGCCATGTCGCCGGCCTCGGCCGCACCGGTCCCGGCGGCTTCAATAGCGGGCTTTCTCATCTCGCTCCGATCTCCCGGCAGCTGTTACATCCGCGATTGGATGCGCCTGCCGAAAAAAGGTTCCCGGTTGCATGACCATGCTACCGCTTCAGCCGATGCCTGTCTGCCGCTGCACGCGGCCGTCTGCCGATCGGCCTGTCACCCGGCCGCCGCCGCGGCGAGCCCGCGCAGAATGTCGGCCTTGAGATCCTCGACATCCTCCAGCCCGATCTGCAGGCGGATCAACGGGCCGGCATACGAACCTTTGGCAAAGGTGCGGTCGCCGAGGAAAACCGGAACGGCGAGGCTCTCATAGCCACCCCAGGAATAGCCGAGGCCGAAGATCTTGAGCGCGTCGAGGAAGGCATGCTGCACTTTCTGCCCGCCGCCGTTGAGCACGATCGAGAAGATGCCGGTCGAGCCGCAGAAATCGCGTGTCCAGAGCGCATGGTCGGGATGGCTTTCCAGCGCCGGATGCAGCACCTGCGCGACGCCCGGCTGCGCCTCCAGCCAGCGCGCGATATCGAGCGCGCTCTTGCGGTGATGCTCGAGCCGCACCCCCATCGTGCGCAGGCCGCGCAGCACCTGGTAGATGTCGTCGGGTCCCGAACAGCAGCCCAGCGTGCAGAACCCCTCGTAGAGCTGCTTCCAATAGGTCTCGTTGGCCGACACCGTGCCGAGCAGCACGTCCGAATGGCCGGCCGGATATTTCGTCGCCGCATGGATCGAGATGTCGACACCATGGTCGAGCGGCTTGAAATAGAGCGGCGTCGCCCAGGTATTGTCCATCATCACGATGGCGCCTGCGGCATGCGCCGCCTTGGCGATCGCCGGGATGTCCTGCACCTCATAGGTGTTCGATCCCGGCGATTCGGTGAACACCACCTTGGTGTTGGGCTTGATCAGCGAAGCGATGCCGGCGCCGATGCGCGGCTCGTAATATTCGACCTCGACGCCGAGCCGCTTCAGCATCGTATCTGCGAAGTGGCGCGTTGGGTGGTAGACGCTGTCGACGATCAAGAGGTGATCGCCAGCGGCAAGGAAGGTCAGGAGCGGCACCGTCACCGCCGCCAGCCCCGAAGGCACGGCGATGGTGCCGGCCGAACCTTCGAGCGCATCGACGGCAAGCGTCAGCGCATCCATGGTCGGCGTGCCGCGCGTGCCATAGGTGTATTTCTGCGTGCGTGCGGCCATCGAAGCGGCGTCCGGGTAGAGCACGGTCGAGGCGTGCACGACCGGTGGATTGACGAAGCCGAAATAGTCGTGCGGGTTGTTGCCGGCATGGGCAAGCCGCGTGTTGATGCCCATCTCGATGCCGTCTTTAGCCATGGTTCGTCGCCTGTCGAATGATGTCAGGGGACCAGCCATAAAGCGGCGGCCAAGGCCGCGCAACCATACCGGGCCCGCCAAAAGCCGGTCTTCCGCTAGGCCAATCCAACGGCGCGCGCGCCCAATAAAGCACCGCAATTGCCGAAGCGGATTTTACCGCCGGGCCATGGATTCGCGACGACGCAACTTGACTGATTTGTTCGCATGGTCTGCCGGTTTCACATGCTCTTGTCCGCAATTCAGGCATTTGCGGCAAGTGCTTGTCAAACCTGTCGCAAAACGGTCATTTCCCTTGACCTCACAGGAATAATCGCCTTCGATGCGTTTCGTGAATGGGAGGCAGCGCATCGGCAATCGATGCGGGTCCGGGAGCGGGCCTTGAAGTGGGAGCTGCATTCACAAACGAAAAAAGATCAAGCGTCGCCTGGCAGTAGGGGCGCCTGTAACAGAAAAGGGTCTGTGGGTCATGAAACACATTGCATTCGGCATTCTTGGCGCCGCCGCGCTCGGGTTCATGGCGTCCGCCGCTTCGGCCGGCACGCTCGATACCGTGAAGCAGAAGGGCTTTATCCAGTGCGGCGTCTCGACCGGCCTCGCCGGCTTCTCGGCGCCGGACGACAAGGGTGACTGGAAAGGCATCGACGCGGACTTCTGTCGCGCCGTTGCGGCCGCCGTCTTCGGTGACGGCTCCAAGGTCAAGTTCACGCCGCTCAGCGCCAAGGAGCGTTTCACCGCCCTGCAGTCGGGCGAGATCGACATCCTGTCGCGCAACACCACCTGGACCAGCAACCGCGACAGCGCGCTCGGCCTCGATTTTGTCGGCATCACCTACTATGACGGCCAGGGTTTCATGATCAACGCCAAGAAGCTGCCTGGCGTGAACTCGGCGCTGCAGCTTTCGGGCGCCGCTGTCTGCGTACAGAGCGGCACCACGACCGAGCTCAACCTCGCCGACTACTTCAAGAAGAACAAGATGGAATACAACCCCGTCGTGTTCGAAAACCTGAACGAGGTCAACGCCGCTTACGACGCCGGCCGTTGCGACGCTTACACCACCGACCAGTCCGGCCTTTACGGCATCCGACTGACGCTCTCCTCGCCGGCCGACCATGTCGTGCTGCCGGAGATCATCTCCAAGGAGCCGCTCGGCCCGGCCGTGCGCCAGGGCGACGACCAGTGGGCGCATATCGCGCGGTGGACATATTTTGCGCTGCTCAACGCCGAGGAAGCCGGCATCACGCAGGCCAATGTCGATGAGATGAAGACGTCGACCGACCCGAACATCCAGCGCCTGCTCGGCACTGAACCCGATGGCAAGTATGGCGCCGATCTCGGCCTCTCCAACGACTGGGTCGTCAACATCGTCAAGGCTGTCGGCAATTACGGTGAAATGTTCGAGCGCAATGTCGGCTCGGGCAGCCCGCTCAAGATCGCGCGCGGCATCAACGCGCTGTGGACCAAGGGCGGCCTGCAATACGGTCCGCCGATCCGCTGATTGAAACGTGATCCGGGGGGCAGCTCTCTGCCTCCCGGTTTCTCTTTCCAGGGGACGGTCCATGGCTTCGCAGGAAATCCTTCGTGAGGGGTCGAGCCGCGGCTCCTTCATCAATGACCCGAGAATACGCAGCCTGTTCTTTCAGACGCTGGTTGTGATCCTCCTCTTCGGCTCGATCTGGTGGATCGTCAACAACGTCATAGAAAACCTCCAGCGCCTGCACATCGCTTCGGGCTTCCAATTCCTCAAGAACCGGGCCGGCTTCGATATCTCCACCACGCCGATTGCCTACACGTCGGATTCGACCTATGGCCGTGCTCTCATCATCGGCCTGCTCAACACGATCATCGTTGCCATCGCCGGTATCGTCACCGCCACGATCATTGGGTTCGTCATCGGTATCGGTCGTCTGTCGCAGAACTGGCTGATCCGCAAGATCTGCACGGTCTACGTCGAGGTCTTCCGCAACATCCCGCCGTTGCTGGTCATCTTCTTCTGGTATTCGGGCGTCCTCGCGGTGCTGCCGTCGCCGCGCGAAAGCTATCATCTGCCCTTCGGATCCTACCTTAACCAGCGCGGCTTCTATTTCCCGCGCGCGGTATGGGGGGATGGTTCCTGGCTGGTCGGCGTCGCCTTCGTGCTCGCGCTGGCAATGGCCTGGTTCGTCGCCCACAGGGCGCGCCAGCGGCAGGAGACGACCGGCCAGCGGTTTCCGGTCTTCTTGACATCGGTCGCGCTGATCGTCGGTCTGCCGCTGCTCGCCTTCCTGCTCGGTGGAATGCCGGTCACTTTCGACTTCCCGAAACAGTCGACCTTCAACCTGACCGGCGGCTTCCAGGTCAAGCCGGAATTCCTGTCGCTCTATCTGGCTTTGTCCTTTTATACGGCGGCCTTCATCGCTGAGATCGTGCGTGCCGGCATCAGGGGCGTCAGCAAGGGGCAGACCGAAGCGGCCGGCGCGCTTGGCCTTCGCTCCGGCCCGATCCTGCGGCTTGTCGTGGTGCCGCAGGCGATGCGCATCGTCATTCCGCCGCTCACCAGCCAGTATTTGAACCTCACCAAGAACTCATCGCTGGCCATCGCCATCGGCTATCCCGACCTCACCGCTACCGCCGGCACGGTGCTGAATCAGACAGGACAGGCGGTGGAGGGCGTGTTCATCATGATGATCGCCTACCTGGTGCTGAGCCTCGTCACTTCCGCCGTCATGAACGTCGTCAACGCCAGAATGGCGCTGGTGGAGAGGTAGGGCCATGCAGGAGCACGACATGTCCTGGGTGCGGACCGAGATGACGCTGGCGCAGCCGGCGCCGGCCAGCGAGCGCGGCGCCTATGCCTGGGTGCGCAAGAACCTGATCGGTTCGGTAGGCGACGCCATCCTTACAATCCTCGGCATCGCCATTGTGCTCTGGATCCTGCCGCAGGTCATCAACTGGGCCTTCATCAATGCCCAGTGGATCGGGCCAGACCGCACCGTGTGTGCCACCGTCTCACAAGGCGGCATCCAGCCGGATGGCTGGACCGGCGCCTGCTGGGCCTTCGTCAACGCCAAGTTCGGCCAGTTCATGTTCGGCACTTATCCGGTCGAGGAGCGCTGGCGGCCGATCCTGGTCGCCATCCTGTTCGTGGCGCTGCTGGTGCCGATGCTCATCCCGCGCGTGCCGCGCAAAGGGCTGAACGCCATCCTGCTCTTTGCGGCGCTGCCGATCGTCGCCTTCTTCCTGCTGGTCGGCGGTGTGTTCGGCCTGCCGCATGTCGAGACCCCGCGCTGGGGTGGGCTCCTCGTCACGCTTAGCCTCTCCTTCGTCGGCATCGCCGTATCATTGCCGCTCGGCGTGGTCCTGGCGCTCGGCAGGCGTTCGAAGATGCCGATCATCAAAATGCTAAGCATTGTTTTCATCGAGACGGTGCGCGGCATTCCGCTGATCGTCGTGCTGTTCTTCGCCAGCGTCATGTTGCCGCTGTTCCTGCCCGAAGGCGTCAGTTTCGACAAATACCTGCGGGCATTGATCGGTGTGTCGCTGTTTGCCGCCGCCTACATGGCCGAGGTGATCCGCGGCGGCCTGCAGGCGATCCCGAAGGGCCAATATGAGGGCGCCGACTCGCTCGGCCTCGGCTACTGGCAGAAGATGGGCCTGATCGTGCTGCCGCAGGCGCTGAAGCTGGTCATTCCCGGAATCGTCAACACCTTCATCGGCATGTTCAAGGACACCAGCCTGGTGCTCATCATCTCGATGTTCGATCTGCTCGGCGTGGTCAAGCAGAACTTCTCCGACGCCAACTGGGCGACGCCGCAGACGGCGAAGTCCGGCCTGATCTTCGCCGCTTTCGTCTTCTGGCTGTTCTGCTTCGGCATGTCGCGCTATTCAATGTACACGGAACGCCGGCTCGACACCGGCCACAAACGCTAATGCATGTCGCCCAAAAGTGTGTAGCGGCTTTGGGGTAACGACATGCATCGGATCCAACGATAAAGAAGTAAGGGGAACCTGCCATGGCCACCGAAAACGCCGTCAGCGCGGAAGAGATCAAGGTCAACGCCGCCAAGATGCACATCTCCACCACTGATGTCGCCATCGACATCGTCGGCATGCACAAATGGTATGGCGAGTTCCACGTATTGAAGGACATCAACCTCAAGGTGATGCGCGGCGAGCGTATCGTCATTTGCGGTCCTTCCGGCTCGGGCAAGTCGACCATGATCCGCTGCATCAACCGCCTGGAGGAGCACCAGAAGGGCAAGATCATCGTCGACGGCAAGGAACTCACCAACGATCTGAAGAAGATCGACGAGGTGCGCCGCGAGGTCGGCATGGTGTTCCAGCACTTCAACCTGTTTCCGCACCTGACCATCCTGGAGAACTGCACGCTGGCGCCGATCTGGGTGCGCAAGATGCCGAGGAAGCAGGCCGAGGAAATCGCCATGCACTTCCTTACGCGCGTCAAGATCCCGGAGCAGGCCAACAAGTACCCAGGCCAGCTCTCCGGCGGTCAGCAGCAGCGCGTGGCGATCGCGCGCTCGCTGTGCATGAACCCGCGCATCATGCTGTTCGACGAGCCGACCTCGGCGCTCGATCCGGAAATGATCAAGGAAGTGCTGGAGACGATGGTGGGGCTGGCCGAAGAGGGCATGACCATGCTGTGCGTCACTCACGAAATGGGTTTTGCCCGTAAGGTCGCCAACCGGGTGATCTTCATGGATCAGGGCCAGATCGTCGAGCAGAACACACCGGCCGAGTTCTTCGACCATCCGCGCCATGAGCGCACGAAGCTGTTCCTGTCGCAGATCCTGCACTGAGCGGGCGCGACCTCGCTTTTTTTGAGAAGCCCGGCCGTGACGGCTGGGCTTTTTTGCGTTTGGACGATCGGGTAAGGATCGATCCCGTTCAGAAGCGACGGAACCGCCGCGCCCGATGAGAAAATTCCTGCGTTTCTTGGCCTTGCTGGTTATCGCGGTGGCGCTGGCCGCCGTGTTCGGCACGCTGGTGCCGCGTCCGCTCTGGCCTGCCGCCGCAGGAGGCCAGGGCACGCGGCATATCCTCCTGCTGAAGAACCCGATCCACACCGACATCGCGGTTCCCCTCGATGACGGCGTGCGCCGGCGCTTCGCATTCCTTGCCGATGCCGGTCTGCCGACCGATGCGCCGGAGGCGCGCTACATCGTCTTCGGCTGGGGCGGCCGCGCCTTCTATCTGGAGACGCCGACCTGGTCTGAGCTCAAAGCGGTGCCGGTGCTGAAGGCGCTGACGCTGGACGCCTCGGTAATGCATGTCGATGTCGCGGGCGCGATCAAGGAACCGCATCCGGATGTCGCAGGTTTCGATATCGACGAGGCGCATCTTGCGGCACTGCTCGATTACATCGCGGCGAGTTTCCGGCAGGGACCTAACGGGTCGATGGTCATCGACAATGCCGGCTATTCCAGCTTCGACCGCTTTTACGAGGCCAACGGCCACTTCAACGCGCTTATCGGCTGCAACACCTGGACGGCGGCAGCGCTAAGGACGGCGGGCCTGCGCACCGGCTGGTGGAACCCGTTGCCGGTATCGCTGGGGTGGTCGCTGAGGCTGTATGATTAGCCTGCCTTACGGTCCTGCTTCGTCACATATTCGCGCAACGCCTTGTTGATCGCGCTTTGATAACCGCGACCTTCCGGCGTGTGCTCTTTGAACCAGGCAACGACATCGGAATCGAGACGCAGGGTCAGCTGTTGCTTGATCGGTTTGAAATACGGATTTCGGACAGCCCTTTGCCAGAACTCTTCCGTCAATTCTGGAATGTCGCTGGTATCGATATCGTCTTCCGATCGTGCTTTCAGCGCCGCGATTTCGGCCTTCTGGGCTTCCGTCAGCGGCGGCGGATTTGTCGGATTGAATTTATATCGAACGGTTTTGCTCATAACGTCTTCTTTCCGCTTTCGTAGCCCGCCGCGCCGAAATGATCCGGACTACTTCTATCCCGTCTTCTTCTCGGTCTCCTACCGCCTCCCCACCTTCCGCTCCTCCCAGCCATAAAGCCAGTCCAGGTCCGCCGCGAGCTTTTCCGCCGGCCGAGCCGCCAGCACCAGGTTGCGGGCGATCGCCACCGGTCCCCAGGCGTGCCATGCCAGCCGATTGAGCGCGCCGCGCTTCAGCACCTTTTCGACGCGCGGCCGTCTGAGATTTTCCCACATGGCGAGGATCTGCCGCGGATCGCCGGGGGAATCCGCGACGAGGTTGGCAAGCATCGAGGCATCCTCGATCCCCATCGCCGCACCCTGCGCCGCGAATGGGGTCATCGCATGCGCGGCGTCGCCGATCAGCGCGATCCCCTCCGGCATCGTCCAGCGGCGTTGCTCGACCGTGTGGATGGGGAAAGCCGTCCATGGGCCGGCGAGCGCCACCAGCCTCGCCAGCGTTGCCGCCGTGCCGCGCATGGCGCTTGAAAGGATGGCGGGGTCGGCATGGCCGGACCAGCTTTCGGCGATGCGCTCGCCCCTGGTGAAGGCTGCAAGGTTGAAGGCGCTGCCCTTGCTCACCGGATAGGCGACCATATGGAAGCCGGCATGCAGGAAGGTGGTGACGCAGTCGATGGCGGCGATTTGCGCAAAGGCCTGGCCGGCGGCGCTTTGCGCCGGGATCGTCGCGCGCCAGGCGAGCTCGCCGGAGAACCGGCTTGCCGCAAACCCGACCGTCCGGGCAAGCTCGCTGCGAACCGAGGACCACACGCCGTCGGCCCCGATCAGCAGGCCGCCTGCGACCTTCGTGGCTTTGCCGTTGGTCTCGACCGTCGCGGTTACGCTTTGCGGCTCGACGGCGATGGCGCTCACCCGCGCGCCGGTGACAAGCTCGATGTCCGGCCGTTCCGCCGCCGCGGCCACCAGCGCCGCCTGCAGGTCGCCGCGATGCGCCACCAGATAGGGTGCCCCCCAGCGGCTTTCACCAGCTAACCCAAGCGGCACGCGCGCGAGCTCGCGCAGGCTTCTCGCGTCCTTCAACGCCACCGCTTCCGGCCGGATCGCGTTGGGCAGCAGGTGGTCCAGAACGCCGAGCCGGCGCAGGATGCGGGTCGCGTTGGGGGAAAGCTGGATGCCGGCGCCGGCCGCTTCGAGCTGCTTTGCCTGCTCGAACAGTCTTACCGGCAAGCCGCGCGCCGAAAAGGCAAGTGCTGCCGTCAGCCCGGCGATGCCAGCCCCGGCGATGACGACTTGCCGGGACCGTGTTTCAGCCATGATCTAGCAGTCATTCATGATCTGCGGGCTCAGGCGGCCTGGTCGACATAGAGGCAGCCGGCCGGCTGCGTTTCCGTCGCCTTCAGCGACGGCGAGTAGCGATAGAGCGTCGAGCAATAAGGGCAGACCTTTTCATTGTCGTCGCCCATGTCGAGGAACACATGCGGATGGTCGAAAGGCGGGTTGGCGCCGGTGCACATGAATTCCTTGACGCCGATCTCGATGACCGGATGGCCCGCGTCGTTCTGGAAATGGGGAATGCTACCGCCTGCCATCGTCGTCTCCAATTGGGTTCGGCCAGTGGGTGTGACCGGTCTGCATCTGGATCATAACAGGCCAGTTTGCAAGATCGATGAAATCAAACTGTCGCAAAAGGCTGGCAGAGGATAAGTTGAGCCGGTTAAGCGCATGAGGCTGGGCACGGAGCGATTCCGTGACGGATCATGCGTCACAAAAACATGTTAGAGCGTCGCCGAACGGCAATATGCGACGCTCCCTAGGGACGATTGCGGGCAAAAGCGGGAAACCATGAACGAACTGAAGCCGGTACAGAGCGAATTCATCACCGTCGAGGCGGCGAGCCCCGACGGCGGCAATCCCGACCGTTTCGTCAACCGCGAATTCTCCTGGCTGCAATTCAACCGCCGGGTGCTGGAGGAATCGCTCAACGAGCATCATCCGCTGCTCGAACGCGTCCGCTTCCTGTCGATCTCGGCGGCCAATCTCGATGAATTCTTCATGGTCCGCGTCGCCGGCCTTGCCGGCCAGGTGCGCGAGGGCATCGCGCTGAAGAGCCCGGACGGCCGCACGCCCGAGCAGCAGCTCGAGCAGCTGCTGCGCGAGGTCGAGCGTCTGCAGGAAGACCAGCAGAAGAGCCTCTCGACCCTGATGGCGCTGCTCAACAGGGAAGGCATCGAAAGCATCACCCGCGACGCGCTCACCAAGGATGAGAAGACCTGGCTGGAAGAGCATTTCCAGGAACAGGTTTTCCCGGTGCTGACCCCGCTGTCGATCGACCCGGCGCATCCGTTCCCGTTCATCCCCAATCTCGGCTTTTCGATCGCGCTGCAATTGCGCCATCGCAAAAATGGCGAGGAGATGAGCGCGCTGCTGCGTCTGCCGGTGGCGCTGCGCCGCTTCATCCGGCTGCCCGACCGCAAGAACCATGTCCGCTTCATCCCGCTGGAGGAAGCGGTCGGCATCTACATCGGCAAGCTTTTCCCCGGCTACGAGGTCAAGGGCTCGGGCACGTTCCGCATCATCCGCGATAGCGATATCGAGGTGGAGGAAGAGTCGGAAGATCTCGTTCGCCTGTTCGAGACGGCGCTGAAGCGGCGCCGCCGCGGCTCGGTGATCCGTATCGAATTCGACACGCTGATGCCGGCCCAACTGCGCGACTTCGTTGCCGGCGAGCTCGGTGTCTCGTCGAGCCGCATCAGCGTCTTGACCGGACCGCTGGCGCTCAACCAGATCTCCGAGATCGTCGCCATTCCGCGCGACGACCTCAAATTCACGCCTTACAATCCGCGTTTCCCCGAGCGCATCCGCGAGCATGGCGGCGACTGCCTGGCGGCGATCCGCGAGAAGGATATCGTCGTCCACCACCCTTACGAATCCTTCGACGTGGTGGTGCAGTTCCTGCGCCAGGCGGCGGCCGATTCCGAAGTGGTGGCGATCAAGCAGACGCTCTACCGCACCTCGAACGACAGCCCGATCGTGCGCGCGCTGATCGACGCCGCCGAGGCCGGCAAGTCGGTGACCGCGCTGGTCGAGCTCAAGGCGCGCTTCGACGAGGAGGCCAACATCCGCTGGGCGCGCGACCTCGAGCGCGCCGGCGTGCAGGTCGTGTTCGGCTTCCTGGAGCTGAAGACCCACGCCAAGATGTCGCTGGTGGTGCGCCGCGAGGACGGCAAACTGCGCAACTACGTGCATCTCGGCACCGGCAACTACCACCC
This sequence comes from Mesorhizobium montanum, assembly GCF_033977145.1. Taxonomy (NCBI): domain Bacteria; kingdom Pseudomonadati; phylum Pseudomonadota; class Alphaproteobacteria; order Hyphomicrobiales; family Phyllobacteriaceae; genus Mesorhizobium; species Mesorhizobium montanum. The sequence goes on along the minus strand of NZ_JAVIJF010000012.1, from coordinate 65,455 downwards.
GGTCACCGCGCGCATCTACACCGACCTGTCCTTCTTCACCACCGACCCGACGATCGCGCGCGATGTCGCGCAGCTCTTCAATTTCATCACCGGCTATGCCGAGCCGGCCGAGGAGATGCGCCTTGCCGTATCGCCGTTCACGCTGCGCAAGCGCATCCTGAAGCACATCGCAGAAGAGATCGTCCACGCCCGCGAGGGCCGGCCGGCGCGCATCTGGATGAAGATGAACGCGCTGGTCGATCCGATCATCATCGACGCGCTCTACGACGCTAGCCGCGCCGGCGTCGAAATCGACCTCGTGGTGCGCGGTATCTGCTGCCTCAGACCGCAGGTGCCGGGCCTTTCCGAGAACGTCCGGGTGAAGTCGATCGTCGGCCGTTTCCTCGAGCACAGCCGCATCTTCTGCTTCGGCAACGGCCATGGCCTGCCGTCCGACGAGGCTGTCGTCTACCTCTCGTCCGCCGACATGATGCCGCGCAATCTCGACCGCCGCGTCGAGACGCTGGTGCCGATCACCAATCCAACTGTGCATGAACAGGTGCTTGGCCAGATCATGCTGGGCAACATCATGGACAACCAGCAAAGTTTCGACGTATTGGCTGACGGCACCTCCCGGCGCGTTGTGCTGGAAGAGGGCGAAGAGCCGTTCAACGCGCAGGAATATTTCATGACCAATCCGAGCCTCTCCGGACGGGGCGACGCGCTGAAGTCGCATGCGCCCAAGCGCATTGCCCAGTTCAAGCGCCGCAAGAAGAACGGCGCCGCGTGATTTCAGTTTCCCAGGGCCGGCTTCAGGACCGGCGGCCGCTGTCGATCATCGACATCGGATCGAACTCGATCCGTCTTGTCGTCTATGAAGGGCTGGCGCGCTCGCCGACACTTCTGTTCAATGAGAAGATGCTGGCCGGCCTCGGCCGCGGCATCGTTTCGACGGGCAGGCTCGACCCCGAAGCGGTGACGCGATCGATGGAGGAATTCCGCCGCTTCCGCGCGCTGTCGGATCAGGCGGGCGCAGAGCACATGTATGTGCTGGCCACCGCCGCCGCGCGCGAGGCGGGCAATGGCCCTGACTTCATCCACCGCGCCGAGGACGTGCTGAAGACCGAGATCCGCGTGCTCACCGGCCGCCAGGAAGCCTATTATTCGGCGCTCGGCGTCATTTCCGGCTTCCATCCGGCCAACGGCATCGCCGGCGACCTTGGCGGCGGCAGCCTGGAGCTCATCGACACCAATGGCGAGTCGATCGGCGACGGCATCACGCTGCCGCTCGGCGGCCTGCGCCTGCAGGACATGGCCAAGAACTCGCTGGTCCAGGCGCAGAAGATCGCGCGCCAGGAGCTGGGGCGGGCAAAGCTCTTGAAGGGCGGACAGGGCAGGACCTTCTACGCCGTTGGCGGCACCTGGCGAAATCTCGCCAGGCTGCATATGGAAATGAACAACTATCCGCTCGGCGTGATGCATCACTACGAGATATCGGCAGACAGCGCGCAAAACTTCCTGAAGCAGGTCGCGCGCAGCGAGGTCGAGAAGGTGAGGGGCATCGAGGGCGTGTCCAAGAACCGCCGCTCGCTGCTGCCCTACGGCGCCGTCGTGCTGCAGGAGATCATGTCGGCGATGCAGCCGTCGAAGATCGTGGTCTCGGCGCAGGGCGTGCGCGAAGGCTTCCTCTATTCGTTGCTCGACGCGGAGGAGCAGAAGTCCGACCCGCTGATCTCGGCCGCCGAAGAGCTGGCGCTGCTGCGCTCGCGCTCGGTGCATCACGCGCATGACCTTGTCGAATGGACCGGGAAGGCCTTCCAGGCCTTCGGCATCGACGAGACGGAAGACGAGGCGCGCTACCGCCACGCCGCGTGCCTGCTCGCCGATATCGGCTGGCGCGCGCATCCGGAATATCGCGGCAGGCAGTCGCTCAACATCATCGCGCATGCCTCCTTCATCGGCGTCGACCATCCGGGCCGGGCCTATCTGGCTTTAGCCAGCGCCTACCGCCATGACGGCATCTTCAACGACGGCATCGCGCCCGAGATCAAGGCGCTGGCGCCGCCGCGCCTGCTGGAACGCGCCCGCACGCTGGCGGCGATGATGCGCGTGGTCTATCTGCTCACCGCGGCAATGCCGGGCGTAATGCCCAGGCTGAAATGGGAAAGTCGTGGCAATGGCGCGCTGGCGCTGGTGCTGCCGGCCTCGCTTTCCGATCTCTATGGCGAGCGCCCGGCCGGGCGGCTGGCGCAACTGGCCCGCATCACCAACCGCCGCCTTGTGCTGGCGGTCGAAGGCGGGCCGAGTGTATCGGTGAAGTGAGCATCGGCGACAGCTAAAGCTGGTGAGCCAATAAGAGCGACGACTGGAATGGAGACGTCCATGAAGTTCAGTCAAATGCTGCTGGTTGCGCTTTCGGCTTTGTGTTTCCTCGGCATCAGGTCAGCCAAGGCACAAACACTTTTCACGCTGTCTGTCGTGTCCAAGGGGACATTCAAATTCGATCAGGCCTATCCGTTAGGTCCTCTCGGAAAACTGCCGTTCAACTTCCATGGTGTCCGGCCGCCGAATCCTCGAAAGGGAGAGGCGATAAATTACTTCGTCTTCAAGCCGAGCGAGGACGTGATCAGATCAATGAAATCGATGTCCAAGGACAGCCTGTTTTCAACGATTGAGCCGTGCTCCGGGGGCGTCGACAAAACCCTGTCTGAACGAGCCCAGATGATCGGCGGCGAGCTTCGGCCCATTCTCGGGCGGACCGATCTATTGCCCTATCTCAAAAGAAAAGACCTTATCGAGTCAGATGGTTACATCTACGTCCCGATAGGTGCCAATCTTCGCAATTACGTCAGAAACGGCACCGAGTTTGGCTATGAATGGGTGCCCGATGCGGTGCGAAAGAAGCAGCTCTGTCTTCACATCGGTGTTGGACGGATGGGGTGGTATGGCTTTGCCTCGCAGCCCATAAATGTGAGCCGCCTGGCCAACTTTGTCTTCGCCGACTGACGATACAACTAAACCTCCACGCTGCGCCCGTCCACCGACCAGACGCCCGCGCCGGCCATGGCGAGCGCCAGGAAGCCGCCGGCAATGGCGATGTCCTTCATCAGCATCTGCTGGTGCAGGAAGGCAAGCGTGGCATCGCCGGCGCCCTGGCCGTAATGGCCGATGAAACCGGCGGCCACGCTGAAGGCGGCAAGCAGCAGCGCCACGATCCGAGTCTGCAAGCCGATAAGGATCAGCAATCCCGCGATCAGCTCGAACAGGCCCGTGCCCCATGCGGCAAGGACCGGCAACGGCAACCCGAGACCGGCGAAATAACTGGTCGTGCCGGCGATATTGGTGAGCGCCTGGAAGCCGGAGGGCACGAACAGCGCGGCAAGCAGGAGCCGCGAGATGAGAAGCAGTGCGTTGCGGAACATGGCCACCTCCCTTGCCGTCAGCCGACGCAGTTTACGCCTGTAATCGGAAAACGAAAAAGCGGCACGGAAAATTCCGCGCCGCTTGATCAGGCTTGGGAGGGAAGGCTCAGCCGCGCTTGGCGTCGATCGAATAGGCGCCGGCGCCGGAGGAGGCGAGCAGGATGAAGCCGCCGGTGATGGCGAGGTTCTTGAGGAACTGGATCATCTGCATCTGGTCGGCCCAGCCGGTGTGGGCGACCAGCCCGGTGGCGATCGTGAAGATGGCGAGCACCCAGGCGGCGATCCGGGTCTGGAAGCCGACGAGGACGGCAAGGCCGCCAAGCAGCTCGATCAGGCCGACGACGACGGCGGTGACCGTCGGCAGCGGCAGGCCGAGGCCGCCGAAGTAGCCGGCAGTGCCGGAAATGGCGGTGAGCTTGCCGAAGCCGGAAAGCAGGAAAATGACGGCAAGCAGGACGCGGCCGAGCAGGATCGTGGTGGAACTGTTGGACTGGGCGCCGGTGCCGGCGACGGAAGAGTTGATGGACATGGCGGTTCTCCGAGCGGGTTGAATGTCCAGTCAGATAGACGACGACGACTGTTCACCAAAGCCGTCTATGCGGCGACACATTGTTCACAGAATTTGTGTTTCTGATATCCGCTGGCGCACGCGAAAATCATGTCGGAAGATAGGTTTCGAGACGGAAATTGTGCTGCCGCAAAATCCCTGTCGCTTCGTCATCCACGGGCGAAGCAAGGAGCGAAGCGACGCGGCGCAGACCCGAGGATCCGACGCCGCTTCGCGGCTGCTTCGCCCTGGGATGACGAAGTTGCGGGGCTGCCGCCGCCTGACCCTCGTGCCGAGCGCTTACCCTGGATGCGTCATATCTTCCGGCCGCACCAGCCGGTCGTAATCGGCTTCGCTGACCAGCCCGGTGGCCAAGGCTTCCTCGCGCAAGGTCGTGCCGTTCTTATGCGCGGTCTTGGCGATCTTGGCCGCGCTGTCGTAGCCGATGGTCGGGGCCAGCGCGGTCACCAGCATCAGCGAGCGCTCGAGCGCCGCCTTGATGTTGTCTTCCCGCGCCTCGATGCCGACAACGCAATTGTCGGTGAAGGACACGGAAGCGTCCGCGAGCAGCTGCACCGACTGCAGGAAATTGTAGGCCATCAGCGGGTTGTAGACATTGAGCTCGAAATGGCCCTGGCTGCCGGCGAAGGTGAGTGCCGCATTGTTGCCGAACACCTGCACGCAGACCTGCGTCAGCGCCTCGCACTGGGTCGGGTTGACCTTGCCTGGCATGATCGAGGAGCCTGGCTCGTTTTCCGGCAGCGACAGCTCGCCGAGGCCCGAGCGCGGGCCGGAGCCGAGCAGGCGGATGTCGTTGGCGATCTTGAAAAGTGCCGCCGCCGCCGCGTTGATCGCGCCATGCGAGAACACCATGGAATCATGCGCCGCCAGCGCCTCGAATTTGTTCGGCGCGGTGACGAAGGAAATGCCGGTGATCGAGGCGATCCGGTCCGCCACCTTTTCGGCAAAGCCGACAGGCGCGTTGAGGCCGGTGCCGACTGCGGTGCCGCCCTGCGCCAACTCTTGCAGGCCGGGCAGCGTCTGCTCGATGCGCTTGATCGATGAGGCCACCTGCGCGGCATAGCCGGAAAATTCCTGGCCGAGCGTCAGAGGTGTGGCGTCCTGCGTGTGCGTGCGGCCGATCTTGATGATGTGGTTGAAGGCGCGCGCCTTGGCGTCGAGCGCCTTGTGCAGATGGTGCAGCGCCGGGATCAAATGGTGCGCGACCCGCTCGGCGCAGGCGATATGCATGGCCGTCGGATAGGTGTCGTTCGAAGACTGACTCATATTGACGTGGTCGTTGGGATGCACCGGCTTCTTCGAGCCCATCACGCCGCCGAGCATCTCGATCGCCCGGTTGGAGATCACCTCGTTGGCGTTCATGTTGGACTGCGTGCCCGAGCCCGTCTGCCAGACGACCAGCGGAAAATGCTCGTCGAGCTTGCCGTCGATGACTTCCTGCGCGGCTTCGACGATCGCCTTGCCGATGGCCGGATCAAGCCGCTTCATCTCCATGTTGACCTCGGCCGCCGCGCGCTTGACGACGCCCAGGGCGCGGACGATCGAAGCCGGCTGCTTTTCCCAGCCTATTTTGAAATTGCCCAGAGAGCGCTGCGCCTGCGCACCCCAATAGCGGTCGGCAGCGACCTCGATTGGACCGAACGTATCGGTTTCGGTTCTGGTTTTTTCAGCGCTCACGGGAAATCTCCGGTCTGTCGATTTGGGCAAGGGCGTATCGCGTTGCACAAAGGGCATCAAGCGGAGAATGCGGGTGATGATGATGCAAATCGGTTCAAGGGTGGCTGATCTCCCCCTTGTGGGAGATTAGCTTCCCATCGGCGGTCCGACGAGATCGATGCCGTTCTCCGCGCACAGTCTTGTCAGTGTCTCAATCATCTCCGGCGTCGGCGCCGCCATCGGCGGCAGGTCCGGCCGTTCGGCGGGACGGCTTGCCTTGCGCACCATCGTCTCGAAATCCGAACCGCGCGTGACGGTGAGCGTGTGCGCGCCTTCGGGAGACTCGACCCGGTATGTATGCGGCAGGCCCTTCGGTGCGATGATCGTCTCACCGGCACCGGCGACCCGCTCGCGGCCGTCGACGACGAAACGCATGCGTCCTTCCAGGATGTGGAACACCTCGTCTTCGTTATGGTGCAGGTGCAGGGGCGGGGAGTCGCCATAAGGTACACGATGCTCGATGACGCAGATGCCATCCTCGCCATCGGCCGAGGAGACCTGAATGGTGACGAGCGTGTTGTTGAACCAAAGGAGTTCCTTGCCTGCGACAGTCGTGTTGATCATTGTCATCACTGCTCTCCCTTCGTTGGGCGCCGACGAAGCGGCTTCGCTGGCGACCTAATCAAGGACGAGTGGGCAATGGAAATCGAATGATCGTATGGGGCGGATTGATGCGATGAATTTGAATGCGCTCGATCTCAATCTGGTGAGAGTGCTCGACGCGCTGCTGCGCGAGAAAAGCGTGACGCGCGCCGGCGAGCAGATCGGCCTCAGCCAGCCTGCGGTCAGCGCCGCGCTCAACCGCCTGCGCCACGTGCTCAACGACCAGCTCTTCGTGCGGCGCGGCAACGACATGGTGCCGACGCGGCGCGCCGAAAGCCTGGTGGAGCCGGTGCGTGCGGCGCTGCGTGAGATCGAACGCGCTTTTCAGCCGGCAACCGACTTCGATCCGGCAAGGCTGCAACGAACCTTCACCTTCATGGGCGCCGATTTCTTTTCCATGCTGCTGATGCCGCCCTTTGCCGCGCGCATCGCCGCGGTTGCGCCCGGTGTATCGTTCCGCTTCCTCGACAGCGCCATCGGCGATGTCTCGAAACTGTTGCAGGAGGATCAGATCGACGTGGCGCTGGAGCGCCCGCTGGAGGTCGCGGAGTGGATTTCCAGCGTGGCGCTGTTCGGCTCACCCTTCGCCATCATCGCGTCAAAGGACAATGCCGCGCTCGGCCAGGCGGGCATAGCCGAGGGCGAGCAGGTGCCGCTCGAGCTCTTTTGCACGCTGCCGCACGCATTGCGCTCCATCGACGGGTCGATGTCGGGCTTCACCGATGATGCACTCAGCAGGATGGGCCGGACCCGCCGCGTCACGCTCGCCCTGCCGCACTTTCAGGCCGTGGCGCTGGCCGTGGCGAGCGGACCGTACTTGGCCGCCGTTCCAACGCAATTCGCGGTTGAGGCAGCAAAATCCTTGCCGATCGGCATCTATCGGGCGCCGATCTCCATTCCTTCGCCGGCGGTGCGGATGTATTGGCACGCCCGCCGCGACGACGAGCCACCGCATCGCTGGATCCGCGAGCAGATCCTCGATGAGGTCGGAAAGCTCGGGTTCAAGGACTGGGACGATCCCGCGAGAGTTCAACCTCACCCGGCGGTATTGCCCCATCCACCGCGAAGATGCCGCCGCTGGTCCAGGCTGCCTCGTCGCTGGCGAGATGGACCGCCATACCGGCAACATCCGAGGGACGACCGATGCTGCCGAGCGGGTGGCTGCGCTCGACACAGGCCTTGAGTTCCGCTTGCGCTTCGGCCGGCAGGTTGACGATCGATTTGCGCCGGATGGCGGTGCCGATGATGCCGGGCGCGATCGCGTTGACGCGGATGCTCATCGTCTTCCAGGGCTGGGCACCGCATCCGGTGAACACGATGTACGACTTCAAATACCTGCCTGGCGGCGACAAGTTCTTCGGCCCGAATTTCGTCGCCAAGGCGATAGCCAGCATGTTGCCGGCCGGATGACTACCTCAGCAGCGACCGGGCCGTAGGCGTCAGGCGCAACGTTTCGAGCGGCTTTGTGGAATCGACTTGCAGAGCTTCGCGAACCGCCCGCCATGCCGGTGAAGCGGCGAGGGCGGCCCGATAGCCGGCGTGAGCATCGTCATCGTCGAACCCCGTCACGATGATGAAGACGTTATCGGCGGCGCGCACGGGCAAACGCGGAAACGTGTTTTCGGAATGCTCGCTGATGAAGGCGCCGAGCAGCCGGGCGCCATTTGCCGCAAGCTGCGGAACTGCCTCTGCCTGGAAGCGCTCTGCGAAGCCGGCCTCAGTGCCTGGCCGCAAATGATGAATCGAAATCTCAACAAAACCGGGCAAGCGGCTCCCATCGCTCATGCTTTCGGCCCCGGCGGCTGTCGACCGTTGCAATCCCGACAGGTCGAACCCCGCACCCGCCCAGGCAGGCTTCAGAAGCAGCACGTCGTCGGAATCGATCATCGTCGCATTGGCGGCATCGCGATGCGCGGCCCAGACCGGGCCGCCATAGAACGCACTCAGCGCGTCCTTTCTCGTCCTCATGTCTTCGAAGCCGCGCAGCCAGACGAACATGTCGGGGCGGTCGAGATCGCGGAACTGGCCGATGACGGTCATGCCTGTCGCTTCCTGCGTCTCGACGAACTCCCGATCGAACAGCGCAATCAGCGTTTCGCGCTGACCGGGCTTCAGCGTGTATTGCCGCAGTTCCACGACGGGCGAGGCAAGGCGAGAGGTTTGATTCATGCTCGGAATCTCAAAACAGGGTGATTGTCCTGTTTATAAACAGACCGGTTGTCCTGTTTTGTCAATCTGATATCGTCATCTTCCCTTCCCCTTGTCGGAGAAGGTGGATTGGCGCGTAGCGCCAAGACGGATGAGGGGCGCTGGACGGAGTGCTGTCCTCGCCAAGCTGGAGCACCCCGCATCCGCCTTCACTTCGTTCAGGCACCTTCTCCCCACAAGGGGAGAAGGAGGAGATGGCGATGCGCAAAAAACGCACCAACGACCCGGAAGGCATGCGCCGTCGCGTGCTCGACGTAGCGGAAGCTACCTTCCAGGCGCGCGGTTATCATGCCTCCAGTCTCGGCGATCTCATGGCGGCTGCCGGCGTCACCGGCGGGGCGCTGCATCACCATTTTCCGACCAAGAAAGCGCTGGCGCTGGCGGTGATCGAGGAACGGGTGGCGGGCGCGGTTCACAAGACCTGGATCGAACCGGTGCTGGCAGCGTCCTCGGCCCGCGAAGGCGTGCGCGGCGTCTTCGAGGCGGTGGCAACCGAGCTTGAAGAACAGGGCTATGTGCGCGGCTGCCCGCTCAACAACCTCGCGCATGAACTGTCGCTGGCCGACGACGAGTTCCGGATGGCGTTAGCCAAAATCTTCGCCGGCTGGCGGCAGGCGATCGCCGACAAGATGCGGGCCGACCTACAGAGCGGTGGGGAGGGCGGCGCCGATCCCGACCGCTTCGCCGCGCTGACCGTCGCCGCCTACTCAGGCGCCATGTCGATAGCCAAGACGTCGCAGGATGCAGGGGTTTTGAGGGAGTGCTTGAGGGGGCTGGAGAGCGTCCAGCCATCGTCGAGCGGACCGACAGCAAGGCGACGCCGCAGGGTGTTGCCACGTCAGCCAATCCGATAATGCCGGCAGGACTGAGAGGGGCGCTGTCCCGCCGGCGTCTCCGCGTCTTGGCTCAGACCAACCTCACTCCTGCAGCGGCTTGATCGTCTCGAAACCCACTTCGCTCTGCGCGCTGGTGCCTTCGTCGTACCGCCGCGCCAGCACCGCTTGCAGGTCGGGCGAATAGAGCGCGGTGAAGCTGTCGATGACAGTGCCGGAATCGCCGGTGATCGTTTCGCCGACCACGAGCACATTGTATTTGCAGTCGCCGAGCTTGTAGCTGTCCTTGCCCTTGACGGCGAGAGCGAGCGATTCGGTACCCTTCGGCGTCTTTTTCGAAGACAGCCGCACGAATTCGGTCTTGCTTTTGGCGCCTGCCTTCAGCGGGAACAGCTTCTTGATGTCGCCGAGCGGGATCATCGACAGCCGCCCGGTGTCGCTGTCGCGGAACACCTCGATCAGCCCGGCATAGAGATACTGCGTCTGCGGCGAGTCCGACTGGTACTTGTTGGCGACCGCGACCATACCGCCGGGCGCCGGCCGGAACTCGCTGCGGATGCCGGCCTTTTCGAGCACGAAGCCGGCCTTGGCGGATTTGGCATCGACGCAGTCCGCGGCCTGCGCTGCGCCGGCGAAGGCGAGCATGGCGAGCGCCATGCCGGTCGTCAGGATTTTCATGCCTTCCTCCCCTGGATGCATTCTGGAAGGAATGACAGACCCCCGCCGCGCTGTCGACCCAAGTGCTTTTCATCCCTTGCCATGAAAAGTCTCAGCAGCGCTGGCCGGGCATTGAACTGGACGACGCGGTTCGAGGATGTTTAATCGAGTGACGATGAATCGCTCTTCGCCAGCAAACATTTCGCGCCGCATCTTCATCGCCCGGATAGGAGGCCTCGCCGCCTCCTGCGCCCTTCCTCGCGAGGCCTTCGGCCAGACCGGCCGGCGCATCCAGCCGATCGATGCCACGTTCCTCTTCATCGCCGATATCCATGCCTGCCGCATGGCGAGCGGCCTCAGCCCCAATTGTCTGCAGGAAGGCAAGACCGATGCAGCACTTCTGCGCAACGTCGCGGCCCTGAATGCCATTGCCGACAAGCGGTGGCCGGCCGAGATCAATGGCGTTTCCACCGGCCTGCATTCGGCCGGCACCCGTGTTGGCACGCCGCTCGGCCTCGTCACCGGCGGCGACATCACCGACGATGGCGGTGGCCAGGTCACCGAGCCCAGCGAAGGCACGCAGCTTCTGCAATTCTCCCAGCGCTATCAGGAAGGCGTCGGGCCGGGCCGGGTCCACATTCCCGTCTATGTCGGGCTCGGCAATCACGATCTCGACCAGAACGGCTCGCCGCCGTATGTCGACTGGTATCGCCGCGAATTGCGCGACTATGTCGAGGTCAACCATCGCCCCGGCGTGTTCTTCAAGCCGCCGGTGCCGGCGACCGAATACGACGTCGACACAGACTGCTACTCCTGGGACTGGGGCGGCCTGCATCTAATCCAGACGCACCGCTTCGCCGGCGATACCGGCCATGGCGTGCCGAGCAGCCTTCCCTGGCTGAAGCAGGATCTCGCCACCTATGCTGGCGACGGCCGTCCAGTGATCCTGTTCCAGCATTATGGTTGGGACACATTTTCGACCGAGCGCTGGGATCCGGTGAAACGCACCTATGACGACGATGGCACCGGCCGCCCGCATTGGTGGAGCGAGGCCGACCGCCAGGCGCTGCTGCAGGCGATCAAGGGTTACAACGTCATTGCCGTCTTCCACGGTCACCAGCACGAGGTGCCGATGATCTACCGGCGCGACGGGCTCGATCTGGTCAAACCGAAGGCGGCCTATATGGGCGGCTTCGCGCTGGCCAGGGTCACGGCCGACAACCTGGATGTGGTGCTGGGCGAAGCGGCCGGGGACCATGGCGAGATCATCTTTACCAACGCCTTCGCCAAACAGTTCCAGACATGAAAAGGCCGCCTCGCGGCGGCCTCCTTCCCTGTAGCCCTGTCGTCAAGGCAAAACGGCTCAGGAACTAAACACTTAGAACGTCTTTTTGACCTTATCCTTCACGTCGCCATAGGCCTTCTGCACCTTGCCGGCGATCTTGTCGGCAGCGCCTTCGACCTGCGTGCGCCGGTTGCCGGTGGCCTTGCCGGCCGCTTGCTTGACCGAACCCTTCACCTGCTTGGCAATACCGGCGACCTGATCCCTGTTCACCATATCCGCATCTCCTGGTCTGGAATGGGAGCATGATACGAACGCCGCATCGGCACGACAACGAACGGACAAAGTTTGCGTTCCGTGATCGCTGAGGCCGTCAGCGGCGATGCAGCATCTGGAGGTTTCCCTTCGAGGAGAGTTTTTGTGCGCCGGCGCACGCCTGAAATCGCCGCCAAGCCGCCGATGCCGTCGTCCTCGGCGAGAGGCGGCCGGCGATCAGGGCGAAGTCGTCTTCACCAGCGCTGTTCGCGATGGCGTTTGAGATATGACCGCCAGGCGTGCTGCTCACATCGCCTTTTTGAGCATGGCTTTCATGTCGCCGCAGGCCTTCTGCACCTGACCTGCAGACTTGTCCGCCATGCCCCTGATTTGCATCAGACGATTTCCGGTGGCTTTGCCTATGCTTTGCCGGATTGAACCTTTGATCTGCTTGGCCAAGCCCGCTATTTGATCCATGTTCACCATCTCCGCATCTCCCGGAGATACAATTCGCTAGAGAAAACGAGCCGGTGTGCTTCGCGGTTCCGTTGCGTGTAACCGGCAGGGCAGGGGCAAATGTGGCGGCGGCCCGCATAGCCTCGTCGAAACTCTGGCTGGCTCGCAATGCGATCGTTAAGGTGACACGTAAATCGGGGGAACGGTCTTGGCGAAATTCACGCTTTACATCGGCAACAAATGCTTTTCGTCCTGGTCGCTCAGGCCCTGGGTGGCGATGCGCCATCTGGAGATCCCTTTCGAGGAGAGCTTCGTGCGCCTGCGCACGCCGGAGACCGCCGCCAATCTCGCCAAGGTTTCGCCGACCGGCCTGGTGCCGGTGTTGAATCACGAGCCGTTGGAGGGAGGGGGCAGGATCGTCTGGGAAACCCTGGCCATCCTTGAATATCTGGCCGACCTCTGTCCTGAGAAAAAGCTGTGGCCGCAAGACCTCGGCGCCCGCGCGCTGGCGCGCTCGGTGGCGGCCGAAATGCATTCCGGCTTCCGCGAGGTCCGTTACGGCTGGCCGATGAACCTGCGCCGGCCGAAATCGCACAAGCCGCTCGATGCCGAGGGCGAGGCACAGCGCGCGAGGATCGAAGCGATCTGGCGCCAGTGCCGCGAGCAATATGGTGACGGCGGCCCGTTCCTGTTCGGCCATTTCACCGCGGCCGATGCCATGTATGCGCCGGTGGTCACGCGCTTCGACACTTATGGCGGCGAGCTTGCGCCCGTCACCCGCGCCTATGTCGATGCGGTATTGGCGACGCCCGCAATGCGGCACTGGTATGCGGAAGCCGCCAGGGAGCCCTGGCCTGAGCCTGGGCCGGACGAGCAGGATTAGAGGCCAAGGCGGCCTTGCTTCCCGAATTTGCGTCAACTGCTCCGATGGCGGGGCTTCAAGGCTTGGCGGCGAGGCCTATGTGTTGGAGTGGGCCGGGCTCCTGGAGATTTCACCATGACATCTGCCAATTCCTCTCTCGGCGGCAAGGTCGCCCTTGTCACCGGCGCTTCTTCCGGCATCGGCGAAGCGACCGCCGCGGCGCTTGCTGCGGCCGGCATGAAGGTGGCGGTCGCCGCTCGGCGCGTCGATCGCCTCGAAGCGCTGGTTGGCCGTATTGAAAAGGCAGGTGGCGCTGCGCTCGCCATTGAAGCCGACATTGCCAAGGCCGGCGACATCGTCGCGATGGTCGACAAGGTCGTATCCGAATGGGGCCGGCTCGACGTCCTCGTCAACAATGCCGGCATCATGCTGCTTGCCACCGCCGCCGAAGCCGACCTCGACGACTGGCGGCAAATGATCGAGCTCAACCTGATCGGCCTGATGGCGACCACCAAGGCGGCGCTGCCGCATCTCAAGGCTTCAAAGGGCCATATCGTCAATGTTTCATCGGTGGCCGGCCGCGTCGCCAACCCGGGCGCGACGGGTTACGCGGCCACCAAGTTCGGCGTGGTGGCTTTTTCGGAATCGCTGCGCCGGGAGGTCTATGCCGACAAGGTGCGCGTCACCGTCATCGAGCCCGGTCTCGTGCGCACCGAGCTCAGCGACCACATCACCAACGCGGAATTCAAGGCCGGGCTCGAACATCGCCTCGCCACGATGGAGGCGCTCACGGCGGAGGATATTGCGAACGCCATATTCTATGCCGTCAGCCAGCCGCCGCGCGTCAACGTCAATGAGATTCTTATCCGTCCGACCGATCAGGAACGCTGAATAACCTGCCGGTATTGCGCACGATCATGTAGGCAATACACGCAAGAACGCCCCTCGCGCGTTTTATGGCACGGGAGGCGCTCTTTTTGTCAACCTTTCCGAGATTGCTCCCTGAACTGCTGACCATACCCGAATGCACGGATGCCAGAATGGTTCCCACCCGTTCGCAATTTGTTTGAAACCGGGCACTCTGGAATTCAGCCTTGCCGGTGGCACGGATGTGCGGGCGCCAATAGATCGCGAGACGAGGGGCAGGCAGTTGCCCGAGCTTTTTCGTTTCCGGTCAGCGAATTATGCGCCGCAGGCCGATTGGGATATGCTAAGCACCTCGCGCCAGCAAATTGAATACTCTGGAACAGGTGAAATATTTTGTCCCTCACTTCGAAGACACAAGCCGACTTGAAGCCACAAGGCGGTCAGGCTGAATCGCTGTTCAGCAGGGCCCGGACGCAGTCGATGTCGCTTGACCGCATCACCTCCGAACAGGACGCGGTCAACCAGGCCCGTGAGGCCAAGACCGCGCGGCTTCGCGAACTGCGCCTGGAAAAGGAAGCCGAAGAGAAGGCTGCCGCCGCTGTTGCGCCCAAGCGTACGGGCAAACGCTGATGGCCACCAAGCGCGTGCCGCCTACGCCGATCGCCGCCGACGCGACCATCGCCGATATGGTCGAAACCCTGGACAAGCCGGTTGAATATGTCCGGCGCGTGCTGGAAAAGCTGGAACGCTGCAAACGCGCCCATGGCGATGCCCAGGTGCGGGTCGGCGTACGAGGTCGGGCCGAAGCGCCGAATTATCTGATCGAATATGTGCGGGAAGATGCCAAGACCCGCGAGAGGACGACGCATCAGGATGCCGCCTACAGCGGCAGCACGCATCGTGAATTGGCGCCGCACCACATCGAGGCAGCCGCGAACTGGTCGCCCGAGGAGATGAACATCACGGCGGTTTCGGCGCTCATCGGCCGCCTGCGCAATCCGCGGGCGCCGTCATCGCGGGTTTCCAACGAGGACTGAAATGGCCATCAAGTTTTCCACCAAGGACCAGCCGCCGGCTGCGGCCGCCACTGCCAAGCCGGCCAAGTCGGCGGCCGAGCCGAAAGCCGACAAACCGCTTGCGGTCGATTTGTTCGAGCAGCCGGCGCAAAAGCCGCCGCGCAAGACCGGGAAGAAATAGGGGATTGCCGCACGAGGCCGATCACAGCCGCTTACCCCGGCCGTCCGGCACGGTGGATCCCGGCTGGCCGGCAGACGATGGCGCGGCCGTGTTCGACTGCCAGAGCTGCGGCGCCTGCTGTTCCTATTCGGCCGACTGGCCGCGCTTCTCGACCGAGGATGACGAACAGCTCGACCGCATCCCGGCCGAGCTGGTTGCGGCCGATCAGTCCGGCATGCGCTGCGAAGGCGGCCGATGTTCGGCGCTCAGCGGCGAGGTCGGAAAACATACGGCCTGCGGCATCTATGATCTCCGCCCCGACGTCTGCCGCGCCTGCATGCCCGGCGGCGACGACTGCCTGATGGCAAGGGCGGCGCATGGGCTGGCGCTCGCCAATCTCCACCCGCTTGCCTCACCCCACTCCTCCCGATAGCTTCCCTGCAGGCAGGGCCGCGGAGGAAACCTATGAGCATCGAATTTCTGTTGACGTCGCTGATTATCGTGGCTTCGCCCGGTACCGGCGTTCTCTACACGCTGAGCGCCGGCCTCTCGCGCGGCGCGCGCGCCGCGATCGTCGCCGCCTTCGCCTGCACGCTGGGCATCATCCCGCATATGGCGGCCGCCATCACCGGCCTTGCCGCGGTGCTGCACACAAGTGCCGTCGCCTTCGAGACGCTGAAATATCTGGGCGTCGCCTATCTGCTCTACATGGCCTGGAACACGCTGAAGGAGAAGGGCGGGTTGAGCATCGACGAGAATGCCGCGCCGCGCTCGACCGCCAGGACCATCACCTCCGGCGTTCTGATCAACATCCTTAATCCAAAACTGTCGATCTTCTTCTTTGCCTTCCTGCCGCAATTCGTCAGCACCACCGAGCCGCATGCCTTCGCCAGGATGCTGGAGCTTTCCGGCGTCTTCATGCTGATGACCTTCGTCGTCTTCGCGATTTATGGCGTGTTCGCGGCTTCGGTGCGCAGCCATATCGTGTCGCGGCCAATGGTGCTGACCTGGATGCGCCGCACCTTCGCCGGCGCCTTCGTCATGCTCGGCGCCAAGCTGGCGCTGGCGGATCGGTAGGCCCTTGGGCGCCAGCTCGTTGCATACCCCATCGCCTCGACGGTCGGCCGTCCGCGACCCGCATCAGACAGACCCGGACACCGAAACTGTCCCGATTTGAGACTGGCTCTGGCGGCGGCCCTGTCGTCTCGCCGGGGCTCTTGAGGATGGAGCCCGAGAGATCCAGAAATCCGAATAAGGAAGGTGGTCGCAAATGACGCTTGAATGCATCAATCCCCAGGATCTACCCAAGCCTGATACGTACAGCCAAGTCGTTGTCGCGAAGGGTACCAGGCTGATATTTATCGCCGGCCAGGAGTCTGAAGACCTGGACGGCAAGCTCGTCGGCGAAGGCGATTTCACGGCTCAAACGCGCCAGGTGTTTGCCAATCTCGGTCAGGCTATTGCCGCCGCAGGTGCCCGTCCCAACGACGTAGCCAAGATTATGATCTACGTCGTCGATTATCGGCGCGATGACCACTATCCGATCATCGACGCCGCCAGGGTGGCGCTGTTCGGAGATCACAAACCCGCCAACGTCGTCTTGGGCGTCGGGTGCCTATCGCCTGGATATCTGATCGAGGTCGATGCGGTTGCGGTGGTCGATACCTAGCCTTTCACATAGCCCATCGCTTCGACGATCCGCCCACCAGCGACGCGCATCAGGTTGACGCCGCGCAGCGAACTGCCGTCGGCCATCCAGAAGCGCCAGCGGATTGTGGCGCGGTCGCCGGCGACGAAAGTCTCTTCGAGGTCGAAGCGCGTGCCGGGTCCGGTGGCAATCGCCGACCACAATTCGACGCAGGCGGCTTTGCCGAGGCGGCGCGCGCCATCGGGCGCCGGCACGGTGTTCTCGATCAGGCAATCCTCCGCCACCAGTTCGTCCAATGCGGATGGGTCGTGACGCTGGAAGACGTCGTTGTAGCGCCGCATGATCTCGGCGGTTTCGGCGGAGCGTTTGGCCGTGGCGATGTCGATGATGCGTTCCTGGGTCATTGGATTTTCTCCTTCCGTTTCATTGATCTACAAGGCTCGCCTTGAGCGTGATGGTGGCGACGCCGGCCAGCGCCCGAGAGACGAGGCAGGCCGCCTTGGCCCTATGCGCCAGCCGCTCGAAATCCCCGGCCGATGTGCCGGCGGCGCTGGCCTCCGTTTCGAGCTCGATGCGGGTGATTGTCGGCCCGGCCGTGGTCGCGCCGAGATGCACCTTGGCGATTGTATGGATGCTGCTGGCCGTATGGCCTTCGCCGCCGAGTATGGCGGTGAGCGCCATCGAGAAGCAGCCTGCATGCGCGGCCGCGATCAGTTCTTCCGGATTGGTGCCCGGGCCGTTCTCGAAGCGGGACGGGAAAGAATAGGCGCCTTCGAATACGCCGCTGCCCAGCCGCAGCCGGCCGGCTCCTTCCTTGAGCGTGCCTTGCCAATGGGCTGAGGCTTCGCGGATTGTCATTGCTGATCTCCTCTCTGGTTTTCGAAAATACGGCAGTTACGCGCCGTCGATGACGACCTTGCCGAAGACGTCGCCTTGCTGGAAATACCGGTAAGCCTCGCGCGCCTCAGCGAACGGGAAGGCCTTGTCGATGACCGGCTTCAGCCGATGCGCGGCAACAGCGGCAAGCATTGCCTCCAGCCCGTTGCGACTGCCGACGAAGAGGCGGCCGATGGTGACGAGGCTGCGCTGGTAGACGGCGCCCGGGATCTCGACCGACTTGCCGTTGTGGTCCTGCACGGTAAGCAGCACGATGCGGCCGTAGAGGGTGCTGGCGATCAGCGACTGCGGAAAAGTCGCCGGACCGCCGGTTTCGAAGACCAGGTCGATCCCGCCTGTCGCTTCGCGCAGCTTCAAGCCCCATTCCGGCGTCTCGGCGGCGGCAATGACGAGGTCGGCGCCGAGCGCGCGCAGCCTGTCGGCCTTCTCCACCCTGGAGGTGACGGCGGCGGCGCGGCAGCCCATGAGCTTGGCGAACTGCAATGCGAATAGCGCAACCCCGCCTGAGCCGATAACCAGAACCCATTGTCCAGGCTTTGGAATCTCGGCGCCCAACAGCGCGCTCCAGGCGGTCAGCCCCGCGCAGGTGAAGGTGGCGGCCTCCTGCCAGGAGAGATGGTCGGGCAGCCGTACGGCCCATTGCTCGTCGAGCAGCGCATATTCGCTCAACATGCCATCCAGCGTGCAGCCGAGCTGGTCGACGACGCCCGGATGCATGCGGCCATCGACCCATCGTGCGAAATAGCTGCCGGTGACCCGCTCGCCGACGGCAAAGCGGGTCACGCCTTCACCGACGGCGACGACTTCGCCGGCGCCGTCGCTCAGCGGCACGATGCCGGTACGCGGCGTCAGCGGATAGGCGCCGTTGAGAATCATGGTGTCGCGACGGTTGAGCGAGGTGGCGCGTATCTGGATCAGAATCTGACCTGGGCCGGGCTGCGGCACCGCTTCTTCCCGCATCGCCAGGGCGTTGATGCCGTTGCCCTGTTCGTCCAGCCGGTAGCACAGCATTGTCATCTCCGAAATATGTAGACCGATTTACATATTATGTAGACCGATTGTCATATTAAGGGCAAGTCCTATAATGCGCATTCCTGACAGAGGTTGACACTGTGAGAGGTTGAGGTGGCGACAGACACACGCACCCGCATGATTGAGGCGACGGCGCTGCTCATCAGGCAGCGCGGCTACCATGGCACGTCGCTCAACGATATTTTGGCCGCCAGCGGCGCGCCGCGCGGCTCGCTCTATTTCCATTTCCCCGGCGGCAAGGACCAGCTGGTCATCGAGGTGACGCGCGCCAGCGTCGCTGACGTGACCGAGAGGTTGGGTGCTGCGCTGGCGACGGAGAGCGATCCGGCTGTTGCCGTCCACCACATCTACCAGTCGGTGGCGCGCATGCTGGAGGAGAACGAGTTCTCGCTCGGCTGCCCGGTCGCGCCGGTCGTGCTCGATGCTCCGAACGATGTGCCGGACTTGGTCGAAATCTGCCGGTCCGCCTTCGAGCAGTGGATTGGACTGCTGCGCCAGGCATTCATGGGGGCGGGCGTCCCCGAGCGGCGCGCACAGGCGCTGGCGCTGCTGGTCGAATCTTCGCTGGAAGGCCTGATGGTGATCGCCCGCGCCACCCGTGACCGTTCGCCGGTCAACGCCGTGGCCGATGAAGTCGCTGCGTTGGTCGAGCAAGCGGTGCTTGCCGGCAAGATCGCGCAGCAAGCGGAGACTGCTGCCTAGATCAGTCTACAATTTCTTTGCGAGCTGCTGAAGCAAGGAAGGCCGAACGCGTCTGTCCGCGCTCGCGGGCAGCGGCATCGATGGCTTCGAGCAGGCCAAGGTCGAAGGACACGTTGATCCGCGTCGTCGAGCCGCGATCTCGGATCAGCGGGATGACCGTCGTCATGGCGCCGTTGCGATCCCCAGTGAATTCAGGATCGTCCATGATGGCGTCAAAGTCGCGAGGCGACGGAACCTGATCGCCGTCGGCCTCCAGCATGCGGACATGGCCTGACAACGCCTCGACGGCGTTGCGCACCGCTTCGTCGATCGTTACTCCGGCCGAGATGCAGCCGGGCATATCGGGGAAGCTCACGCCGTAGATGCTGTCAGGGTCTTTGTGGATGAAGGCGATGTAGCGCAATCTTCTCACTTTTGGTTCAGAAGGCCCGCCTGCTTCAACAAAGCGCGCACGGTTCCTGTCGGCATGTCCTTACGCGGATGCGGAATTGTAACCTTGCCCGGTCTTGTCGGATGCTTGAAATGGTGGTGAGAACCGGTGACGCCAATTCTGAACCAGCCATTAGCCTCCAACAACTTGATTAGGGCGCGGCTATCGCGTTCCACAGCTGCATTCTCCGTGTAAGATAATACACACTCGTTTCATCTTCAAGCCATAGTAAACTTGAAATGACCCAAGCTAAAAGGGCGACCCCGAGGGCCGCCCTTTCCGTAGCTGAATGCAGATGGAATCCCTGGATTAGAAATCCGTGCCGCCACTCAAGCCCGCTTGCGGGCTTGAGCATTGTTGGTTGATGGACGTGCTTATGGATTTCCTTAGAAATCCATGCCGCCACTCAAGCCCGCTTGCGGGCTTGAGCATTGTTGGTTGATGGGCGTGCTTATGGATTTCCTTAGAAATCCATGCCGCCCATGCCGCCCATGCCGCCGCCGCCCATGCCGCCAGGCATGCCGCCGCCGGCCGACTCCTTCTTGGGAGCCTCCGCGATCATGGCTTCGGTGGTGACGAGCAGGCCGGCGACCGAGGCCGCGTCCTGGAGAGCCGTGCGCACGACCTTGACCGGGTCGACGATGCCCATGACGATCATGTCACCATACTCGCCGGTCTGGGCGTTGTAGCCGAAGGTCGCGCCCTTGTTCTCGAGGATCTTGCCGGCAACGATCGAAGCTTCCGCACCGGCATTGGCCGCGATCTGGCGGGCCGGAGCCTGCAGCGCGCGGCGCACGATGTTGATGCCGGCGGTCTGGTCGGAGTTGGCGCCGGTCGCCTTGATGTTCAGCGAAGCGCGCAGAAGCGCGACGCCGCCGCCGGGAACGATGCCTTCTTCGACGGCCGCGCGGGTCGCGTTGAGCGCGTCATCGACGCGGTCCTTCTTTTCCTTGACCTCGACCTCGGTCGCGCCGCCGACGCGGATCACCGCGACGCCGCCGGCGAGCTTGGCCAGACGCTCCTGCAGCTTCTCCTTGTCGTAGTCCGAGGTGGTCTCCTCGATCTGCTGCTTGATCTGAGCGACGCGGCCCTGGATCTCGGCCTTCTTGCCGGCGCCGTCGACGATGGTGGTGTTCTCCTTGGAGATCGACACCTTCTTGGCCCGGCCGAGCATGTTGAGGCCGACATTCTCAAGCTTGATGCCGAGGTCTTCGGAGATGACCTGACCACCGGTGAGGATGGCGATGTCTTCCAGCATGGCCTTGCGGCGGTCACCGAAGCCCGGCGCCTTGACGGCGGCGATCTTCAGGCCACCGCGCAGCTTGTTGACGACCAGCGTGGCCAGAGCCTCGCCTTCGACGTCTTCCGAGATGATGAGCAGCGGCTTCGAGGTCTGCACGACGGCTTCGAGCACCGGCAGCATGGCCTGCAGGTTGGAGAGCTTCTTCTCGTGCAGCAGGATGTAGGCGTCTTCCAGATCGGCCACCATCTTGTCGGCGTTGGTGACGAAGTAGGGCGAGAGGTAGCCGCGGTCGAACTGCATGCCTTCGACGACTTCGAGTTCGGTCTCGGCCGTCTTGGCTTCCTCGACGGTGATGACGCCTTCATTGCCGACCTTCTGCATCGCTTCCGCGATCATCGAGCCGACCGAGGCATCGCCATTGCCGGCGATGGTGCCGACCTGGGCAACCTCTTCCGAGGTCTTGATCTTCTTGGCGTTCTTGATCAGCGTGGCGACGACATCGCCGACGGCCAGATCGATGCCGCGCTTCAGGTCCATCGGGTTCATGCCGGCGGCAACCGCCTTGTGGCCTTCCTGGACGATCGACTGCGCCAGAACGGTCGCGGTCGTGGTGCCGTCGCCGGCGATGTCGTTGGTCTTCGAAGCGACTTCGCGGACCATCTGCGCGCCCATGTTCTCGAACTTGTCCTCAAGCTCGATTTCCTTGGCGACGGTGACGCCGTCCTTGGTGATGCGCGGGGCGCCGAACGACTTGTCGATGACGACGTTGCGGCCCTTGGGGCCGAGCGTGACCTTCACCGCGTCGGCGAGGATGTTGACGCCGCGCAGCATGCGCTCACGGGCGTCGCGGGAGAATTTTACGTCTTTGGCAGCCATGTTTTAGCTCCTGGCAGGGACTCGAACCGAGCCCGAAAATTCAGTTGATGGAGAAAGGCCGATGATCAGCCGATGATGCCCATGATGTCGGATTCCTTCATGATCAGAAGGTCTTCGCCATTGAGCTTGACTTCGGTGCCCGACCACTTGCCGAACAGGATGCGGTCGCCGGCCTTGACGTCCAGGGGGACGAGCTTGCCAGCTTCGTCGCGGGCGCCGGAGCCGACCGCGATGATCTCGCCTTCCTGCGGCTTTTCCTTTGCCGTATCCGGGATGATGATCCCGCCGGCGGTCTTGGATTCGGATTCGACCCGGCGAACGACCACGCGGTCATGAAGCGGGCGGAACTTGGACTTTGCCATGTTTTCTTCCTCGAATGAGAACGGTGAGAACTGTTCCTCCATCCGGCGATGCCGGACATGGTTAGCACTCACCAATGGCGAGTGCTAACGTGGCGCTGAGATAGGCCGGTGACTTGCGAGAGTCAAGGCGCGCGAGGACGGGTAAACGCGGGAAATTTTTTGTCGCCGTCATGCATTGCTGAAAAGCGCGGGTTGCCACTGACCGTCAATGTGGAAACGCCGTGTTCGCCGGCAAAACAGCGGCGAAACACGGCGCCGTGTAATAGGCAAGCGGATCGGATGTTCCAGGCCGCGCCGCTCAGATATTCATGCCGCCGGAGACCTCGATGCGCTGGGCATTGACCCAGCGATTGTCGTCCGACAGCAGCGAGGCGACCATCGGGCCGATGTCTTCGGCGACACCGGCGCGGCCGAGCGCGGTGACGCCGGCAACCATGCGGTTGATCTCGGCGTCGTCGCGCACATGGCCGCCGTTGAAGTCGGTGGCAATGGCCCCGGGTGCCACGGTGTTGGCAGTGATGCCGCGCGCTCCAAGTTCCTTGGCGAGGTAGCGCGTGAACACCTCGATGCCGCCCTTCATCATCGCATAGGCCGACGATCCAGGCGCGGCGAAGCGGGCGAGCCCGCTCGAAATGTTGATGATGCGGCCGCCGTCGTTGATCAGCGGCAGCAGCGCCTGGGTGAGGAAGAACACACCCTTCAGATGGACGTTCATAAGCGCGTCGAATTCCTGCTCGCTCGTCTCGGCGATCATCTTGCGCAGGCCGGTGCCGGCGTTGTTGACGAGATAGTCGAGGCGGTCGCGCTGCCAGGTCTCCCGGAGCGTCTTCTTCAATGCCGCGACGAAGGCCGGGAAGGTGGCGACGGCGCCGGTATCGAGTTCCAGCGCTGCGGCGCGGCCGCCGGCCGCCTCGATCTCGGCGATTGCCGTCTTCGCCTCATCGGCTCGCGAGCGATAGGTGACGATGACGTCGACACCCCGACGGGCGAGGTGGAGCGCGGTGTTGCGGCCGAGGCCGCGGCTGCCGCCGGTGACGAGGGCGATGGGGCGGGTGGTCATGGCGAAATCTCCTTCTTGGTGGATGAGATGCATATACTCGCCTGATCGGCCGATATAATCGGGCGTGGATTGCCATCACTATTCAGTCTGTGCGAACAATCAGCCATGGATCGATTTGACGGCATGCGGCTCTTCACCCGCGTCGTGGAACGGCGCAGCTTCACTGCGGCCGCCGCCGATCTCGGCCTGCCGCGCTCCAGCGCCACCGCCGCGATCAAGCAGCTGGAGGAGCGGCTCGGCGTGCAACTGCTTCGCCGCACGACGCGCCACGTCACGACGACGCTCGACGGCGAGGCCTATTACCAGCGCTGCATCGGCATCCTCGCCGACATCGAGGACGCCGAGGGCGGTTTTGGCGCGCATGAAGTGCGCGGGCGGCTGAGCATCGACATCAACGGCAACCTGGCTCGCACCTTCGTCATCCCGGAACTGCCGGCGCTACTCGCCCACTACCCCGGGCTCAGCGTGCATATTGGCGAGGGCGACCGCTTCGTCGATCTGGTGCGCGAGGGCGTCGATTGCGTGGTGCGTGCCGGCACGCTCCCCGACAGCGACATGATCGCGCGCCGCATCGGCATGGCGCGCGAGGCGACGATGGCCAGTTCGGATTATATCAAGCGCCATGGCCTGCCGCGCTCGCCGGACGAGCTTGCCGGGCACTTGATGATCGGCTTCGTCTCGTCGCGCACCCGCCAGGTGATGCCGCTGGAATTCACGGTCGACGGCAAGATCCGCGAGATCGTCCTGCCGTCTCGCGTCACCGTTTCCAATTCCGACACCGCCGCCACGCTGGTGCGCCAGGGTTTCGGCCTCTACCAGGCGCCGCGCCGCCGCTTCGCCGCAGACATCGATGCCGGCCGGCTGGTCGAGGTGCTGCCCGACAACCCACCGACGCCGACGCCGATCTCGGTGCTCTATCCGCCCAGCCGCCAGCTGTCGCCGAGGGTGAGGGTGTTTGTGGATTGGCTGGTGGAGATTCTAGGGCCGAAGCTGGATCCCTGATCGCTCAGAAAAACAGCCGCAACTGCGTGTGGATGATCGAGCGGTAGTCCTCGATCGTACGGCGGCTCTCCGCCTCGTCCTGTGTCAGCGCCAGTCGCACGACGCCGCCGGCAAGCTGGAAGATCAGAAAGACGACACGCCCGAACGCCTCGCGCCGCTCAGGCTCGATCAACGGGCCGACATGATCGCAGAACATCTTGGCCTGCTGCCTCGTCTCGGCGATGTCGAGATGCTGCAGCGCCTTGTCGGCCTGGATAGCGTTCTGCAGGTCCTGGATGGCCGGGTCCGCCGCGACGCGGGCATGGTAGTCGTCGAGCAGGCGATCGGCCGCCGCGGTCACGTCGCCCAGCCCGCGTATCTCGGCGATGATCGCGCCGAAGCGTGCGCGGCTTTCCTCGGAAAACCGCTCGTAGAGCATCGCCAGGATCGCCGACTTGCTCGGGAAGTAGTGATAGACGGTGGCGATCGGCCCGCCGGCCAGCGCGCCGACTTCCTTCATCGTCACCGCGTCGATGCCCTTTTCGCCGATCAGCCGCATAGTCGTCGAAAGGATCGCATCGATGCGCTCGCGGCTGCGCTCCTGCTTGGGCCTTCGCCGCGGTTCCGTCGCCGTTCGCCTTATCTGCGTCATGCGCCAAATCTCGTGAGAGCTGCGTATTCGCGGTTGACAAGAAACATGATCAAGTATCAGTTTCGTGAAATGCTGACAACTTGTCAATTTTTCGGTCGAGCTGCAAGGGAGGGGCACCCCTCGTGACTGTCATCGATGCCGCGCAAGCGGAAAATGGCGATTGGCTTGTCGGCAATCCGACCGGCCTGCAACTGGCCTCGGCACTGTGGATCGGCTCGGTCGGCCTGCTCATCCTCGGCCTGCAGCCGGTGCTGCTCGGTGCGCTCTACACGGAGGGTCATGTCACCGGCGACGAACTGGCGCTGGTCGCCACCGCCGAGATGATCGCGATCGCCATCGGATCGGCGATCGTGGCGATGCTGCTGCCCGCCAGGAACATGCGCTGGAAGAGCGCGGTGCTGCTCGTCCTGCTTGCGCTCGCCAATTTCTGGACCGCTTATGCCGGTACCGCCAACGCGCTGATCGCCGCGCGTGCACTGGCCGGCCTGGCGGAGGGCGGGCTTGTCGCCGTCGCGACCGAATTGATCGCCCGCTCACGCCGGGCCGAGCGCATCGGCGGCTATTTCGTCACGCTGCAGACCTTGGCGCAATGCGCGCTGGCGCTCATCCTCGCACTCTATGCGGTGCCTGCCGCGGGTTCGGCCGGCGGCTTCATTGCGCTCGGCTTCGTCTGCCTGCTTTCGCTGGCCGTCGCCTGGACCGTGCCGGACGACTATGCCGACCTGCCGAAGGAAGAGCATTTTGCCAATGTGGCGACCGTGCCGGCGATCGCCGCGCTGCTGTCGATCTTCTGCTATTTCATGTTCTTCGGCGCCGTCTGGGCTTTTCTCGAGCCCATCGGCGCGCAGTTCGGCATCGATGGCCGCACCGTCGGCCTGATGGTTTCGGCAAGCCTGGCCGCGCAGGTGATCGGCGCCATGACCGCGACCGTCTTCGAGGCGCGCATCGACTATCGTTTTGCCATCACCGTCATCGGCATCATCGCGGCGATCAGCTCGGTACTGCTTGCGTCCGGCCCGGGGCTTTCGCTGTTCTGGGCGGTCGTGCTGGCGATGGGCTTCATCCTGCTCTTCATCGTGCCCTATCAGATCCGCATGGCAATCACTGCCGACGAGACGCGAACAGCGGTACTCCTGGTGCCGGCCGCCCAACTCTTCGGCCTCGCCATCGGCCCGATCGCCGCCTCGCTTCTGATCGACGGCGCGAACTTCCGGCCGGTGCCAGAATTTGCCGCCGCGACCGCCTTGGCCAGCGTGCTTTTGCTCGGCGTCTTCGTCCTGGTCGCGCGGCGGCGCGGTCAGGCCTGAGCGGCAGGATCAGGATGGCGAACGCCTGGAGCAACTGGTCGGGCTTCGTCACGGCTTCGCCGAAAGTGATCGCGACACCGGCCGATGCCGGCGAACTGGCCGAGCTGGTGCATTCGGCGCCCGGTCCGTTGCGAGTCGCCGGCGCTGGCCATTCCTTCACGCCGCTGGTGCAATCCGACGGCACCATCGTCTCGATGGAGAAGATCGCAGGGCTCGTCTCGCACGATGCCGAGAACAGCGGGGCGCGGGTGCGGGCAGGCACGCGGCTCGGCGACCTGATGCGCATCCTGCAGAACATCGGCCAGGGACTGCCGAACATGGGCGACATCGACCGCCAGGCGATCGGCGGCGCGCTGGGCACGGCAACGCACGGCTCCGGTCCGACGCTCGGCGCCTATCATACGCAGCTGGAGGCGGTGCAGTTCGTCGACGGACAAGGCAAGCTGCGCGAGTTCAGCCGGGCGAGCGGCCAGGACATGATCCACGCCACGGGTGTCGCGCTCGGCGCCTTCGGCATACTGACCGAAGTGGCGATGAACAACGTCGCGACCTACCGGCTGCGCCGCCGCAAATGGGTGCTGCCGATCGCCGACATGCTCCAGAACTTCGAGACGATGATGGCCGCGCATCGCTCGGCCGAGTTCTACTACATCCCGTTTTCCGGCTACGCCCAGTTCATTGCCAGCGACTTCAGCGACGCAGCACCCACGCCGCGGCCGACCGAGGATGACGAGGAGGGGCTGGCGACGCTGCGCAAGCTGCGCACCGTTTTGCGCTGGTTGCCGTCGCTGCGCCGCGCGCTGATCAGGGGTGCGGTGAAGAAGGTGCCCTCCGAGGATTATGTTCAGGACTGGCTCAACGTCTACGCCAGCGACCGTCGCACCAAATTCAACGAGATGGAGTACCACCTGCCTTACGAGGAAGGTCCGAAGGTATTGGCCGAGATCATCGCGCTGACGGAAAGGCACTTTCCGGAAGTCTATTTCCCGATCGAGGTGCGTTCGGTGGCGCCCGACGAATTCTGGCTTTCGCCCTTCTACAAAAGGCTGACCTGCTCGATCGCCATCCATCACGACGCGGCAAGCGACCCGCTGCCCTTCATGCGTGCCGCCGAACCGATTTTCCGCAAGTATGGCGGCAGGCCGCATTGGGGCAAGATGCACAGCCTGAAGGCGGCGGATTTCAAGAAACTCTATCCGCGCTGGGATGACGCGATGGCGGTGCGGCGCGAAATCGACCCCGAAAACCGTTTCGTGTCGCTCTATATGGCCGGCCTGTTCGGCATCCAACAATGAGCGCCTATTTCGCGGCTCTGTCCGATGCGCTGAAAGCCGTCGACATTTTCCGGCCCTGCCTTGTGCTCGACCGCGACCGGCTGGACGGCAACATCGCGCTGGTGAAGCAGAGGCTGGCGCCGGGTCTCGCCGTGCGCTTGGTCGACAAGTCGCTGCCTTGCATGCCGCTGCTTTCGCATATCGCCAGGGCGCTTGGCACCAACCGCTTCATGACGTTCCATCCGCCGGTGACGCAGGCCGTGCTCGATGCCTTTCCCGAGGGCGACCTTCTCTATGGCAAGCCGATGCCCGTCGGTGCCGCCAAGGCAGCACTGACCAGGGGCGGCGCCGGCTGGTGGTCACGCGTCTGCTGGCTGATCGATACACCTGCGCGGCTGGCCGAATATGGCGCTTTGGCCGCCGCGCTCGACACCGAACTGCGTGTCGCCTTCGAAGTCGATGTCGGCCTGCATCGCGGCGGCTTTCATGATCCCGCCGAGATCAAGACGCTGACGATACCGGCGCGCCTGCGCTGCGAAGGCATCATGGCCTATGAGGCGCATGTGCCGGAGATACCAGGCTTGTTCGGCGGCGCGGCCAAGGCGTTGAAGCAGGCCTCGGCCAAGGCTGCGGACTTCGTAGCTGCCCTCGACCCGGACCAGCGCCGCATCCTCAACATCGGTGGCTCGAAGACAGCCTTGCTGCATGGTGGCGGCGTCGCCAACGAAGTGTCGATCGGCTCGGCCTTCATGCTGCCCAGCGACTTCGACACGCCCGGCCTCGGCGGCTTCCAGCCGGCGGCGTTCATCGCGACGCCGATCCTCAAGGCGCTCGATCCCGCGCTGCCCGGTCCGCCGGTGGTTTCCCGCACGCTGCAGGCGCTCGGCCTCTTCCCGCGCAAGGGGTGCTATCTCTATGGCGGCAAGTGGATGGCCGAGCCGGTGTTTCCCGAGGGGATGAGTCCGAACGGGCTGATCGGGCTCTCATCCAACCAGCAGTTCATGGCTCTGCCGGCGAGCGCGGAGGTGAAGCCCGGCGACTACGCCTTCCTGCGGCCGACACAGAGCGAGGCCGTGCTGCAGCATTTCGGGGCAATTGCGGTGTTTGCCGGCGGGCGGATCGTGGAGTTCTGGCCTGCGCTGCCGATGGGGTGAGGTTGTCGTATCGGCGCTCGCCATTGGCGCCTGCATCCGCGACGTCGTCATTCTAGGGCGGAGCGACGCGAAGCGGAGTGCAGACCCTAGAATCCATGCCGTTCCGCCTACCGTAGAACGAATACGGTTCAGAAGTAGGTATCTTATGCCGGCGTTTCGGTGCCACGGTCCGCACCGTTGCGGCGCTCATAAGTCCCGGCATGGATTCTAGGGTCTGCGCGCGTCGCTTCGCTCCTTGCTCCGCCCTAGAGTGACGAAGTTGTGAGGCGCCTCGTCGCAACCAGTTTATTGACTCAGTCAACTAAATGATTGATCCTGTCCAGGACAGGAGGAATTCCCATGACGGTCCACGACCACCCCGGCAAGGAACGCATCGACGCGGTGCGCGCCTTCAACCGCTTCTACACCCGCCAGATCGGCGTGCTCGACGAAGGCTGGCTGAAAAGCACCTTTTCGCTGACCGAGGCGCGGGTGCTTTATGAGCTTGCCCATCGCGACGGGCTCGTCGCGAGCGACCTGGTGCGCGACCTTGGTCTCGATCCCGGCTATGTCAGCCGCCTGCTCAAAAAATTCGAGGAGCGCGGCCTGGTCGAGCGCGAAGCCACCGAGGCGGACGCGCGCCGCGCCTCGATCGCGCTGACGCCGGCGGGCAGGGAAGCCTTCGCGCCGCTCAACCAGGATTCGCACGACCAGGTGCGCGCGCTGCTCGGTCGCCTGGCGCCCGTCGATCAGGAGCGGCTGGTCAAGGCCATGCGCATCGTTCAGGACCTGCTCGGCGACAGGCCCGGACCCAAGGTGCCCTACATCCTGCGGCCGCTGCAGGTTGGCGACATCGGCTGGGTCACGCGCCGCCAGGGCATGCTCTACGCCCAGGACTATGGTTGGGATGAAACCTACGAGGCGCTGGTTGCCGAAATCCTCGGCGAGTTCGTCAAGAATTTCGTCCCGCAATCGGAGCGCGGCTGGATCGCCGAACGCGAGGGCGAGGTGGTCGGCTCGGTCTTCGTCGTACGCAAGTCGCCCAAGGTGGCCAAGCTCAGGCTCCTCTATGTCGAGCCCTCGGCACGGGGCCTGGGCATCGGCCGGCGGCTGGTCGACGAATGCATCGCCTTCGCGCGTGCCAAGGGTTACAGGACGCTGACGCTCTGGACCAACGACATACTGGGCTCGGCCCGCCGCATCTACCAGGAGGCAGGCTTCAAGCTGGTCGACGAAGAGCGCCACCATTCTTTCGGCAAGGATCTGGTTGGCCAGACCTGGAATCTGGAGCTTTAAGGCCTTCCCCTTCTTCAAAGCTTCACCGATCGCTAACCATGAATGCATCGCATAGCTGACATGTAAGTTTGCCGGCTTATGGCGCAAAGCATCCACTTGAATAGTAAGCACGCTTATTATATGTACCGCTCATGGTTTCAGATGGTGTCGACAGGTTGGGATTTTTGATCCACGACGTGCAGCGCTTGATGCGCAAGCGCTTCGAGGTGCGCGCCAGTGGATTGGGTCTTTCCTCGGCACAATGGCGGCTGCTCGTCCGCGTGGCCAAGGAGGCCGGCGTCGCGCAGGCGCGGCTTGCCGAACTCCTCGAAATCGAGCCGATCAGCGTTTCGCGCCTGGTCGACCGGATGGAGGAGGGCGGCTGGATCGAACGCCGCCAGGACGCGACCGACCGGCGCGTGCGCATGATCTTCCCGACGGAGAAGGCAAACGCGGCCTATGCCGACGTCAAGAGCCTGGCCGGCGAGGTCTATGAGGAATCGCTGACTGGCGTCTCCGCGGAAGAACGCCGCGTCCTGATCCGGGTGCTCGACACCATTGTGCAGAACCTGACGGATGGCGAGACGTCGTCCCTGGAAAAGATCAAGAATACGGAAGGCGCAGCAGCATGAACGCGGCAGCCAAGATAGAAGACGACAACGTCACCAAGCTGAATGCGCCGGCGCAGCCGGTTGCCGAAGCGCCGGCGCAGCCGGCGGCCGCTCCGGTCGCCGTGGCGCCCGAGCCGCGGCCGGCGCCGGTCGCGCCGAAGAAGAAGCGCCGCATCGGCCGCATGCTTTTGATGGTGGCCTTGCCGTTGGCGCTGCTTGCCGGCGGCTCGTATATCTGGGTGACCGGCGGCCGCTACCAGGAAACCGAGAACGCCAATCTGCAGCAGGCCAGGATTTCCGTCGCCTCCGACACGGCCGGCCGTATTGTCCAGGTCGGCATCGCCGATAACCAACTGGTCAAGCAGGGCGACCTTCTCTTCGTCATCGATCCCGAGCCTTACAGAATTGCGCTGGCCCAGGCCGACGCCGCGGTCGCCGCCGCGCGCCTCAATGTCGAGCAGCTTCGCGCCGCTTACAGCCAGGCGATGGCGCAGGAAAGGTCCGCCAGCAGCGAGGTCGACTATGCGCAGTCGCAATATGGCCGCGCCGCTGATCTCGCGCAGAAGGGCATCAACGCCAAGTCGTCGCTCGATCAGGCCCGCAACGACCTCGACAAGGCCAAGCAGCAGCTTGCGGTCGCTCAGCAGGGCATCGTCAGCGCCAAGGCTGCGCTCGGCGGCAACCCCGACATCGAGGCGGACAGGCATCCGACCGTGATGTCGGCTTTGGCCGCGCGCGACAAGGCCGCCTACGATCTGGCGCAGACCACGGTGAAGGCGCCGGCTGACGGCATCATCTACCAGGCCGCCTCCTTCAAGGTCGGCCAGTATGTTTCCGTCGGCACGCCGCTGTTCGCGCTGGTCGAGTCCGGCGACACCTGGATCGACGCCAATTTCAAGGAGACCCAGCTCACCAACATGAAGCCGGGCCAGAAGGCCGAGATCGTCGTCGACACCTATCCGGGCCGCACCTTCGAGGCGACCGTCAAGGCGATCGGCGCCGGCACGGGCGCGGAGTTCTCGCTGCTGCCCGCGCAAAACGCCACCGGCAACTGGGTCAAGGTCACGCAGCGCATTCCGGTGCGCCTGGAACTGACCGATCCCGACGCCAAAATGGCGCTGCGCACCGGCATGAGCGCAACGGTCACCGTCGACACCGGCGTGGCGCGCGGCCTGCCGTCGATCTTCGGCCACGCCACGGCGGGGGAGCACGCGCAGTAACGACAGCGAGGTCCGCCGGGATCCGGCGGGCAAAGCAGGGATTGGTCCGATGGGAAGAGTGGCAAGGATCGGCAAGGCAAGCCCACTGGCGGCTTGCTCGAAAGCTGGGGCCTTGGCGCGGACCCGTCGGTCCTCAGGTTTCCGGGCGGCAGGCATCCGCTCCAACAGAGACTTTCGGTCGATGTAACCCCCACATCGATAGTCGCGTCCCACCGCGATGAAGGTCTCTCAACGGAAGGCTTTGCCGCCCGGAAACCTAGAGTCGGATGATTTCAGGTCTGTTCGACCTGAAATCTGAATCCGCCTCTAAATCAAAGAGATAGAGCATGATGTCGTCCGAAGACCGCTTCACACTTTTCGGCATCATGCTCTAGTGTACACGGTTTTGTTACCTGCTGGAAGTTCAGCATCATGAGCACGCCCGAACCCTTCAAGGAAGTGCCGCATCGCGGGCTGATCACGGTCGCGCTGATGCTGGCGACGATCATGCAGGCGCTCGACACCACGATCGCCAATGTCGCGCTGCCGACCATGACCGGCGACCTCGGCGCGTCGCCCGACAACATCAACTGGGTGCTGACCTCCTATATCGTGGCTGCGGCTATCATGACGCCGGTCACCGGCTGGCTCGCCGACCGGCTCGGCCGCAAGGAGCTGTTCCTGGCCGCCGTCGTCGGCTTCACCATCTTCTCCATGCTATGCGGCCTTGCCTGGAGCCTTGAGACGATGGTGCTCTTCCGCCTGCTGCAGGGCGTCTTCGGCGCGGCCATCGTGCCGCTGTCGCAGACTTTCCTGCTCGATATCAACCCCAAGGAACGCCATGGCCAGGCGATGGCCATCTGGGGCGCCGGCATCATGCTCGGGCCGATCCTTGGGCCGACGCTCGGCGGCTGGCTCACCGAGAACTTCAACTGGCGCTGGGTGTTCTTCATCAACCTGCCGGTCGGCATCCTCGCCTTCCTCGGCATGGCCGCCTATCTGCCCGTCATCGCCAAGCGCGTGCGCGGCTTCGACTTCTTCGGCTTCGCCATGCTCTCGCTCGGCGTCGGCGCGCTGCAGCTTCTGCTCGATCGTGGCGGCGAGGTCGACTGGTTCAACTCGGCCGAGATCTGGATCGAGTTCGCTCTCTCGCTCACCGGCTTCTGGGTGTTCATCATCCACACGGTGACGGCCGAGCATCCCTTCATCGATCCGAAGATTTTCCTCGACCGCAATTTCGTGACCGGCCTGGGCTTCATCTTCGTCATGGGCGTGCTGATCCTGGCCTCGATGTCGCTCCTGCCGCCGATGCTGGCCAACATCTTCGGCTATCCGACGGTCACCATCGGCGTCGTGCTGGGGCCGCGCGGCATCGGCACGATGATCTCGATGCTGGTCGTCGGCCGCATCATGCACAAGATCGATGCACGCATCCTGGTCGCCTTCGGCTTCCTGCTCACCGCGCAGTCGCTCTACACCATGGCAAGCTTCACGCCGCAGATGGACAATTGGCTGATCATCTCCTCGGGCGTCGTCCAGGGCCTCGGCATGGGCATGGTGTTCGTGCCGCTGTCGACGGTCGCCTTCGCCACGCTCGACGCGCGCTACCGCACCGACGCCACCTCGCTGTTCAGCCTGGTGCGTAATCTCGGCTCGTCGATCGGCGTCTCGGTGGTTGCGGCGCTGATGGTGCGCAACACGCAGATCAACCACACCGAGCTTTCGGCCTTCATCAACCCGTACAACCCCAACCTTTGGGCCGCCTCGCCGGCGGCCGCTGGCGGAGACCCCGCGGCACTTTCGCAGGTCGACCGTGCGGTGAATGCCCAGGCGATGATGATCTCCTACATCAACGACTTCAAAATCCTGATGGTGATGACGCTGGTCGCGATTCCGTTCGTGATCCTGCTGCGCAAGCCGAAGGCCGCGCCGGCAGGTGGGGCGCCGGCGGCGCATATGGATTGAAGCGGCCCGCCCTGTCCGGGGCAGGTCATCGTAAAAGTCATGTTCAGCGGCCGAGCACCAGCGCCCAGTAGCGCAAGGCAGGATCGGCGCCGTCGCGCACATAGGCCAGGCCGAAGCGGCTGAAGTCCGGGTCGAGCATGTTGCGGCGGTGGCCATCTGAATGCATCCAGATGTCGAACAGCTTCTCAAGGTCGAAGCGCCCCTCGGCGATGTTCTCGGCCGCGGCGCCGTGCACCCCATTGTCCATCATGCGCGAGGCGAAATCCTTGCCCCAGCCGGTGGTGTGGCTCATGCGCTCCCGCGACGCCATATAGCCGGCCTGCTGCAGCGCTGCCTGTTCGAGCTGCGCGTCGGGTGTCAGCGCCGGCAGGCCAGCGGACGTGCGGATTGTGCTCAACGTGGCTGTGGCGGAGGACGACACGCCGGCGCCTTCGCCGGTCGGCACCGTGACGGTGCCGCAGGCTGCGATGCCGGCAAGCGCTGCAAGGCCGGCGGCCTTGAGCAGTGTGCGGCGGTTCAGATCGGGGAGGGCTGTGATCGAGATGCTCATCCGGCCTCTGATACCGGCGATCGTGGCTTTTGCCGGGCGGGCGATGAAAATCGCGTGACGCGCGACATTCCCCGGAAGATCGGCTATGATCACGGCGTTCTTGAAATGGCAGCCATGGGCGGCCATCCAGGCGGTGACCGCCCCGCTTTGATTTTGGAGCATGATTCCTTCCGAGACCGTTCGGTTTCGGGGTCATGCGCTGACAAACGGAGGACGGCTATGGCCGGTTTTCATGTCATGACGGAC
Source organism: Mesorhizobium montanum (assembly GCF_033977145.1). Taxonomy (NCBI): domain Bacteria; kingdom Pseudomonadati; phylum Pseudomonadota; class Alphaproteobacteria; order Hyphomicrobiales; family Phyllobacteriaceae; genus Mesorhizobium; species Mesorhizobium montanum. Next base: position 31,128 of record NZ_JAVIJF010000012.1, on the reverse strand, counting down.
GCGCACGGGATGCATGCGCAGCCCACGGTGCGCCACATCACCACGTCGGATCTTTGGGATGCGTTGCGCCTCGGCGCCGAGGATTTCTGGGCCAAGCCTTCGCACTATGTGTTCCTGTGCCTGATCTATCCGATCGTCGGCGTGATCCTGACGCGATGGAGCTCGGGCTCGAACGCCATCCAGCTCGTCTATCCGCTGATGTCGGGCTTCGCGCTCATCGGTCCGTTCGCTGCCATCGGCCTCTATGAGATCAGCCGCCGGCGCGAGCTCGGCATGAGCAGCCGCTGGCACCACGCGCTGGACGTGCGTCATTCACCGGCGCTGCCCTCGATCGCGGTCATCGGCATCCTGCTCTTCGCGCTGTTCCTGCTGTGGCTGTTCACCGCGCAGTCGCTTTACACCAGCCTGTTCGGCGCCGAGCCGCCCGCCTCGGTCGGCGCTTTTGTGCGCGACGTGCTGACGACCGGCAAGGGCTGGACGCTGATCCTCGTCGGCAACGCCGTCGGCTTCGTTTTCGCCGTTGTCGTTTTGGCCACCACGGTCGTCGCCTTCCCGCTGCTGCTCGACCGCGATGTCGGGGCCGTCTCGGCGATCGAAACCTCGGCCCGCGCGGTGATGGCCAATCCGCTGACGATGGCGCTGTGGGGCCTGACGGTCGCGGTATTGCTGGTGGCCGGCTCCATCCCGCTGTTTGCCGGGCTTGCCGTCGTCATGCCCGTCCTCGGCCACGCGACCTGGCACCTCTATCGCAAGGTGGTCGAGCCGGAGCAGATCCGGCCCGTCCGCCGGCCGATGTAGGAAAAAACAGCCGCACGCGGTTGCCGGTTATCTTTGCGCTTCGGTTGCCATCCTCAACGCCAGCGCCGTCAGCACCGTGCCCATCATCCAGCGCTGGACGACCAGCCAGAATGGCCGTCCGGCAAGGAAATTCGCGATCGAGCCCGCCGTCACCGCGATGACGGCGTTGACGGTGAGGCTGATCGAAATCTGGGTCACGCCGAGCACCAGAAGCTGTGACAAAACTTGGCCCTTGGCCGGATTGATGAACTGCGGCAGCAGCGACAGATAGAGCACCGCGACCTTCGGGTTGAGCAGGTTGGTCATCAGGCCCATGACGAAAAGCTTGCGTGGTCTGTCCCTGGGCAGCTCGCGGACCTGGAAGGGCGAGCGCCCGCCGGGTTTGAGCGCCTGCCAGGCGAGCCACAACAGATAGATCGCGCCGGCGAAGCGCAGCGCATCATAGGCGTAAGGCACGGCGAAGATGAGCGCGGTGATGCCGAAGGCTGCCGACACCACATAGAACAGGAAGCCCAGCGCCACGCCGCCGAGCGAAATCAGCCCGGCCTTCGGCCCCTGAGACAGCGAGCGCGATATCAGGTAGATCATGTTCGGACCTGGTGTGAGCACCATGCCGAGGCAGATCAGCGCAAAGGTCAGGTGGTTGGCGGCGTCGGGCACGGCCTGATCTCCAGCGCCTGCGGCACGGACGGTTCGATGCCGGCGAGCATCGGGCTTGTGCCTTGTGCCGCGAGCGGGCACAAGGGCTTGCGGGCGCCGGCTGTTGCGCCAGGGCGGGCAAATGCCCGCAGGTGGTGGGTAGTCTCGGCCTGCTTCCTTGGCCACGTCCATATGGACGTCGCTGCGCTGCGCAGCTCCAAACGGAGGATGTCTCCAGGCCTTGGTAGCCTTCTACTCACCGACGACCGAGGCCGCCGGACGAGGCGAGACTATAGGATCGGCATGACGAAGGACGATCTTCCAGGCGTTTTCCTCCCGCCGAAATATAGTCGTGGTTCGAAGTGCTATCGGCACCAGTTTGTCACTGCCGCCGACCTTGGATCGGACCCGCTCGATCTCAATGATGTAACCCAAATCCGTCGTTGCGTACTCGGAGATGCGCTCAAAGCCGATAACCTCGCCGTCCCGGTAGTTGGTAGCGGCACGGTCCATCGTTTCGGCGGCGTTCCTCCATCCTTTGGCCGGCGGGCCGAATGGATTGGCGATGACGACGTCATCCCGTTGTGAATAGAGACTTTTCAAAGGCTCGGGGTCGCCCTTGACGAAGGCATCAATGGCTAAATGATCCTGCTCGATGAGTTTCGCGAGGTCGGCCAGCATCTCAGCATCCTCAGATGATAGGGAAAGAGGATACTATCTGAAGACCAGCCCCTAGTCCTGCCTTTTCACTTCTTGGTACGCCAGCATCCGTCTATGGCTTACCCAACCACCCGCAGGTTCGACAATTCGTTCGCAATTTCCTTGAAATTGTCCGACAGCGTCGCGCCAGTCGCGTTCCAGAACAGCTTGGCCGGTTTGCTGGGGTCGGTCGGGTCCTTGCGGAAGCGGGAATCGGAAGAGCAGGCCTTCAGCGCAGCCATCGCCTTCTGGTCGCTTGAACTGGTCGACGACATGTCGAGCGCCACCGTCATCACCATGATGTTGCCAGCCTTGGCGTTGTCGCACAGCTTCGCCATCTGCTCGTTCATCGCGGCGGTGTAGTTGCTCGACGAATAGTTGAACTGGCCGATGGCGCTCGACGTGCCGCCGAACAGGCGGGTGACCGAGGTGCCGTTATAACCGACGCCGGTGTAGCCGTAGGCGGCATAGGTCGACTTGTTGCCGGCCGGGTCGGAACTGACCGTCGAATAGGTGTTCTCGCCGTCGGTCAGCACGATGACGACCTTGTCGTTGCCACGCTCGGTTTCCGGCCGCCCCTCGGTGAACGGCGGGGCGCTCGACACGGTGCGCCAGCCCCAGGCCATACCTTCGGGCACGTTGGTGTTGCCGTTGGGCTGCATCAGGTCGATCGCCGCCTTGATGGCCGCAAGCCCATCCGTCTGCGTGACGTCGGTGAGCGGCGTGATCGGCGTGGTCGTGCAGCTGTAATTCGGGCCGGCGCCCTTCGACAGCACCGGCGCATCGATCGGCCGGGGCATGAAATACTTGGCCATGTTGGACTGCCTGGTCTTGCCGGTCGTGCTCGACGGATCGTCGTTCCACCAACTGTTGGCGGCGCCGTAGGTGATCGGGTTCGGCTCGTTGGGATCCTGCGTCACTTTCCAGTGGTTGCCAGGTTCGTCCGGCGCGAACATCGGCACGAACATGGTTGCCGGGTCGCCGACGCCAACGCCCGTATTGTTGGGGCCACCGGAGGCCGGCGTGTCGTCGATATTGTAAGGGTAGGGCCGGACCTCCAAGCAGCCCTGCCAACTGGCGAACGGCCCGTAGGTGTCGTTATAATCGTATTCCGTATGGCTGTGCGAACATGTGTGGTTCGAGCGATATGTGTCGCAGACAGTGCGCGCGCTGCCGACGACACGTTCGTGGCTGGTGACGACCTTCATATCCCGATAGAGCTCGAAGCGGGTCAGTATCTGGTCTTCCTCCGCGCCCCAGCCGGTGCCCTTTTTGTACCAGATGCCGTTGATCTTCTGGGCATATTTGTCGGGGGCGTTCAGCGTCGACCAGTCGAAATTCTCATTGGCGATCGGCGACAACCCGTAGGTGTCGATCCAGGAGGCGTTGTCGTTGTCCGGCCCGACATTGACCGAGGCCGCGAACGGCACGAGGCTGAACTGGACCGGCTTGTCGATCTGCTTGATCTGCGCTGCCTGCTGCGCCAGCGTGTCGACAAGCTGCTTGGCGGCCTGCTTGAGCAGGTCGATGCGCTTCTGTCCCGAGCCGGTGCCGGGCGTTGTCATGGAGCCCGAATTGTCGAGCACCATCGCCACTTCCAGCGTGTTCTTCAGCCGCACCTGGGAATCCATGTCGAGGTTGATCGATTTGTTCGCATCGATTGTGGATGCGCCGACGAGCAGCGAGGAGGACGGATAGAAGTAAGGGTGGTAGTTCAGCGTCGCGCTCATGGTGAGCAGGCCGCCACCGGCCTGGCTGGTGGGCAGCGTGACGTCGAGCGATATGTTGGCGGGGTCGATGTTGTTGAGATTGGCGTTGAAGAAGTCGACCGCGTAGGCTCTGATCTGATCGTCCGTCGCACCTTCGGCAAGCCGCCGCGCCGCGGCGAAATTGGCGGCGTCGAGCGCATTCAGCACCATCTGCTTCTGGCGGTTGAGCTCGCTGAAATCGACGGCCATCGCCACGGCTCCCATCAGCGGCACCATGGCGATTGCGGTCAAGAGGGCGTAGTTGCCGCGGCGGTCACGGCAGAATTGATGCCAGAATTTGCGCATTGTTCTTGAAGCGGCCCCCCGCCGGTGGATTCTCTGTCGGGCCACACTTCCACAAAACGCTGAAGGACCGGTTTGGTAAACCGGTCGATTGCGCGACAGCGATTTCACCGACCGCTAACCAAACCATTGCCCGCGGCATGCCGCCCGACGAAAAACGCCCGCCTTGCGGCGGGCGTCGTCGATCGTTTGTCGTGCCGCTCAGCTGACGATGCGCAGGTTCGACAGCTCGTTGCCGATCGCCTTGAAGTCGTCCGACAGTGTCGCGCCGGTCGAGTTCCAGAATAGTTTCTTAGGCTTGCTGGGGTCGGTTGGGTCCTTGGCGTAGCGCGAGTCCGACGAGCAGGTCTTCAAGGCTGCCATCTGCGCCGCCTCGGCCGTATTGGTGGAGTCGAGGTCGAGCGCGATGGTCATGACGATGACGTTGGCGGCCTTCGCGTTGTTGCACAGCGTGGCCAAATGCTCGCTCATGGCCTTGGTGTAATTGGCGTTCGAATAATCGGTCTTGCTGACGTTGGTGCTGGTGCCAAGGAATGGCCGGCCATAGGTGTAGGTGCTTCCGAACGGCTTGGTCTGGCTGCTCGAGCCGTTGCCGTAGGCAAGATATCCCAGGGCGGAATAGATGGCCTTATTGCCGGCAAGGTCGTTGCCTCCCTGGTTCCAGTTCGAGCCAGAATAGCTTTGCGCTGTCACCGACGTTGGCGTGTAATAGGTATTGGCGCCGTCGGTGAGCACGATCAGCACCTTGTCGTTGCCTTTTTCGGTCTCCGCTCGGCCGTCGGTGAAGGGCGCGGTACTGGAAAGCGTGCGCCAGCCCCAGGCCATGCCTTCCGGAACATTGGTGGCGCCGACATCGACCATGGCATCGATCGCGTTTTTGACCGTGGTGGCGCCGGCCGTGGTGGAGACGTCGGTCAGTGGCGTGATCGCGGTCGTGCTGCAGCTGGCGTTCGGGCCGGCATTGCTCCCATAGGCGGAGGTGACCTTGGTGCCGTAGTTGAAATATTTCGGCATGAATTTCTGGCGCGTCGGGTTGTCGGTGCTCGTCGTGACGTCGAGATGCCAGTTGTTGTTTGCCGGCCGGGAGCTGCTATCGGTATTGTCGGTTTCGTCAGGCGCGAACATCGGCACAAACAAGGTGGCCGGCGTCGCGCCCGAGGCGGCCGTATCCTGGATGTTGTATGGATAGGGACGCGATTCGACGCAGCCGCTCCAGGTTGCGATCGGGGCGTAGGTTATGTTGGACGTGCAAACGTTGTTCCGGTCTTTGGTGCACGCCGAAATTCGCTGCATCCATTTGTAGAGCGAGAAACGCGTCAGCGGCTTGTCCTTCTGGGAAGCGTCCCAGTCTGTGCCGCGCGCATACCAGATGCTGCCGACCTTTTCGACGTATCTCTGCGGCCAGGGCGAGTTCGCCTGGGTCATCGTCGTCCAGTCGAAATTCTCGTGCTGGATGGGCGAGATGCCGTCCTGGTCCATCCACGTCGCCGACGAATTGGCGGGGCCGACATTGACCGAGGCGGCGAAGGGAACCAGGCTGAATTGTACGGGCTTGGAAACTTGCTTCATCAGCTGCGCCTGGCCGGCAAGCTGGTCGACAAGCTGCTTGGCGGCGCTCTTCAGAAGATCGAACCGCACCTGGCTCGAGCCATGGCCGAGTTCGGCCATCGAGCCCGAATTATCGAGCACCAGCGACACTTCCAACGTGTTCTTGAGGCGGATTTCAGATCTGGCCGAGAAATTGACGTTCGTCTGGCCCGGGGTTCCGCCAAGCAGCATGACTGCCGCCGGCAGGAAGTAGGGCCGGTACGTCAGGGCGGCCTCGAGAACCAGCGTGCCGCCGCCCGCATTGTTGTTCGGCAAGGTGACCGCGAGCGTGGTGTTTGCCGGAAGAACGTGCCTGAGATTGGCCTCGAAGAATGTTTTGGCATAGGCCTTGGCATCGGTATCGCTGGCGCCGGCGACGATCTGCTGCGCCGTTGCGATGCCGGCGGCATCCAGCGCGTTCAGCGTCTCCTGCCGCTCGCGCACCAGCTCGGTATAGTCGACCGCCAACGCCACGCCGCCCATCAGGGGTACCATCGTGATGGCCGTCATCAAGGCATAGTTGCCCCGTCTGTTGCGTAGGAATTTGCGGATCAATGCCCTTAGCCCCCGCCAGGATCCTGTAGGTTCTAGCCTACCATGACCATGAATCGTTAAATTTTAGACCTCTCGAAAGCAGCAAGATCGCGCGGTCCTTTGACGAGGCATTAACCCTATGCGGCGCGAGAAGCCGTCGACGGCCGATGCCGGAAAGCTGGTGACAGGACGAAGCGCTTCGGTTATGCGGAGCCGACTGCGGCGCGCCTTGGCTTTGCATCAAGGCAAGGACTAAAAGCGCGTCGCTGGAATCCGTTTCAACGCTTTGTGCTTTAAGATAAAAATCAGGGACACGGCATGGCGGATTCGCCTGACATCATCGCTTCGCTCGACGATCTGGCGGGACGCTACGCCGCCATCCTGTGCGACGTGTGGGGCGTCGTGCACAATGGCGAATGGCACTTTCCGGCCGCCGCCGCCGCACTTGCAAGGGCGCGCGCGGCCAACGTGCCTGTCGTGCTGATCACCAACGCGCCGCGCCGCAGCGCCGACGTCGTCGCCCAGATGAAGCTCATCGGCGTTCCCGCCGATGGGTACGACCGGGTCGTTACCTCCGGCGACGTGACCCGCGACCTGATCGCCGACGGTCCGAGGCAGATCTTCCATATCGGCCCCGACCGCGATTTCACGCTCTATGACGGGCTCGACGTCGATCTCGTCGAGGAATTCGAGGCCTCCGGCATTGTCTGCACGGGGCTCTATGACGATGAGGTGGAAAAGCCCGCCGACTATGCCGAGCTGCTGCAGCGGCTGCGTGCCCGCAACCTGCCGTTCATTTGCGCCAATCCGGATATCCTGGTGGAGCGCGGCGAGCGCACCATCTGGTGTGCCGGCGCGCTCGCGCGAGATTACGCACAGCTGGGAGGCCGCACGCTGATTGCCGGCAAGCCTTTCGCGCCGATCTACGATGTCGCCATGAAGGAGGTCGCGGGCCTGCTCGGCCGTGCCGTCGAGCGCAGCGAAGTTCTCGCCATCGGCGACGGCATGATGACCGATGTCAAGGGCGCGGCCGACAACGGCTTTGACGTGCTCTACGTCTGGGGCGGCATCCACGCGCGGGAGCATGGCGACGATCCTGAAAGGCTGGCTGGCTTCCTCGAAAAGCACGGCTACCGGCCGGTCGCCGTCATTCCGCGTCTGCAATAGGTTGATGATCTGGCCATGACGGGCGCCTCGACATGACGCAAGCCTTCGAACGTCTTTCCGCGGTCGCGCCGCTGCCCGCGCATCTGCGCGGCGGCGTCGTGGCGATCGGCAATTTCGACGGCGTCCATCGCGGCCACCAGTCCGTGCTGGAGCGCGCGCTGACCGAAGCCCGCCGCAACGATGTACCCGCCTTGGTGCTCACCTTCGAGCCGCATCCGCGCAAGGTGTTCCGGCCACAGGTTCCGCTCTTCGTGCTGACGCCGCCGCCGATGAAGGCGCGGCTGCTGGCCGGACTTGGCTTTGCCGCTTTGGTCGAACAGCCGTTCACGCGCGATTTTGCCTCGCTCTCGGCCGAGGCTTTCGTGACCGATGTGCTGGAAAAGACCCTCGGCATCCGCCACGCCGTCACCGGTTTCGACTTTCATTTCGGCAAGGACCGCCAGGGCGGCCCGGCCTTTCTGATGGCGGCGGGAGAACGCCATGGGTTCGGTGTGACGCTGGTCGACGCCTTCCGCGATGAAGGCGCCGAGGTGATCTCGTCAAGCCGCATCCGGGAACTGCTGGCCGACGGCCAGGTGGAGGAGGCCGCCGGCCTGCTCGGCTATCGCTTCACCGTCGAGGCGGAAGTGATCGGCGGCCAGCGGCTTGGCCGCACGCTCGGCTTCCCGACCGCCAATATGCGGCTTTCGCCGGAAGCAGCCTTGAAGGAAGGCATTTACGCCGTCCGCTTCCGTCGCGCCGACGGCACGCTCCATGACGGCGTCGCCAGCTTCGGCCGCCGCCCGACGGTCGATGACAATGGCGCGCCGCTGCTCGAAACCTTCCTGTTCGACTTCTCCGGCGAACTCTATGGCGAGACCTGCGAGGTGTCGTTCTTCGGCTTCCTGCGCCCGGAGATCAAATTCGACGGCCTCGACGCGCTGGTTGCGCAGATGAAAAAGGACGAGGCCGAGGCGCGGGCGCTGCTGGCGGGCGTGGGCCCGCTGTCGCAACTGGACGCCGCGATAGCGTTCTAGATCGTCTTTTTCAACGCCAGCCCGATGGCGATGAGGCTCCAGCCCTGGAAGACAAGGTCGATGGCCAGAAACATGCCGAGCACCCACAGGCTGTTGACCGGCCAGCGCATGGCGATGATCAGGCCGAGCAGAATTGAGATGATGCCGGCCGTAAGCAGCCAGCCCCAGCCTTGCTCCGGCCGGTGATTGAAGGCGACCCAGGCTCTCAGCAACCCAGAGGCGACCAGCGCGATCGCGAGCAGCAGCGTCAGCACCGCCGACGCAAGCAATGGGTTGTCGAAGGCGAAGAAGCCGGCGACCGCATAGAGCAGGCCGCTCGCGAGCCAGTAGAAGAACCGTCCCCAGGTCTTGACGCCAAAGGCATGGATGATCTCGATGGCGCCGGCCATCAGCATCAGCCAGCCGACCACATAGACCGAGGCCACGGTGGCGATGAACAGATTGCCGAAGGCGATGCCGCCGAAGATCAGCAGCAGCACGCCGAGCGCCACGAACCATCCCCATTTGTCCCGCGTTTGGCCGATTGCGTCTTTCAGGGCGTCACCTTGCAAGGTCATGATGTCTCTCCCTCGGATATCGCCGCGCCACTTGCGGTTGAAGGAGGGTAATCCCGGGGATATCTTACGTCCAGCGAGCAGGGCGGCAGTGCGAAGCGCGGGGCCGCTGTCGTTAGCTGGCGGGTCGATCGGCCGGCTTCGGACGGTTGAAAAATATCGGAGGGCATTCGGCAAACCTTCAGCCTCGCCGAGGCTGGACTTCGTCGGTGAACGGCGCAAGCGCCGCCTCCAGCGTCTCCCGGCCAGCCTGCTCCCAGCTTCGCGCCACGAATTCGCCGGCCTTCGCCTCATACGAAGCGCGGGCCTCGGGCGAGGTGATCCACCGCCGCATGGCGTTTTCCCATCCTTCGACGTCGAGCGGATCAAGGCAGAGTCCCAGCGGACCGACCACTTCGGCGATGGCTCCGCCCGTCGAGGCGATCAGCGCCTTTCCGTAAGCCAGTGCCTCGACGGGCGGCAGCCCATATCCTTCATAGAGCGACGGGTACACGCAGAACGCACTGTTCCGGTAGAGGAGGGACAATGTCCCGTCGTCGACGTTGTCGAGATGAATGAGGCTTTCGCCATGGTCGGGATGGCTGTGAAGCTTCGCCAGCACGTCGTCGACCATCCAGCCCCTGCGTCCGACGAAAACCAGCTTCATGCCGCTATGCGCGACCGTTCCGTCCAGGACGAGGCGCCGCCAGACATCCATCAGCAGCGAATGGTTCTTGCGTGGTTCGATGGTGGAGACGAACAGGATATAGCGACCCGCCTCAAGTCCGTCCGGCAGATGGCCGTCCGCCTTCGATTTGCGGGCACTGTCGCAGCCGAGGGAGACCTGTTTCAGCTCCGGCAGGTGGATGCCGAGCCTGGCGGCATACTCCCCGACATCGGCGGTGACACGCTTTGAAGTCAAGATGAAGCGGTCCGCCAGCCTGATCGCCAGATTCACATAGTCCGTGAATCTCCTGACGTCATGCGGCTTGTACCATTCGGGAAACTGGATCGGAATGATGTCGTTGAGCAGCACGATCAGCTTTGCGCCGGCCGAGCGGCACTCGCGCGAGATGACCTCGATATCGGTGTGCGCCCAGTCATTGTTCATCAAAAGCAGATGGTCGCCGGGCGCCAGGCTGTATTTGTTGCCGGCGACCGTGCGGAGCGGGACGATCCGGACGCGCCAGCCGTCGTCGCGAGCGATCAGCCGCCGCTCGGTTCCCTTCATCAGCCGGTTTTCGATCCGCTCGAGGAAGTGAAGAAAATTACTGCCAGGATTGTGCCGGCCGAACGCGCCGATTTCCGTTATCAGGATCCGGCGCGGTCTTATGATCGCCATGAGCAACTGCCGTGCCCAGTTCGGCCAGCGGTCGTAAAACCGCATCTTGATGCGGGCAGGGTCCGGATAAAAACTCATGTCGCACGAAATGTCGCCGGCGATGATTTCCGCCGCCGTTCGCGCCGAAACCTGTCTGAGGATCCGGTCGATGGGGTCGAACACCGTGAACGCCACCTCGCAGGCCTCGAGCGCGGCCGCCACAGCGCCGTAGTGCCGCTGCACGCGGACCAGGCCCACCGGAGGACCGAGCCAACGCGCCATGCTCGATAGATCGACGACAAGTCGCATCAGTTGGGCCGCATCAGTTGGGTCGCATTTTTGCAGGGCGCGCGATCGTCCTGAGCCAGGCCAGTCGAAGTCCGAACGCGAGCGTTCTGAAAGAAGGAGCACCGGCAACCGCGAGCAGCAGCAGCTTGCAGGTGATGGCCAAGGGTATGCCTGGGGTTCGCAGCAGCAACTCGATGTCGCGTCTTTCCAGGCTGGAGATGTTGACTCCGGTGGCGGCGCGCCATGCCAGAAAGGCTTCGATGGCTTCTGCGGGTTGGTCGCCTGCGTCGAACGGCTCGGCGCGGGAGCGACGCAACAGCGCCGACTGTCTGGCCAGCGCCGCGGCCGCTTTCTGCTGATCTTTCTTCACGCGCGACACCTGCCCGGGGTGGGAGCGCAATTTCACGAGCCGCCCATCCATGTTGGCCAGTTTTCCTGTCTCGGAAAGCCGCAGCCACAGGTCGTAGTCCTCGGCATAGGTGAATGCGCGACGGAAGCCCCCCGCGCGCTGGACGGCCTCGGTCCGGAACATCACCGTCGGGTGAAGCATGGGATTGTATCCGGCAAGCGCATCCCGCAACTGCCCGTTGCCGATGGGAACGTCCATCGGCCTCAACGGTTTTCCGTCCCGGTCTATTTGCAATCCCGCCGTACCGAGCAGCTGCAGGTCGGGATCGGCGGCGAAACACGCTACCTGCAGGCGCAGCCTGTCGGGCAGCGAGACATCGTCGCAATCCATGCGCGCCACAAGTGGGGCCCGCGCGAGCGAAATCCCCAGGTTGAGCGCATCGACGATCCCCTGGCCGCGATTGACGACAAGTTTGACGCGGCTGTCGCGGTCGCCGATCGACCTCGCGATCGCGGCGCTGTCGTCGGACGATCCGTCGTCGATGACGATGACTTCGATATCCGCCAGATCCTGGTCCAGGATGCTTTGCAAGGCTTCGCCGAGATACGGTGCGCCGTCTCTCACCGGAATGATCACACTTACTGTCGGCAACTGAACTCCCTTGCGATAGTCGGGGCGTGATCGACCGTTAGATTGTCGAATGGCATGGCGGCGGCGTCCGCCCGGTCCCAAAGTTCCATCATCGTGAGAACTGCAAATCTCTTTGCCGCGCCGACGCAGGCGAGACCGACAGCATCCAAGTCTCTTGATAACGGGCTATATACAGCATATTCGTCTTTTCAACACGACCAACATTTAAGCGCCCCGCTTTGTTTGTTTGAGTGGAGAAGTCTGGGGCGCACCCGGGGTCTCTCTGCGTCGATCTGGCTTGGGGAGGCGGCGCTCCGGAACATGCGATGAAAATCTGCTGCGCAATCTCTGCCCTCTTTATGAACGGAGGGCTGCAAAGAGATTGTCTCAATATCAGCGACCGACTGGTCGGGCGCGGCCATTCCGTCACAATCCTGACGACACGCCAGGTAGGTCACGTCGAAAGTTCGGCGACGATAAGGGTCCAGCCGGCACGCGTCATCTCCAATCCGGGCACCGAATATGCGCTGGGAAAGACGCTTCTGATCGCCAGGCGGGACTTCGACTGCGTGGTCGGTTTCAACAAGATGGCGGGCCTGGATATCTATTATGCCGGCGACCCGCCTTATTTTGCCTCGAAGCTTGGATGGTGGCGGCCGTTTTCGCCCCGCTTCATCCGCCAGCAAAAACTCGAATCGATGATTTTTGCCCCTGGCAACGCCGTGCAGATCATCGCGCTCAGCGAACACCAGGCAGCGCTTTACCGCGATTTCTGGCGAACGGAAGAATCCCGCATTCATGTCGTCGGACCGACGCTCGATCCGAAACGCCGCAGGCCGGAGTTGCTGGCCTGCGACCGCAATGAAATCCGCGACCGCTTCGGGCTTCCCCGCGATGCCGTCATTGCCTTGAGCATCGCCAACAGAATGAAGGTGAAGGGCCTCGACCGGGCGGTAAATGCCCTTCAGCCGTTCGCGAACATCCATTGGCTGGTGGCCGGCCTTCGAAAAAACAGCGAGGAGGAAACCAGGCTTCGCGGTCTGATTGCCAGATCCGGTATGTCGCAACGGGCCACCCTGCTGGGTATCCAGGAGGACATCCCGGCCATTGTGGTCGCGAGCGATTTCATGCTGCACCCGGCTCGCCTGGAAAATACCGGCACGGTGATCCTCGAGGCTCTTGCAAACGGCCTGCCCGTCATTGCATCGGACGCCTGCGGATATGCAAAATATGTCGAGGCCAGCCGGGCGGGACTGGTCGTCGCCAATCGCGACGATCCCGAAATCTGGCGGCAGGCAATCCTGAAAGCCGGCAACCCGGCGATCCGGGCCCAATGGCAAAAGGCGGCCTTGGCCTATGGCTCGTCGACGCCGCTGACCGGGGGACTGGAAGCAGCTTGCGATCTGATAGAGACGTCGCGCCGCAACAGGCGTGTTGGCTAGTTTTTCGTATAGTCAGGCCCAAACCGTGTCGGCAGGCCGTCGGCGAATTTCAACCAAGGGAGCTTCTCCTCAAAAGCGACATGCAGCGTGGGTGAAAATTTTTCCGGCTCCTCCATCGCTGCGGCAAAAAAATGCATGACGCCGGACATGTTCGTCGAGCGGAAGGACAGCGGCGAGCCACAGTGATCGCAAAATGTTCTTTCCACACCGGAGAAGAGTTGAATACTTTCGGGGGCTTGCCCAACCATCGCCAGTGGCCGTCCAAGACGCCAATATAGGTGGTCATCGGCGCGGAACATTGCCGCCGACAACTTTCACAATGACAGACCACGCATGCTTGTGCCGGGCCATCGACTTCAAAAGCAATAGCGCCACATAAGCAATGACCGCGCATGCAAATTCTCCTTGAGTCGACTGACCTGACCAATAATTTGTACCGGGCGCAGTGAGAGAGTCGCCATGAGATACGCCGAGCTGGCGCTCAATTGCGACATTCGGAGCTGGCGATTGTGCTCGCATGCGCAAGGAGAGTTCGCCCGTCGGTTCCGATGTTACCGATTTTAAGTCAAATTTTACCGAACGCACGGCATGGCTTGAGCGCCGGCAGGTGGTGTTGCCGGCGCGTTTCGCGTAAGGGGTGACGATGCGTATTGTCGGGAAGATTCCGCTGGCCGTCGCCTTGGGCCTGCTCACCGCGCCTGTCGCTCAGGCGGGCGAGGGCAGCTGGATATCCGGCGACTGGTATCTGACGCTCGGCGCCACCGGCCTGGTTGCCCCGAATTTCGAGGGCGGCAAAAAATATATGCTCAGCGCCCAGCCGATCATCTCGCTCGGCAAGGTCGGCCCCGAGGCGCGTTTCACCTCGCGCAACGACAACATCTCGCTGGCGCTGATCGATGACGGCTCCGTTCGCGCCGGCTTGACCGGCAAGTTGGTTTTCTCGCGCGAAAGCAAGGACGAATTGAAAGGCCTCGATCCGGTGCGCTGGGGCGGCGAGGTCGGCGGCTTCTTCGAATTCTATCCGCTGGATTGGGTGAGGGCCCGGGCGGAACTGCGGCACGGCATCCGCGCCCATAACGGCTTCGTCGCCGACATTGCGGCTGACGCCTTCTACGACATCACGCCGACCGTACGCATCTCCGGCGGTCCGCGCGTGTCCTTCGCCTCGTCCGACTATTTCGACGCCTATTACGGCGTCAACGCCAAGGAAGCGGCGGCTTCCGGCCTGAGCGAATACCATCCGGGCGGTGGGCTGAGATCGACCGGCCTCGGCGGTGCCATCACCTGGAAGGTGACCGAGCCGATGACGGCAAGCGTCTTCACCGAGTATTCGCGCCTGATGGGGCCGGCTGCCGGTTCCAGCCTGGTCAAGGAGCGGGGCGACCGTGACCAGTGGACCTTCGGTCTGTCGACCACCTACCGCTTCAATTTCACGATGTAGGCCGTGAAAGCGGCTTCATGCCTTGAAATCCGTGCTTTATTCCTGCCGCGCCATCCGCTAAAAGCCACGCCATGACGAGCTTTTCGCGCCTTTTCGCGATCGCGATACGAATTACGGGCCCGGTGTTCCGGGCGGCCTGAGCGCCGCTGGAGCCGCCGGGAGTTTTCGCGCGCGCCCCTCGCGCTTTTTTCATGAACATCGACGCATATCGCCCAAAACAGGGCTCCGGCTTTGGAAAACGATATGCGTGAAGGCAAAGACTTCAACGCCCGGGCTTTTCGCCGCCGGGCACCTGAGATGGCAGATCAATGACCGATACCGTTGAAACGATCGACTATTCCAAAACGCTTTATTTGCCGCAGACGGATTTCCCGATGCGCGCCGGCCTGCCCGAGAAGGAGCCCGGCCTGGTCAAGCGCTGGCAGGACATGGACCTCTACAGGAAGCTGCGCGAGGAGGCCGCCGGCCGCGAGAAATTCGTGCTGCATGACGGCCCGCCCTACGCCAACGGCAACATCCATATCGGCCATGCGCTGAACAAGATCCTCAAGGACGTCATCAACCGCTCCTTCCAGATGCGCGGCTATGACGCCAATTACGTGCCGGGCTGGGACTGCCATGGTCTGCCGATCGAATGGAAGATCGAGGAGCAGTACCGCGCCAAGGGCAAGAACAAGGACGAGGTGCCGGTCAACGAGTTCCGCAGGGAATGCCGTGACTTCGCCGCCCACTGGATCAAGGTTCAGGGCGGCGAGTTCCAGCGCCTCGGCGTCATCGGCGATTTCGACAACCCCTATACGACCATGGCTTACCACGCCGAGTCGCGCATCGCCGGCGAATTGCTGAAATTCGCCATGTCCGGCCAGCTCTATCGCGGCTCGAAGCCGGTGATGTGGAGTGTGGTCGAGCGCACCGCGCTGGCCGAGGCCGAGGTCGAATACCAGGATTATGAGAGCGACACGATCTGGGTGAAGTTTCCGGTCGCAAGCCTCGCGCAGCCGGTTGCCGACGCCGCGCCGGCGCTGGATGGGACCGCGCTCGATCTGGTCGAGGCGCATGTCGTCATCTGGACGACCACGCCCTGGACCATCCCCGGCAACCGCGCCGTCAGCTATTCGCCGCGCGTCGCCTATGGCCTCTATGAAGTGACGGCGGCCGAGAACGCCTTCGGCCCGCAGCCCGGCGAGAAGCTGATCTTTGCCGACGCGCTCGCGCAAGAGAGCGCGGCCAAGGCGAAAGTCACCTTGAACCGGCTCCACAGCGTCTCGGCCGAACAGCTTGCCAGCCTTACGCTTTCGCATCCCTTCAAGGGGCTCGGCGGTGGTTATGAATACCCCGTGCCGACGATCGCCGGCGAGCATGTCACCGACGATGCCGGTACCGGCTTCGTCCACACGGCGCCGAGCCACGGCCGCGAGGACTTCGACGCCTGGATGGACGCGGCCTCGGAACTGCGCGAGCGCGGCGTCGACACCGCGATCCCGTTTCCGGTCGACGATGCCGGCTTCTTCACCAGGGACGCGCCGGGCTTCGGCCCGGACCGCGAGGGTGGGCCGGCGCGCGTCATCGACGACAACGGCAAGAAGGGCAACGCCAATCAGGCGGTGATCGAGGAATTGATCAAGCGCAACGCGCTGTTCGCGCGCGGCCGGCTGAAGCACAGCTACCCGCATTCCTGGCGCTCGAAGAAGCCGATCATCTTCCGCAACACGCCGCAATGGTTCGTCTATATGGACAAGGACCTCGGCGACGGCACGACGCTGCGCAGCCGCGCGCTGAAGGCGATCGACGACACCCGTTTCGTGCCGGCGGCCGGCCAGAACCGCATCCGCGCCATGATCGAGGAGCGTCCCGACTGGGTGCTGTCGCGCCAACGCGCCTGGGGCGTGCCGATCGCCGTCTTCGCCGACGAGGACGGCAATGTGCTGAAGGACGAGGCCGTCAACCAGCGCATCATGGAGGCCTTCGAGAAGGAGGGCGCCGACGCCTGGTTCGCCGAGGGCGCCAGGGAGCGCTTCCTCGGCAATCACGATGCTTCGAAATGGCACCAGGTGATGGACATCCTTGACGTCTGGTTCGATTCCGGCTCGACGCACGTCTTCACGCTTGAAGACCGCCCGGACCTCAAATGGCCGGCCGACGTCTATCTCGAGGGCTCCGACCAGCATCGCGGCTGGTTCCATTCCTCGCTGCTCGAAAGCTGCGGCACCAGGGGCAGGGCGCCCTACGAGGCGGTCATCACCCATGGCTTCACCATGGATGAGGAAGGCCGCAAGATGTCGAAGTCGCTCGGCAACACCGTGGTGCCGCAGGACGTCATCAAGCAGTCCGGCGCCGATATCCTGCGGCTCTGGGTGGTGACGACCGATTATTGGGAGGACCAGCGGCTCGGCAAGAACGTGCTGCAGACCAATATCGACGCCTATCGCAAGCTCCGGAACACCATCCGCTGGATGCTGGGCACGCTCGCCCATGACGACGGCAAGGATGTGCCGGTTGAGACGATGCCGGAACTCGAGCGGCTGATGCTGCACCGGCTGTCCGAGCTCGACGATCTGGTGCGCCAGGGCTACGACGCGTTCGAGTTCAAGCGCGTCACGCGCGCGCTGCTCGACTTCATGGTCGTCGAGCTTTCGGCCTTCTATTTCGACATCCGCAAGGACGCGCTTTACTGCGACGGCCCGTCGAGCCTGCGCCGCAGGGCGGCCGTGCAAGTGGTGCGCCACCTCTTCGACTGCTTGGTGAAGTGGCTGGCGCCGATGCTGCCCTTCACCACCGAGGAAGCTTGGCTCGACCGCCATCCGGAATCAGTTTCGGTCCATCTCGACCAGTTCCCGGCGATCCCGCAGAACTGGCGCAACGAGGCGCTGGCCGAAAAATGGCGCAAGGTGAGGCAGGTGCGCCGCGTCGTCACCGGCGCGCTGGAGATCGCGCGCGCCGAGAAGCTGATCGGCTCTTCGCTGGAAGCCGTGCCGGTGGTCACCATCGACGACGCGTCGCTGGAAGCGGCGATCGCCGATGTCGACATGGCCGAGATGGCGATCACCAGCGACCTCGTCATCAAGCATGGCAGGGCGCCGGAAGGCGCCTTCACGCTCGACGACGTCAAGGGCGTGGCGGTGGTTGTGGAAAAGGCCGAGGATCGTGGGCTCGTCAAATGCGCGCGTTCCTGGCGCTACACCGCCGATGTCGGGCAGACCCCGGAATTCCCGGATGTCTCGGCCCGGGACGCGGCCGTGCTGCACGAGCTGAAGGCGCTCGGGCGGCTCTAGGTGCATGTCGCCCAAAAGTGTGCAGCGGTTTCGGGCTAACGACATGCACCAACCAAATAAGTGCATGTCGCCCGAAAGTGTGCAGCGGTTTTGGGTTAACGACATGCACCGGTCAAATAAGCGCATTGTCGCCCGAAAGGTGTGCAGCGGTTTCGGGTTAACGACATGCACCGGTCAAATAAGTGCATAAATGCCGCGGCGGGCGGTGCGAATCCGCCCGTGCGTTGCCCTTAATAAGTGGTTGAGGTAAACACGCGACACTCCGGCAGACAAATTGTCGCCGGATTTCCATCGCAAATGCGGGGAAGAAGGGGACCGTGCCCTTGGCCGGTGGCTACCGAAAGGCTGTTAGAGTGGGACTTTTTGGCATGACCGACAGAACGTTTGCGCGCGCCGCGCTGCTGGCGCCGCTTGTGGCATCGGCCATTGCTCTGTCCGGCTGTATGGGTTCGCCTACCTACGGAACCGACAAGACCGCCGGCGCCCAACTCTTCGACGACGTTAGCGGTGCCGCCTCGATCATGCCGAAGCGCCGCGATCCGATCGACTACAAGCCGCGCCCCGATCTGGTGAAGCCTGGCCCCGGGCAGAAGGAAAACCTGCCGCCGCCGCAACAGAGCATCGAGACGGCGAGCACTGAATGGCCCGAATCGCCCGAGGCGCGCCGCGCCCGCATCCGCGCCGACGCCACCGCGCACCAGAACGATCCGAACTACCAGCCGGAAGCGGTCGAGGACGTGCAGACCGATCCGGCAGCAGTGAAGAAGGCAATGGCGGAGTCGGGCTCCTCACATCCTCCGCGCTGGTCGCCGGATGATTCCAACGCTACCCGCAAAACTGAGATCCAGCGCCGGCTCGCCGAACAGAAGCAGGGCGATCCGACCGTGCGCAGATATCTGAGCGAGCCGCCGCTTGCCTATCGCCAGGCCTCCGCCGCCGCACCGCAGAACGAACTCGGCGAGGACGAGTTCAAGAAGGAGCGCCGCCTCAAGGCGCAGGCGGAAGGCAAGAAGGGCGGCTGGTTCGACTGGCTTGGCCTCTGAAGCCGGCTCGGCCGCCACGGGCTACAAATCTCTTCTCTCGCGAAAAAAACCCTTGAGGATGAGAGCGGCTTCGCTCTCGCCGATCCCCGGATAGATGTCGGGCGTGTGGTGACAGGTGGGCGAAGCGAAGAAGCGCACACCGTTGACCACTGCGCCGCCTTTCTCGTCGGCGGCACCGAAATAGAGCCGCCGCAGCCTGGCGAAGGAGATCGCGCCGGCGCACATGGCGCAGGGCTCCAGCGTCACATAGAGGTCGTGGCCGGTCAGCCGCTCGCTGGCGAGCTTCCGGCAGGCTTCGCGGATCGCCAGCATCTCGGCATGCGCGGTCGGGTCCGCGAGTTCACGCGTGCGGTTGCCGGCTTTCGCGACCACTGTGTTGCCATTGGCGATCACAGCGCCGACCGGCACTTCGCCACGGTTCGCCGCTGTCTCGGCCTCTTCAAGCGCCAAGGCCATGAAATCAGGCCGCTTCACGCGGTTTCCATTCCGATTACTCCTCGCCACCCGGCAGTGATCCTGTTATCTAGCGCGAGACCATGAAAACCGGAATCGGTTTTTGCCGCGCCGCTGGATGCGCAAAATCAAGATGACACTGCCTGCGTTGGGCGTCCGAAAGGGCGCGCGGCGCTGTAGCAGATGAAGACGAGCAAAGTAATGGACGACGACAAGAAATCTTCACGCGGGCCGCGCAAAGGCGGCTCGAAGCCGACGGGCCAGCGTGGCCGCGACGGCAAGCCGGGCTTCGGTGCCAAGAGACCGTTCGTGAAGCGCGATCGGCCGAAGGTCGCGGAAGGCGAACGCCCCGCGCGCGATGTCGACGGCAAGGGCCGCGACTTCAAACGCAGTTACAAGCCACGCGAAGCAGGCGAGAGTGCCGAGCGCGGCGAGCGCCCGTTCCGCAAGGGACCGCGCCCGGAAGGCAAGCCGTTCGAGAAGCGCGAGGGACAGCGCAAATCCTTTGGCGCGCGCGGTGATCGTCCTGGAGCGGCCGAGGGCGAGCGTCGCGAGTTCAAGCGTAGCTACAAGCCGCGTGAAACTGGAGATGGCGCCGAAGGCCGCGAACAGCCGTTCCGCAAGGGTCCGCCGCGCGACGGCAAGCCTTTCGAGAAGCGCGAGGGTAGCAAGCCCTATACGCCACGCGGTGACAGGCCGGCGGCGGCCGAAGGCGAGCGCCGTTTCGATCGTCCCAAGCGTGATTTCAATGATCGCCCCGGACGCGACTTTGCCGACCGGCCGAAGCGTGAAGGCGGCGCCGAATTTGCCGAGCGCCCGAAGCGTGATTTCAGCGATCGTCCGCCGCGCGACCGCGCCGCAAGTAAGCCGGAGGGTGGCTTCATGCCACGTCCGCGTCCTTCGGAAGTAGCGCCGGAGACCGGCGAGCGCATCGCCAAGCGGCTGGCGCGCGCCGGCATCGCATCGCGCCGTGACGCCGAGGAACTGATCGCGGCCGGCCGCGTCAAGGTCAACGGCAAGGTGCTCGCCTCGCCTGCTTTCAACGTCGACGCCAACGATGTCATCCATTTGGACGGCACCGAGATCCCGCCGATCGAGCGCACGCGTTTGTTCCTGTTCCACAAGCCGGCGGGCCTCGTCACCACCAACCGCGACCCGGAAGGCCGCAAGACCGTCTTCGACGTGCTGCCGTCCGACCTGCCGCGGCTGATGACGATCGGCCGGCTCGACATCAACACCGAAGGCCTGCTTCTGCTGACCAATGACGGCGGGCTGTCGCGGGTGCTCGAACTGCCGGCCACCGGCTGGCTCAGGCGCTACCGCGCGCGCGTCCACGGCAAGGTCGAGGAGAGCGCGCTTGCCGGCCTGCGCGACGGCATTGCCGTCGACGGCGCCTTCTACGGTTCCATCGAGGCATCGCTCGACCGCGAGCAGGGCACCAACGCCTGGCTGACGCTGGGCTTGCGCGAAGGCAAGAACCGCGAGGTGAAGAACATCCTCGGCGCGCTCGGCCTCGAGGTGACGCGGCTGATCCGCATCTCCTACGGGCCGTTCCAGCTCGAGGATCTGCCCGAGGGCCATGTGCTGGAGATCAAGGGCCGCGTGCTGCGCGAGCAACTCGGCGAGCGGCTGATCGAGGAAGCCGGCGCCAATTTCGATGCCGAGATCCAAAAACCTTTCTCCAACAAGCCGGTGCGCGGCAGCGCGTCGCGTCGCGAAGAAGAGGCCGACAGGCCGAAATTCACGCGCGACGGTGACCGCCGGCCGATCGGCGAAGGCGGGTTGATCAAGGCCCGCAAGCGTCGCGAAGGCAGCCGTGACGAGGCGCTGAGCAAGCTCTCGACGAAGCCAGAAAGGACATTTGGCGAGCGCGGCGGGAAGTTCGACAGCGGCGGTTTCGGCGACAAGCCGCGTGGCGGGTTTGGCGACAAGCCGCGTTTTGGCGGCAAGAAATCCGAGCGCGAGCAGCGGCCGATCGAGCCGCCGGGCCAGCGCAAGGCCAATGTCTGGATGGCTCCGGGCGCCCGGCCGATCGGCAAGGGCAGGGCGGAAGCCGACGCCGCCAAGGCCGCCGAGGCGAAGGCGCGCAAGGCAGCCTACAAGCCGGGCGGCAAGGGCAAGCCGGGCGCAAAGCCGTTCGGCAAGCCCCGCGGCGAGCGCCTCGAAGGCGATGGCGGCAACAGGCCGCGTGGTCCGAAGAGGGGCGGCGATGCGGATCGTCGGCGGTGAGTTCCGCGGGCGTCCGCTGGCGACGCCAAAAAGCAATGCCATCCGTCCGACCACCGACCGCACCCGCGAGGCGGTGTTCAATGTCTTGGCGCATCGCTACGCCGAAAAGCTCGAAGGCGGCCGTGTACTCGACCTTTTTGCCGGCACGGGCGCGCTGGGACTGGAAGCGTTGTCGCGCGGCGCCTCTTACTGCGTCTTCATCGAGGAATCGACGGAGGGCCGCGGCCTGATCCGCGAGAATGTCGAGGCCTACGGGCTCACCGGCCGCACCAAGATCTTCCGTCGCGACGCCACCCATCTCGGCGAAGCCGGCACGATCTCGGCCTTTGATCTCATCTTCGCCGATCCGCCCTATGGCAAAGGGCTGGGCGAGCGCGCGCTGCGCTCGGCCAAGGCCGGCGGCTGGCTTATGCCTGGCGCGCTCTGCGTCGTCGAGGAGGCGGCCTCGGCGCCGTTCGAGCCGGGCGCCGGTTTTTCGGTAATGGATGAGCGCAATTACGGCGAAACGGTTATCCGGTTTATCGAGGTTGGGTGAGCCGGGCGCTCCCTCTTCTGCCGCAAGGGAAGAAGGAAAAGACGCAACCGCCTCGAAAATGCCGAACAATTCACTTTGCCTCGCCAGCGAACCTTGCCTATCGTCGCGCAACCGGAAACCGGAGAACTTGATGACACCAACGCGGATTGGGCTGCGCGCGGCGCTTCTTGTCGGCACGCTGGCGCTCGCGGCGGCGGCCCCGGCCCGCGCGGCCGACGACGGCGAGGTCAAGGATTTCCTGCTCGACAACGGCATGGAAGTGGTCGTCATTCCGGATCATCGCGCGCCGATCGTCACCCACATGGTCTGGTACAAGATCGGCAGCGCCGACGAGCCGCCAGGCAAATCCGGCATCGCGCATTTCTTCGAGCATCTGATGTTCAAGGCCACGACCAACCACGTCGCCGGCGAATTCGACAGCGCCGTATCCGAAATCGGCGGCTCCAACAACGCCTTCACCTCCTACGACTACACCGCCTTCCACGAGACGGTGCCGCCTTCGGCGCTTGAGGAGATGATGGGTTTCGAGGCCGATCGCATGCGCAACCTCATCCTGACCGACGATGTCATCAAGACCGAGCGCGACGTCATCCTGGAGGAGCGCCGCTCGCGCATCGACAGCAACCCGCAGGCGGTGCTGGATGAGGAGGTCGATGCCACGCTCTGGCAGAACCAGCCCTACCGCATTCCGGTGATCGGCTGGATGCAGGAAATGGAGCAGCTCAACCGTCCGGACGCCAAAGCCTTCTACGATAATTACTACCGGCCGAACAATGCGGTGCTGGTGGTGGCGGGCGACGTGGATACGGATGCCGTCAAAGCGATGGCCGAGCGCACCTACGGCAAGGTCGCGCGCGGCCCTGACCTGCGGCCGCGCATTCGTCCGGTCGAACCGGAGCAGAACACCAGGCGCACGGTGAGCCTCGCCGACGCGCGCGTCTCGGTGCCGAGCTTTTCGACGCAATGGGTTGTGCCGTCCTATCATACGGCGAAGCCCGGCGAAGCCGAGGCGCTCGACCTGCTGGCCGAGATCCTCGGCGGCGGCAACCGCAGCCGGCTTTATCAGGAGCTCGTCGTCAAGCAGGGGATCGCTTCCGAGGCGGCCGCCTACTTCCAGGGCACCATGCTCGATGCTACCAACTTTACCGTTTATGGCACCCCGCGCGGCGACGCCAAGCTTGCCGATTTAGAGGCAGCTGTCGATGCCGAGATCGCCCGCATCGTCAAGGACGGCGTGAGCGACGATGAGCTGGAGCGGGCCAAGACCCGCTATGTGCGCTCCATGATCTTCGCCCGCGACAAGCAGGCCGATATGGCCAACATGTATGGCTCGACACTTGCCACCGGCGGCAATGTCAAGGATGTCGAGGAATGGCCGGACCGCATCCGCAAGGTTACCGCCGACGAGGTCAAGGCGGTTGCCGTCCGCTACCTAGTGCTCGATCGCTCGACCACCGGCTATCTCTTGCCGCAGCAGCAGGCGGGGAATTGATGATGAGCATGGTTCTTGGCCGCATGAGCGCTTCTCCGTCCTCGGCAGGCGAGGAAGGCAAACTCTACCGCGCCGTTGCCACCCTTTGCTTCGCCCTGTTCTTCCTGCTTTTGCCGGTGCTTGCCGCGCGCGCCGAGATGAACATCCAGGAGGTGAAGTCGAAGAAGGGCATCACCGCCTGGCTGGTGGAGGATCATTCGATCCCGCTGGTTGCCATTCGCTTCGTCTTCGATGGCGGCAGCGCGCAGGATCCGGCCGGGAAGGGCGGCCTGGTCAATTTGATGACCGGCCTGTTCGACGAAGGCGCCTGCGACCTTGACAGCGACGCCTTCCAGCAGAAGCTCGACGATGCCGGCGCCGAGATGAGCTTCCAGGCCGCGCGCGATGGCACCTATGGCTCGATGCGCATGCTGTCGCAGGAGAGGAACGAGGCTTTCGACCTGCTCAAGCTTGCCGTCAACCAGCCGCGTTTCGACCAGGCGCCGATCGACCGTATCCGCGCCCAGGTGCTCTCCGGCATCCTCGCCAATGAGCGCGATCCGAACACGGTCGCTCAACAGCGCTGGCTGCGCGCCATTTATGGCGAACATCCTTATTCGCGCTCCGACCAGGGAACGAAGGACAGCCTAACCACCATTACCGCTGACGACATCAAGGCCTTCCACAGGGCCAATTTCGCCCGCAGCGGCCTGCATGTGGCGGTGGTCGGCGACATCGACGCCGCGACGCTCGGCAACAAACTGGACGACGTGTTCGGCGACTTGCCTGAAAAGCAGACGCTGGCTCCGGTGGCGGATGTGACGCCCAAGCTCGGGCAACAGCTTGAGGTGAATTACGATCTGCCGCAGACCTCGCTGCAGCTAGCTTGGCCGGGCGTGAAACGCACCGATCCGGATTTCTTTGCCGCGGTCTTGATGAACGAGATACTCGGCGGCTCGACCTTCACCTCCCGGCTCTTCGCCGAGGTGCGCGAGAAACGCGGCCTTGCCTATGGCGTCAGTTCAGATCTCGTCGACAACGAGCACTCCCACTCGCTGCTGGTGACGACGGCGACCCGTTCCGACCGCGCCGCCGAAACGCTTTCCATCGTGCGCCAGGTGGTGAAGGATATGGCTGAGAACGGCCCCACCGAGAAGGAGCTCGCGGCGATCAAGAAATACATGATCGGCGCCTACGCCATCAACAATCTGGATTCCTCCAGCTCCATTGCCTCGACGCTGGTCGAGCTGCAGATCGACGATCTCGGCATCGACTATATGAAGCGGCGCGCGGCTCTCATCAACGCGGTGACGCTCGCCGACGTCAAGGCCGTGGCGAAGAAGCTTCTGACGGTCGATCCCGCCGTGATGGTCATCGGCCCGCCGCTGGTGCAGATCGCGGGAAGCGGCAAGGGATGAGCCCGACCTTCGGGGTCGCCTTCGGCGGCGGCGGCGCGCGCGGGCTCGCGCATATCCACATCATCGAGGCTCTCGACGAACTCGGCATCAAGCCGGTGGCGATCGCCGGCTCGTCGATCGGCGCCATCATGGGCGCGGGCATGGCCGCCGGTATGACCGGGCCGCAGATCCACGACTACGCCCGTTCGATCCTCGGCAGCCGCGCCGAGGTGGCGGCGCGCATGTGGCGGTCGCGGCCGGGCACGATCGCCGAAGCCATGCAGGGCGGCATACGCGTCGGCCAGTTCAACATCGAGCGCATCCTGAAGGCTTTCCTGCCTGAGGATATCCCCGCCACCTTCGAAGAGCTGAAGATTCCGCTCAAGGTAACGGCGACCGACTATTTCGGCCACAAGCTCGCGGTGTTCACCGAGGGTGAATTGCATTCGGCGCTTGCCGCCTCCGCCGCCATTCCTGCCGTGTTCCGCCCGGTGATGCGCAATGACTGCCTGCTGATCGACGGTGGCATCTACAATCCCGTCCCTTTCGATCTCCTCGAAAAGGACGCCGACATCATCATCGCAATCGACGTGGTCGGTGCGCCGAGCGATGCCGAGCGCAAGCATCCGACCACGGTCGACCTGATGTATGGCGCCTCGCAGTTGATGATGCAGTCGATCATCGCCAACAAACTGCAACAGTCCGGACCTGACATCCTGATACGCCCAAAAGTCTCGAAATACCGTGTGCTCGACTTCCTCAAGATCGAGGCCCTGATGGCCGAGACCGTCGGGATCAAGGACGAGCTCAAGCGCGCTGTCGAGAAGGCGGTGGCCAAGCATGACGGCGGGCGAGGGAAGAAGGCGGTCTGAGAACCTCGCCCAGACTGCATCCCTTCGGCCGTATGCGCTGGCGACCGAGGTCTGACGCCTGAAGTCTGATGGCGCAACGCATAGGTCTCTCATAAGGCTGGACCTAAGAATAACGCAAAGTATTCTTTATACCCGGCTGGCCGCGCTCTTGCCTAGATTTGCGGGCCTGTCATTAATTCTTCATAGATTTGCCCGTTGACGCACGCTCCGGTAGAGTTAATAATATACTAATATAAGGTAGCGCAAATAATCTCCCGACCGGCAACAACGAGTTACGGCGCTACTGCGGGTGGGAATTTTGCAGGGCGGCTTCTGTAGCCGTCGTGGCCGTCAACCATTGAGCCACTGCCAGTCTGTGAACAGCCTTGGGGCTGGCCGTTCACGGGCCGGGTTGTTCGGTTGCTCGTGGTCGCATGGCAGTCTGATCTTATTCTCCCGCGAAGTTGGGCGCCGAACGTTTTTCGGCATGGCGCAGTTGGCCGCTTTGCGCGGGCCAATACGCCCATGGCGACGGCAGACGCGTTCGGGGATGCGAGGGGCGAGTCGTGGCTGTGGGGTTCGGTAACACGTCACTCCGGTTGATGGGCACAACCGTTGGCTCGGCGCAGGCGAAGGTGAGGCTTTTCGGCCTGGCCCTCGTCGCATGCGTGGCTATGTTTTTTCTGTTCGGCTCCAACCGGCATGCATCGATGGGCTCGATGCTCGTCGCGGCCGCGATGGCGGGTTTCGGTGGCCTGGCCATGTTCCGCGCCCGCGGCGGCGTTGCGCAAGACTCGGTGCAAAGTGCAGTCGGCGACGCACGCCCTCGCACCGCCACACGCGGCAAGCCGTCGGCGAGACCCGCAAGGCGGCGGCCGGCCGGCTCCGCTCGCTCGGAGCTCGCCGCGGCACTTGCCGGCTGCCGGTCGGCCTTCCTTGCGGTCGGGCTGTTCAGCGGCATGCTCAATGTGCTGATGCTGGCCGGCTCGCTCTACATGCTCGAGGTCTATGATCGCGTGCTGCCAAGCCGCAGCCTGCCGACACTCGTCGGCATTTCGATATTGCTCATCATTCTCTATTGCGGGCAGGGTTTTCTCGATTTCGTGCGGGCGCGGATTCTGGTGCGGATCGGCGGCGGCCTCGACGAGGCGCTTGGTCACCGCGTCTATACGTCGATGCTGAGATTGCCGCTGCGGGCCGGGCGCGAGGGCGACAGCCTGCAGCCGATGCGCGATCTCGACAGCGTGCGCGGCTTCCTGTCCGGCATAGGTCCGACGGCGCTTTTCGACCTGCCATGGATGCCGCTCTACCTGATCATCATCTTCATGTTCCACTGGGTGCTTGGCGTGACGGCGCTGTTCGGGGCGATCGTGCTGGTCGTGCTGACGATGCTTGCCGAACGGCTGACGCGAAAACCGGTATCGGCCGCCACCTTGAGCGGGAACCGGCGCGGTGGGCTTATCACTGCCGGCACTCGCAATGCTGAAGTGGTCGCCGCCATGGGCATGGCTGGCGGGCTGGCGTCGCGCTGGCAAGATGCCAACCTCGAATTCATTGCCGACCAGCGCAAGGTCAGCGACGTTGCCGGCAGCTTCGGCGCGGTATCGAAAGTACTGCGCATGCTGCTGCAGTCCTCCATGCTCGGCATCGGCGCCTGGCTGGTGATCGAACAGCAGGCGACGGCGGGCGTCATCATTGCCGCGTCCATCCTCAGCGGCCGCGCGCTGGCGCCGGTCGATCTCGCGATCGCCAACTGGAAAGGCTTCGTGAGCGCGCGTCAGGGCTGGCAACGGCTGACCAGAGTGCTCGCGGCCATGCCCGCCGAGGCCGAACCCATGCTGCTGCCGGCGCCAAGCGCCAATGTCGTGATGTACAACGCCGCCATCGCGGCTCCGGGTACGCAACGGTTGCTGGTCCACGATGCCAGCTTCGCCGTGGAGGCCGGCCACGGGCTCGGCATCATCGGCCCGAGCGGCTCGGGAAAGTCAACCCTGGTGCGGGCTCTCGTCGGGGCCTGGCAGCCTGTAGTCGGCCGCGTCAAGCTCGACGGCGCCGATCTCGACCAGTGGTCGTCGCAAGAGCGCGGGCGCCATATCGGCTACCTGCCGCAGGACGTGGAGCTGTTTGCCGGCACCGTTGCCGAAAACATCGCCCGCTTCGAGCCGGACGCCGACTCGGCCGCGATCATCACCGCGGCCAAGGCGGCTGGCGCGCACGAGCTGATCGTGGGTTTCCGCCAGGGTTACGAGACCGAGATCGGCGAGCATGGCGAGGCCCTTTCGGCCGGCCAGCGCCAGCGCATTGCCTTGGCCCGCGCGCTCTATCGCGATCCGTTCCTCGTAGTGCTCGACGAGCCGAATTCCAACCTCGACATGGACGGCGAGCAGGCATTGATCCGGGCCATGCTTGGCGTTCGCGAGCGCGGCGGCGTGATTATCATCGTCGCCCATCGCCCGAACGTGCTGACGGCCGTCGATTTCGTCCTGGCGATGAACCAGGGACGCGTCCATGACTTCGGACCGAAGGACGAGGTTTTCGCCAAGATGTTCCCGGCGTTGCGGTCGGTCCCGGCAGCCAATCCACCTCTGAGGGTGGCCGCGGAAAGCACCCCGCAGGCCGCCGCCACCGGAACTGAGGGAGGACATTAGCATGGCTGCGTTGGGCGCCTCCCATGCATCGATCCGCTTCTACACACGGCTTGGGCTCGGAGCCGTGCTGCTGCTTGGCGGAGGCGTCGGTGGCTGGGCCTCGGTCACCCAGATTGCCGGTGCGGTTATCGCCCCCGGCACGCTCGTCGTCGATTCCCACGTCAAGAACGTGCAGCATGCGACCGGCGGGATCGTCGCGGAGATCGATGCGCGCGACGGCGATCGCGTAAAAGCCGGCGACCTTTTGCTGCGCCTGGACCGCACCGTGCCGGCCGCCAATCTTGCGGTGGTGAGCAAGGCGCTCGACCAGCTCACGGCGCGCAAGGCGCGGCTGGATGCCGAGCGCCAGGGGAGCGATTCCATCTTCTTTCCAGGCGAGCTTTTGGACCGCGTCGCCGATCCTGACGTTGCCGAGGCGGTGACCGGCGAAAAGCAGCACTTTGAGACCCGGCGCACATCCCGCGCCGGCCAGAAGAGCCAGCTCGGGGAGCGCATAGCCCAGCTCGAGAAGGAGATCGCCGGCAACACCGCGCAGGCGGATGCCAAGAGCAAGGAGATCGAACTTGAGCAAAGGGAGCTCGCTTCGGTGCGCACGCTCTGGGCCAAGAAGCTCATCTCCATCGATCGCCTGACTGCGGCCGAGCGCGAGGCCACGCGCCTTGACGGCGAACGTGGCCAGCTCGTTGCCGTGCAGGCGCAGGCACAAGGGAGGATCGCCGAGATCAAGCTGCAGATCATCCAGATCGACCTTGACCTCAGTACCGAAGTGAACAAGGACCTGCGCGACATCGACGGCAGGGTGGGCGAGCTTCTGGAGCGCAAGGTCGCCGCCGAGGACCAGTTGAAGCGGGTTGACATCCGCGCCCCGCAGGACGGCATCGTTCAGCAGTCGATCGCCTACACGATCGGTGGCGTGGTCACGCCCGGCCAAACGATCATGCAGGTCGTGCCGGACAATGACAGCCTTGCCGTGGAAGCCAGGATCGCGCCCAGCGATATCGACAAGTTATGGGTCGGCCAGTCGGCGTCGCTGCGCTTTTCGGCATTCAACACACGCACGACGCCGCAGATCGATGGCGTGGTCGAGAGAACCTCGCCCGACATCACCACCGATCAGCGCACCGGCGTCAGCTACTACACCGTTCGCATCAAGACGACCGCCACCGAGGTCGCGCGCCTCGGCGAGGTCAAGCTGGTGCCTGGCATGCCGGTGGAATCCTTCATCAAGACCGAAGACCGTTCGGTGATGTCCTACCTGGTGAAGCCATTGCAGGACCAGATCACCCGAGCCTTTAGACAGTAAGTCCGCCTCCGGCGGGAAATTGAAAATAGAAACGATGATCAGTAACCGCATCAAATATTAAGGGGAATGTCATGGCCTCTAGTGATATTACGGACAATCTGACGACCGATCCGCTCGCGATAACCGACACCACCGCGACTGGAAGCACCGATCCCGTGCTACCGCTTGCAATCTCGCTCGACCAGGCGGATGCGGATTACGCGCCCGGCGAGACGGTGGGGATCACGACCACCAATGTCTCGGATGGCGGCACGTTCACCTTCCAGGTCGCCCACCTCAGCGCCGGCGCGGACGGCGTCCTCGGCACCGCGGACGATGTGCTCGCCTACGATCTCACCGGCACAGGCACGCCCTGGACCGTCACCGACGGCGGCGCCGGGGATCTGGACGGCGTTGTCAACGGCTCGATCCAGACGTCGTGGTACGTGAACGGCGACGCGGCAAACCAGGCATTCATGCTGACGGCCACTGACGATTTAGGCAACACGGCCACAACAACGTTCACGGATGCGCCGAAGACGCCGCCGACGACCTTTGCCTATGCCGACACCCATATCGACATAACCGCCGACAACACGATTTCAAGTGGGCCAGGTGGCGCTGTGTTCTCAAGCCGCGACACGGCGATTTTTCACAATCTGGTAACCGGTTCTTCCGGCACCGGCAATTGGTCGGTGTTCTCGCAGATTCAGAGCCAGGGTTCCTCCAGTCCGGAGCAAGGCTATAACAGCCCCGATGGCGTCTTGGATGAGAAGACCTCATCACAACACAACTCCGTCATTCTCCTGAACGGCCTGATCAAGGTCGATGCTGATGGTACGATTGACCCCAACGGAGCATACTACGCTTTCCGTCTGGATATGCACCAGACCGGGGCGAACCCGTTCCTGTCGCTTGACTCGCTGAAGATCTACCAATCGACCAATGGTGGTCTTACGAATGGTGACTTCACTTCGGGCCCGGACAATGTCGGTCCGCCCCCTGCCTTTGACTTCACTGCCTCTGGTACTCACGTAGCCTACGATATGAATGCCGGCGGGACCAATCACTCGGTCCTGATGGACGCCGAGTATGACAGCGGCAGCGGCGGCGGCGGCGACGTGATTGTTCTGGTGCCGACTGCCAATTTCAATCCTGCGAACGGCAACTTCCTGTATTTCTATTCCGCCATGGGATTCCAGGGTGGTGGTTGGCAGGACACTGGCACCTTCGAGGAATGGAGCGCGCTGAGCAATCCGGCGCCCTTCTCGGTCTCCGGCACCAAGTACGAGGACCTGACCGGCAACGGCAAGACGGCGGACGATATCGGCTGGACGCATGGTCCGGTGACGATCTTCATCGACGAGGACAACAGCGGCACATTGACCGCGGGCGACCTTTCGACGACGACCGATGCCAGCGGCAACTGGTCGATCGGCGGCCTGACGCTGG
>NZ_JAVIJF010000011.1:0-220403 GCF_033977145.1 Mesorhizobium montanum | reverse complement strand
ATCCCGAGCTTTGCAAGATGGCGAGCGACCGCCTGCTTGGTGTGCACGGCATCTACATTCAGCCGATCAACTATCCGACGGTGCCGCGCGGCACCGAGCGGCTGCGCATCACGCCGACGCCGTTCCATTCGGACGCGCTGATCGCCGAATTGCAGGATGCGCTGGTCGAGACCTGGGACGCGCTGGGCATTCCCTATGGCGCGACCGGGCGCCCCGCCGTCGCCAAGACCGACCGCATCATTCCGCTGCTGGTGCCGAAGTCAGGCGGCTGAAGCCGCCTCCCTCAGCTAGATCGTCTTCATCATCCATTTCGCCAGGCGATGCGCCGCTTCCTCGAGCTGATCGAGGCGGCGGTGGAAGCATAGCCTGAGGAAGGCCTCGCCGCCGGGGCCGAAGGCGGTGCCGGGCGCCAGACCAACATTGGCGTTGTCGACAATGTCGAAGGCAGCGGTACGGGAATCGGTGATGCCGTCTACCGTGAAGAACAGATAGAAGGCGCCCTGCGGCACGGTGAACCGCGCCTTGCCGGTGGCACCCAGGATATCGCAGACGAGGTCGCGTGCGGCCCGCGCGCGCTCCACCTGTTCGACGATGAAAGCGTCGCCCTCGTCGAGAGCGGCGACCGCGCCGCGCTGCATGAACTGCGCGACGCCCGAAGTCGAGTACTGGATCAGGTTTTCGAACACCTGCTGCAAGGCAGGATGGGTCCTGATCCAGCCGACGCGCCAGCCGGTCATCGCCCAGTTCTTGGAGAAGCTGTTGACGAAGAGGATGCGGTCTTCGGACGTAGCAACGTCGAGGAAGGACGGCGCGCGGCCGTGCCCATAATGGAACAGCGAATAGATCTCGTCGGCGACGATCCAGAGCCTCTTTTGGCGAGCGAGATCGAGGATCGCCTTAAGAGTCTCCTTGTCGGCGGTCCAGCCGGTCGGGTTGGACGGCGTGTTGATGAACAACAGCTTCGTGCGCGACGTGACCGCCGACGCGATCTTGTCGACATCGCAGGACCAGCCATTGCCGGACTGGTCGAGCGTGACCGGCACCGGCACGGCGCCAGCCACACCGGCGGCAGCGGCGAAATTCGGCCAGGCGGGCGAGAGGTAGATCACCTCGTCACCGCTGCCGGCGATCGCGTCGATGGCCAGCTGGATGGCATGCATGCCTGACGCGGTGACGATGAACTCTTCCTCGGCGAAGGTCTTGCCGAAATGCCTGGCGTAGTAGCGGGAGAGCGCCTGCCTGAGCTCGGGAATACCCTTCTGCCACGTGTAGAAAGTCTCGCCATTGGCGAGCCCGCGTGCTGCGGCATCGCTGATAAAGGAAGGCGTCGGCAGATCGCCCTCGCCGGCCCAGAGCGGAATCAGGCCGTCGCGCAAGCGGCCGTGGTTGACGACGGCGACGATGCCGCTTTCAGGTGCGGCACGGGCCTCGGTGCGCAAGGTCTCGATCAAGGTCATGCAATAATCCGTCCGGTTTTCCGCGACTGCTAGCCTCTTTTACGACAGCCGCAAACAGAAAACCCCGGCCGCAAGCAGTCGGGGTTTTGGTCCAGAGTGATTGTTGAGAGCTTACCTTTTCGCCAGTAGATCGCGGATTTCGGTGAGAAGCTGCACATCTGCCGGCGGCGGGGCAGCTGCAGGCGCGGGCTTTTCGCGTTCCAGACGCTTGCGCATATTGTTCACCGCCTTGACCATCAGAAAGATGATGAAGGCAAGGATCAGGAAGTTCAGCACGACAGTAATGAAGCTGCCATAGGCGAAGACGGCGCCCTCTTTCTTGGCATCGGCCAGCGCGGTCGCGTGGACGTTCGAGGATAGTCCAAAGAAATAGTTGTTGAAATCCAGCCCGCCGAAAATCGCGCCGACGATCGGCATGATGATGTCGTTGACGAGCGAATCGACGATCTTGCCGAAAGCGGCGCCGATGATGACGCCGACGGCCAAGTCCATCACATTGCCCTTGGAGATGAATTCCTGGAATTCTTTCAGCATTCGACCCTCCTTGCCATGACGGGCCGCGCTGCCGCCTCACCAGTGTCCTTCGGCACCGGCCCAGGCTCACAATAACAAAAACCCCCGGTTGCAAAACCGGAAAAACGGGGAAGGCACCGGTTTGCGTTTACGCAGCCTCATCAACCACATATGCGCCGAAAGCCGCGATGGACTTGGGCTCCAAGCTGTGATTGCGTCTAGCTCAGGCCAGGGTGGAGACCGGCTTTAGATCAAGAAATAGAGCATGATGTCGCCCGAAAACCGATTCCCACTTTTCGGCATCATGCTCTAGGGAGGAAGTACGGACCGTGCAAGGCTGGTTCGTCGTCATCATCGCGATCGCCTATGTGACACTGCTTTTCGCCATTGCCAGCGTCGGCGACCGGCGCGCGGCAGCCGCAGGGTTCGGCCGGGCGCGGCCTTTCATCTATGCGCTCAGCCTTGCCATCTATTGCACCTCCTGGACCTTCTTCGGCTCGGTCGGCCTGTCCTCGGAGCGCGGCCTCGAATTCCTCGGCATCTATACCGGGCCGGTGCTAGTCTTCGTGTTCGGCTTTCCGCTGCTCAACCGCCTGGTCCGGCTGGCGAAAAGCGAGAAGATCACTTCGATCGCCGACCTTCTGGGCGCACGCTACGGCAAGAGCTTCACCGTCGCGGCGATCGCGACGCTGATCGCGACCATCGGCGCGGTGCCTTATATCGCGCTGCAGCTCAAGGCGATCTCCGGCTCCGTCAGCCTGATGGTCGAGCACTATACCGGCTCGCCGCCCTCTTTCGATCCGTTCGTCAGCGATATCTCGCTTGTGGTGGCAATGTTGCTGGCGCTCTTCGCGGTGCTGTTCGGCACCCGTCATGCCGACGCCACCGAGCACCAGGACGGGCTGGTGCTGGCGGTGGCGGTCGAGACCGTGGTCAAGCTCGCCGCCTTTCTCGCCATCGGCCTGATGGTGACGTTCCTGATCTTCGGCGGCCCCGGCGACATGTTCGCCAAGCTCGCCGCAAACGGCCAGGTGCGCCAGGCGATGAGCTACAACACCTCCTTGGCCACCTGGCTGGTGCTGACCGGCTTGAGCGGCTTTGCCATCCTGATGCTGCCGCGCCAGTTCTATGTCACCATCGTCGAGAACCGCAGCGAGGCGGAGCTGCGCACGGCGACCTGGGTGTTTCCGCTCTACCTCGTGGCGATCAACCTCTTCGTGCTGCCGATCGCCTTTGCCGGCCTGTCGCTGGTCGGCACCAAGACCAGCAGCGATCTCTATGTGTTGTCGCTGCCGTTGCTCAGCGGCCATGATCTGCTGGCGATGGCCGCTTTCATCGGCGGCCTGTCGGCGGCGACCGCGATGGTCATCGTCGAGAGCGTCGCGCTGTCGATCATGATCTCCAACGATCTCGTCATCCCCTTGTTCGTGCGCCGCGTGCTCAAGACCAGCACTTCGGAGAACGAGGACTGGTCGACGCTGATCCTGAACGTCAGGCGCGCGTCGATCTTCATCATGCTGTTCATCGCCTTCCTCTATTATCGCGAGAGCACCGACAGCGCGCGGCTGTCCTCGATCGGCCTGATGTCGTTCGCGGCAATCGCGCAATTCGCGCCGGCGCTGATCGGCGGGCTGATCTGGCGCCGCGCCAACGGCCGGGGCGCCGCGCTCGGCATGGTCGCCGGCATCGCGGTCTGGGGCTACACGCTGCTCTTGCCCTCGCTCGTCGGCCCCAATGCCGGCATTCTCCTGCACGGCCTGTTCGGCTTCGAGGCGCTGAGGCCGCAGGCCATGTTCGGCACCGTCGGCGAGCCGCTGAACCACGGCGTGCTGTGGAGCCTCTCGGTCAACGCGCTGTTCTTTGTCCTCGGCTCGCTCTCGCGTGCGTCCGTGCCGCTGGAGCGCATCCAGGCGGCGATCTTCGTGCCGCGCGAGGCAGGCCCGATGCCCAGCCTGCGGCGCTTCCGCACCGCCGTCACCGTCAACGACCTCAAGGATACGATTTCGCGCTATCTCGGCGTCGAGCGCACGGAGCGTTCCTTCCAGTCCTTCGAGAAAAACGCCAGCGTGTCGCTCCACGGCAAGGAGCAGGCCAGCATGGATGTTATCCGCTTCTCCGAGCAATTGCTGGCGAGCGCGGTCGGCTCGTCCTCGGCGCGGCTGATCCTGTCGCTGCTTTTCCGTCGCAACGATCGCGATTCAAGAGACGCCTTCAAGCTGCTCGACGATGCCACCGAGGCGCTGCAGCACAATCGCGACCTGCTGCAGATCGCGCTCGACCAGATGGAGCAAGGCATCACCGTCTTCGACCGCGATTTCCGGCTGATCTGCTGGAACCGGCAATACCGGCTGCTGTTCGACCTGCCGGACGAGATGGGCCAGGTCGGCGTGTCGCTCGACCGGATCCTTCGCCACCTCGCCGAGCGCGGCGACATTCCCGCCGACCAGCGCGTGACGATGCTCAACCGGCTGACCAGCTTCGCCGGCCCGTGGCAGATGGAGCTGAAGACCAGCGGCCGCATTCTCGAGCTGCGCTCCAACCCGATGCCCGACGGCGGCATCGTCGCCACCTATGCCGACATTTCCGGCCGTGTCGAACAGGACCTGGCGCTGAAGCGGGCCAATGAATCGCTCGAGCAGCGGGTCAAGACCCGCACCGTCGAGCTCACCCGCGTCAACGAGGAACTGGCGCAGGCGCAGATGCTGGCCGAGGAAGCGAACCTCGGCAAGACGCGCTTCCTCGCTGCCGCCGGCCACGACATCCTGCAGCCGCTGAACGCAGCCCGGCTCTACTGCTCGTCGCTGATCGAGAAGGCCGGCAAGGGACCGGCCGGCAAGGCGGCGGTCAACATCGAATCCTCGCTGGAATCGGTCGAGACCATCCTTGGCGCGGTGCTCGACATCTCGCGCCTCGATGCCGGCGCCATGAAACCCGAGGACACCGCCTTCAGCCTCGGCGGGCTGCTCGGCCAGATCGGCAATGATTTTCGCCCGCTTGCCGCCGAGAAGAAACTCGGCCTCAAGATCATGCCGTCCTCGCTCGGCGTCATGACCGACCGTAACCTGTTGCGCCGGCTGATCCAGAACCTCGTCTCCAACGCGATCAAATACACGCGTGAGGGCCGCATCCTGGTCGGCGTGCGGCGGCGCGGCGAACTGGCCGAGATCCAGGTGATCGACACCGGCATCGGCATTGCCGGCGACAAGCTGAACACCGTCTTCCACGAATTCACGCGCCTCGACGAAGGCGCGCGCGAGGCCGAGGGTCTCGGCCTTGGCCTCTCGATCGTCGACCGCATCGCGCGGGTGCTGCGGCTCGAAATCCGCATCTTCTCCAACCCGGGCAAGGGCACGCGCTTTTCCGTCCTCCTGCCGGTCGCTGCAGTCGCGGCGCCGCCACGTGAGATCGGCAAGGCGCCGGCTCGCTCCGCCTCGACGCTTGCCGGGCTCAATGTGCTCTGCATCGACAATGACGCGCGCATCCTCGACGGCATGCGGCTGCTGCTCGAAGGCTGGGGATGCCGTGTCGAGACGGCTTCGGGATCAGGCGATCTCCTGAAGTCCAGCGCGCCAAAGCCGGATCTCGTGCTTGCCGACTATCATCTCGACGGCAGCACCGGGCTCGATGCGATCGCCACGCTGCGTGCCGCCTACGGGCAGGACCTGGCCTGCGTGCTGGTCACCGCCGACCGCTCCAGCGAGGTGCGCGCGGCTGCCGGCCGGCTCGACATCCCGGTTGTCAACAAGCCGCTGAAGCCCGCCGTGCTGCGCTCGATGATGGCGCGCGTCAGGCCGCTGGCGCCGGCCGCGGAGTAATCAGCCGACCGGGTGCAGCGGGTCGCCGCCGATCTTGGAAAGCCGGATGACCGCCTGAGTGCGGCTGTCGACGCCGAGCTTCTGCAGAACGGCCGAGACATGCGCCTTGATGGTGGCCTCGGAGACGCCGAGCTCATAGGCGATCTGCTTGTTGAGCAGGCCTTCGGCCAGCATGCCGAGCACCCGCGTCTGCTGCGGCGTCAGCGCCTGCAGGCGCTTGATCAGGTCGGAGATTTCCGGATCGCGCTCGACGCCAAGCTCGATGCCGGCGGGTGCTGCGATATCGCCGGCAAGCACCGCCTGCACGGCGCCGCGGATTTCTTCCATGCTCGCCGATTTGGAGATGAAGCCGGAAGCGCCGAGATCGAGCGCGCGGCGGATGGTGACGGGATCGTCATGCGCCGACACCACAACCAGCGGTACCGCTGGATGGATGCCGCGCAGCGAGATCAGGCCGGAGAGGCCGCTGGCGCCCGGCATCGACAGGTCAAGCAGCACCATGTCGACATCCTCGTTGGCCAGGACCAGCGCCTTGGCGCTTTCGAAATCACCGGCTTCGTGGATGGCGGCAACGTCGCCGATACCGGCAAGCGCCTCCTTCAGCGCGCCGCGAAAAAGCGGATGGTCGTCGGCAATGACGAAGGTGTGGCCCGACGGCAAATATCCCTCCCCCGATCCCGTCATGATTTTCTGCTTCTTGCGGGGACCAGAATGATTATGCGGCGGCGCGGCGCGTTTTCAAGCGGCAAAGGCTGCGTCAGGGGTTTTCCCCAGAGCGGTTCAGTCGCGCCCCGGTTCAGGTCTTCTGGTTCAGCTTGGCGCCACCGTCGCCGTCTTCCTTGTCCATGTCCTTGACGATGTCCTTGAAGGTCCGGAAGAAGCGCTCCATGTAGCCCATCGTCTTGTTGAAATCCTCTTCGCTGGGCAATTGCGATTCCAGTCGCGAGGAAAGCGAATTCTCAAGCTTGGCGACGCGCGCGTCGAGCGCCTTGACCGAATTATCCAGCCGGTCGATCTCGTCCTGGTAGGCGGCACGCTCGTCGGCCGCCATCTTGCAGACGAGTTGGCCGGAGCGCTCCTCGCAGATCGACATGGCGCCGGTCTGGGTGTCCATGCGGACATAGCCGTCGGCC
Source organism: Mesorhizobium montanum (assembly GCF_033977145.1). NCBI lineage: Bacteria > Pseudomonadati > Pseudomonadota > Alphaproteobacteria > Hyphomicrobiales > Phyllobacteriaceae > Mesorhizobium > Mesorhizobium montanum. Next base: position 213,485 of record NZ_JAVIJF010000011.1, on the reverse strand, counting down.
GATTTCTCCAGGCGGTAGCGGTCGGTCTCCTCGGAATAGGCGGAAGCGGCAACCAATGAGCAGAGCGCCGCGGGGATCAGGATGTGCTGAAGACGCATGTTGTCCTCCATGAGCCGATGAGCGCAGCCTGTCACAGGTTTGCGCCGGAAATGGGGAAGAACGCGGCTCAACTCTTCCCCAGGCTTCAGCTTCGGACTATAGCGCGACAATGTCTCAGATTGTCTACAAGATCGCGCCCGAGGCGCTTTGGCTCGAAGCCGAGAAGAACGGACGCTTCACCGGCGCGCCGATCGACGTCGCCGACGGCTTCATCCATTTCTCCACCGCTGCGCAAGTGCGCGAGACCGCCGCCAAGCATTTCGCCGGCCAGGCGGATCTGCTTTTGATCGCGATCGACGAAGCAAAGCTGGGCGATACGCTTAAATACGAGGTCTCGCGCGGCGGCGCGCTGTTCCCACACCTCTACGCTCCGCTCGACCTCGATGCCATTCTCTGGATCAAGCCGCTGCCGCTCGGCGCGGATGGTTCGCACAGGTTTCCGGAACTGGAGGGCGAATGAGCGTGCTCGACCGGATCGGCCAGAAACTGCTTTTCTCCTTCGATCCGGAAACCGCGCACGGCCTTTCCATCGCGGCGCTGCGCTGCGGGTTGCCGGTTGGCGCGACGGCGTGGCGCGACGCGCGGCTGCCGACGCATGACGCGCGGCTGCCGACGCATGACGCGCGGCTCAAGGTCAGCCTCTGCGGCCTCGATTTCCCAAATCCGCTCGGCATGGCAGCCGGTTACGACAAGAATGCCGAAGTCCCGGACGCGCTGCTTGGGCTTGGCTTCGGCTTCGCCGAGGTCGGCACCATCACGCCGCTGCCGCAGTCGGGCAATCCGAAGCCGCGCATCTTCCGGCTGACGGCGGACGAAGCGGTGATCAACCGGCTCGGCTTCAACAATGAAGGCCACGCAGCCGCGGAAAAGCGTCTTGCTGCGCGCAAGGGGCGGCCAGGTATCGTCGGCGTCAACATCGGCGCCAACAAGGACAGCGCCGACCGCATCGCCGACTATGAGCGCGGCATCGTCCGCTTCGCGCCCTATGCCAGCTATCTTACCGTCAACATCTCCTCGCCCAACACGCCGGGCCTGCGCAACATGCAGGCGCGCGAGCAACTCGGCGAATTGCTGTCACGGGTGATGGCTGCGCGTGCCGCAGCCCCTGCGCAACCGCCTCTCTTCCTCAAGATCGCGCCGGACCTGATCGAAGCAGAGTTGGAAGACATCGCCGCCGAGGTCGTCGAGAAGAAGATCGACGGCGTCATCGTTTCCAACACCACGCTGTCGCGGATGGGATTGCGGAGCACCGCTGTAGCCGGCCAGGCTGGCGGACTTTCGGGCAAGCCGCTGTTCGAGCGCTCGACCGCGGTGCTCGCTCGCATGCGCAAGCTGCTCGGTCCGGAGATGGCCATCATCGGCGTCGGCGGCGTCGATTCCATCGAGACGGCGCTGGAAAAAATCCGCGCCGGCGCCGACCTGGTCCAACTCTACACTGGCATGATCTATGCCGGTCCGACGTTGCCTGGCCGCATCGTCGCCGGCATGGCGCGGTTTGTGGAGCGAGAACGGCTCAAATCCATCGGAGAGCTGCGCGATACTGGTTGCGCAAACTGGTCCAAACGACTCTGACGAACTCCCCCGAAACCAGGAAGACAGACGATGGCCGAGGTTCTGAACTCCGTCGTAGACGCGATCGGTGGAACTCCATTGGTCCGGCTCGACAGGCTGACGGCGCAGGCGGGCGTCAAGGGCGGGATCATCGCCAAGCTGGAATATCTCAACCCCGGCTTTTCAAAGAAGGATCGCGCGGCGCTTGGAATAATCGACGAAGCCGAAAGATCCGGTGCCATCAAACCGGGCAAACGGTGGTCGAGCTTACCTCCGGAAACATGGGCACGGGCCTCGCGATCATCTGTGCGGTCAGGGGCTACCCCTTCGTCGCCGTGATGTCGAAGGGCAACTCTGAAGAACGCGCGCGAATGATGACGGCGCTCGGCGCGGAAGTGATTCTGGTGGACCAACTGCCAGGATCGGCGCCGGGGCAGGTATCGGGCGGCGATTTGGCGCTCGTCGAGCAGACCGCCAAGGCGGTGACGGCGGAACGAGGCGCGTATCGCGCCGATCAGTTCCATCGCGAAGGGAACTGGCTTGCGCACTATCACGGGACCGGGCCGGAAATCTGGGACGACAGTCATGGCGCTGTCGATGCATTCGTCGACTTCATCGGCTCGGGCGGAACATATGCGGGGGTTGCGAGGGCGCTCAAGGAACGCAATCCTCTGATCAAGTGCTTCATCGTCGAGCCCAAGGGCGCCGCAGCCGCCGCGGGAGAGACGATCACCCAAGCCGAACATCCCATTCAAGGCGGCGGCTATGCAATGCCGAACCTGGCGTTCCTGAACAATGTGCCGGTCGACGGCTATCTGCAGGTTTCCGGTGATGAGGCACGTCAGGCCACGCGCTTGCTCGCGCGCAGCGAAGGCATCTTCGGCGGTTTCTCCTCCGGAGCGAATGTGGCCGCCGCGTTGCGTCTCCTAAACGGCGATCAATTAGGCAAGACGATAGCCATCGTCATTTGCGACTCTGGGCTGAAATACCTATCGACCGACCTGTGGGGCTAATGCATGTCGCCCAAAAATGCGCAGCGGTTTTGGGATAACGACATGCATCAAAACAAAGACTTAAAGCGCGTCGCCTGAATCCGTTTCATCGCGACGCGCTTTAGGAAGCAACGCTGCCGGCGCTGCACGCGACGAACATGGGCGATGCTAAAATGCTGTGCGTACCCTGAGCCGGAGCACCGTCAGCAGACTCAGTCCGCGCACCAGCAGGAAGACGTGCAGCGATGCCCACAGCCCGTTGTTGCCGAAGGCCGGCGCCAGGGTGATGAGCGCGGCGCTGAAGACGAGGAATGACACCAGCATCATGTTGCGCATGTCGCGCGACCAGGTGGCACCGATGAAGACGCCGTCCATCTGGAAGGCAAGCACGCCGCTCAGCGCCGTGAAGGCCGCCCAGGGCAGATAGGTGTCGGCGACGTCGCGGACATCCGCAGACGTCGTCACCAGTGCCACCAGACCGGCGCCGGCCGTCAACAGGATGAGCGTGGCGATGCCGGCGAGGGCAAAACCCCAGATCAGCGTTAGCCGGACCGCCTGCCGGAACGGGGCCGGCGCATGCGCGCCGATGGCGCGACCGGCAAGCTGTTCGGCAGCGGTGGCGAAACCGTCGAGGAAATAGCCGGCGATGAGGAAGAAGTTCATTAGCACGGCGTTGGCGGCAAGCGTCACCGTGCCGAACTGCGCACCCTGGCGCGTGAACAGCGCGAAGGCGGCAAGCAGCGAGAAGGAACGGATCATGATGTCTCGGTTGAGCGACAGCATGCGCCGGTAGGCCGGCAGGTCGAGGATGCGGCGGCGCGACGGCCGCTCCAGCTTGCGGAAGCGGCTGAGCACGATGGCAAGGCCGAGCAGCACGGCCAGGAATTCGCCGGTGACGGTTGCCCAGGCAACGCCGGCAACGCCCCAACCGAGCTCGAGGCCGAGCAGGAAGCAGAGCGCGATGTTGATGCCGTTGAGCACCGCTTGCAGCATCAGGCCGAGCCCGCCTTCGCCGCGTCCCAGCACGTAGCCCAGTATGGCATAGTTGATCAGCGAGAAGGGCGCGGCGAGCAGCCTGATGCGGATATAGACCGACATCGCCGCGCTGACCCTTGGCTCGGCGCCCATGAACCATTGGCCGGCGACGGCAAAGAGCGGCGAAAGAGCGGCAAGTATGACGCCTGCGACGACCGCGATCAGCACGGCGCGCCACAGCACCGCCTGCTCTTCCAGCGCATCGCCGCGTCCGAAGGCCTGGGCGACGAGGCCGGTGGTGCCGGAGCGCAGGAAGTTGAATGTGGTGAACACGACATCGAACACAAGCGATCCCGCCGCCAGGCCGCCGAGCAGGGCCGCGTCGCCGAACTGCCCGACCACCGCCGTGTCAATGATGCCGAGCAGCGGCGTCGTCAGATAGGCAAGCGTCATCGGCACGGCGATCGCCAGCACCGAGCGGTTGGTGACGGCGAAGGACCTGGTATTGGCCTGGATTGCGTCCAAGGGTTGCTGCCTGGCTGATTGCGGCTTGATCGAGGAACCGATGTGCCTCAGTTTGCCGACCTCACGCAACCACTGTCCTCCGACTGCCAACCGAATTCCAGAGCTGGCGCAGGCCGCCCGACCCATGCCGCTGCAGATCGTCCATCACCCCGGCTACGACGCCGGCTTCGCCGTCAACCACCGTTTTCCGATGAGCAAATATCCGCTGTTGATGGAACACTTGCGCATACGCGGCCTGGCGGCGCCGCAAGCGCTGTCGAAGCCCGAGCCGGCGCCGGCGGCATGGCTGAAGCTTGCGCATGCGGCCGACTATGTCGACCAGGTGATTGCTTGCGCTGTGCCGGAAAGAATAGAGCGAGAGATCGGCTTTCCAGTCGGTCCGCGCGTGTCGCTCAGGGCACAGCTCGCCACCGCCGGCACGGTGCTGGCGGCACGACTGGCGCTGAGGCACGGCATTGCCTGCAACGCAGCGGGCGGCAGCCATCATGCACGGCGCGCGCAAGGCGCCGGCTTCTGCACCTTCAACGATGTCGCCGTCGCCTCGCTGGCGCTGCTGGCCGAAGGTGGCGTCGAAAACGTGTTGATCGTCGACCTCGACGTGCATCAAGGCGACGGCACGGCCGACATATTGAAGGACGAACCCCGTGCCTTCACCTTTTCCATGCATGGCGAGCGCAACTACCCGGCGCGCAAGATCGCCTCCGACCTCGACGTCGCCTTGCCCGACGGCACCGGCGACGATGCCTATCTTGAGCGGCTCGCCGCCATCCTGCCGGACCTATCCGGGCAAAGGCATTGGGACATAGTCTTTTACAACGCGGGCGTGGATGTCCATGCCGAGGACAGGCTCGGCCGGCTGGCGCTGACCGACGGCGGCCTGCGCGCTCGCGAAGACATGGTCATCGGCCATTTCCGCAACCGCGGCGTGCCGCTGTGCGGCGTCATCGGCGGCGGCTATTCGACCGATGTGCCGATATTGGCCGCGCGTCATGCCATGCTCTTCGAGGTGGCCGCCGGCTACGCCTGAACTCCAAGTCCAGCAGGGCTCATTTGCGGTAGTTGGCGATCCGGAGCAGGATGAAGACCGGCACGACAATCGCGGCACCGAGCAGGATATAGCCGAGGAAACGGTCGATAGCGTGGAAGCCGAGATTCCACAAATCGACGAAGAACTGGCGGATGCCATAGAAGACGTCCATCGGCGACCAGCCAAAGGCATGCATGACGAGGCCGACGAGGAAGGAGACCACGAGCAGCTTCAGGAGCACCCTGAGCGGCGTGTCGCCAAGGAAGCGCGTCAGTGCGGACAAGGCCATTCTCCGGTTCAAGCCACCCGATTCGGCAGCGCGATATCAGAGATACGCACTCGACAGTCCGCCATCAAGCGCCGAGAACCGCCAACCCGTGCCGTTGCAAATACTTGATTTTGCGTAAACAGAAATGCAGCAAACCGCTGAAAATAAATAGAAAAATCTTCATTTTTTCGACCCGCGCAATGTGCCTGCAATTTTCAACTGACAGATAGGGCCGGTCTTTCGAGCATCATGTCGCTACGGAAGTTCGGACCGCAAGGCAGGCGCCTTGCGGCAAGGGTTTCTGTTGCCCGCGAGAGACAAACGAACCGGAGCGGCCATCCCAGGCGCCGACTCCACGGGTCAATCCGCGCATGGTGTTGCCCTGCGCCTATGCGTTTGGAGTGTGGAACATGTTTTGTCGAACCAAGATTGCCCTGGCGGCTTTTGCCGCCTGTCTCAGCGGAGCGGCGATGGCCGCCGACCTTTCGCCCGCCTATAACGATCCGCCCGCCTTCCAGTGGAGCGGCGCCTATGTCGGCGTCCACGGCGGAACGGCCTTCACCAGGATGCCCAATCCGTTTGCCGGCCGGAACGGCTGGAGCGGCGGCGTGCAGGCCGGCTACAACATCCAGACCGGCCCGGCGGTATTCGGCGCCGAGCTCGAAGGCTCTTATCTCGGCGGCGCCGAACACAATGTCGAGAGCGGCAAGATCAAGGAGAAATGGCGCGCGGCCGCCAAGGCCAAGGCCGGCGTCGCCTTCGACCAGACGCTGGTTTTCGGCACCGCCGGCATCGCCATGACCACATTCGACAAGGCAGGCGGCGTGCGCGACACCGACAGCCGCAAGCTCGGCTATCTGGTCGGCGCGGGCGTCGAGCAGGCCTTTGCCGGCGGCCTCTCAGCCAAGATCGAATATGACTATATCCGCACGCCCGATGTGGAAACGAGATCGGCCCTCGGTAAAGCGAAGACCGATATAGGCAGCCAGGAGCTGAAAGCCGGCATCAACTACCGCTTCTAGCGCCTGGAACGCCGGAGAGCAGTTTTCCGTGGCGGCCGACCCCGCCGATCTCCACCGCGGGAAACTGCCTTTCTCCGTCCGTCGGCCACCGAACCTTCCGCGTAATGTCGGTGCAATTTTCATGGCCTAGCTGGCCGGAACGCATCTCGATCCCGGGAATCAGACCATGTTCACGACAAGTAGCGGCAGGGGCCGGAACCTCATCCTGAAGGCTTTCCTCGCGGCGGCGCTCGTCGCCATGTCCGCCTGCGCTTCGGACATCATGAAGAACTATGTCGGACAGCCGGTCGAATCCGTCGTCCTCGACTACGGGCCGCCGACAACGGTGGTCGAGCTCGGTCCCGGCGAGCGCGCCTATCAGTGGCGAAAGATCTCCACCGATGTGGTCTCCGGCTCATCGAGCGGCGAGATGCGCCATACCAAGCACGGCGCCGAATATGAGGTGACCGAGACGCCCGGCTATGTCGAGCGCAAGGAATGCTTTTACAGCTTCTATGCGCGCTCCTCCGGCGGCCGCTGGTTCATCACCAATTTCCGCAAGCCGAAGCTGGAATGCGAATGAGATCACCACAAGCGGCGAGTTGGCTCTTGCCGCGCACCGGTCGAAGCTCTACCGGGCCGACCGAGACGGCTGCACCTTACCGCTCCGCCGACGGGGATTGAAGAATGCGTATCCTGCTTATCGAGGACGAGCCGGAAATGGCGTCGGTGCTCAAGACGGCGCTGGAGCGGCAGGATTTCGTCGTCGACCGGACATCGACGCTGGCCGATGCCGAGATCATGGCTAAGGTCGGGAGCCACGATGCGATCGTGCTCGACCGCCGCCTGCCCGATGGAGAGGGCCTCGACCTCATCCCGCGCCTGCGCGCCATGAATGTCGACACGCCGGTGATCGCGCTGACGGCGATGGCCGGCATCAACCGCGTCAGCGGGCTCAATGCCGGCGCCGACGACTATATGGTGAAGCCCTTCGCCACCGAGGAGCTGGTGGCGCGGTTGCGCGCGCTGCACCGGCGCCAATTCACCTTGCGCGCCGACCGGATCGAGATCGGCTGCCTCATTTATGACTTCCGGGATCGCGAAGCGCTGGTCGACGACAAGGCCCTGGACTTGCCCCGGCGCGAACGCCTGGTGCTGGAAACCTTGATCCGCCGTCCCGGTCGCGCCGTGATGCGCCGGACGTTGGAGGAGGCGGTCTACGCGCTGGATGACGAGATCGGTTCGAATGCGCTCGACGCGCATATTTCCAGGCTGCGCCGCAAGCTGGAGGACGTCGCCGCGGGCGTCGAGATCCGCGCCATCCGCAACATCGGCTATCTGCTCAGGGCCTTGCCGTGAGGCAGCGGCGGACACGTTCGCTGCAATGGGTGCTGGTGCGGCGGCTGATCCTGCTACAGGCGGCGATGCTTGCGATCTTCATTGCGCTTTGCGCGGCAGCGCTGTGGATCGCCAATCCGACGCTGCTGGTCGACAACGAGGCCGCCGTGGTGGCGCTGAAGAAGGCCGTCGATCGCAATAGCGACGGCACGCTGGTCGTGCACGAGACGGAGGAGTTGAGACAATTCCGGGAGAGCTTCCCGCACGCCTGGTACATTGTTCGCGACAGGACCGGACAGAGCGTCCGCTCCGGTGATGTGCCGGATATCTACACCGGCACGCCCGGCGTGCTGCTGGGCGCGGTCGATCATGCCACGCTTGAGCTCGCCAGGGACGACCTTCGCCCGGAAGCCTATGTCGAGAACGCCACGTCCAAGGCCGGGCCGATCCAGATCATCGCCGCCACCCGCTCGTCGCGCGAGCAGACCGACGGGTTGGAAATCAACATCTCGGCGACCATCGATGTCGCCCGCAATCCAGATGGCAGTCGCAACTGGCAAAGGGCACTGCCAGCCTTGGCGCTGCTCCTCGCCATCCTGCTTCTGCCGATCGTCGTGGTCATGGGCATCACCACGCTGGTGACGACGCCGGCGGTGGTGCGCAGATCGTTTGCCGGGCTCGTCGACACGGCCGATCAGGCCGCCCGCATCGACATCAGCACGCGCGGCATGCAATTGCCGGTGCAGCACGTGCCGCAGGAGATCGCACCGCTGGTCCAGGCCTTCAACCAGACGCTGGCGCGTCTGGCCCATGGCTACGACCAGCACAACCGCTTCCTGACCGACGCCGCGCATGAATTGCGCACGCCGATCGCCATCCTGCGCACGCGGGCCGAGCTGTTGACCAAGGAGCCGCAGAGCGAACGACTGCTGCAGGACATCGAGCGGCTGTCGCACCTTGCCCAGCAATTGCTCGACCATCAGATGCTGGAACGGCCGGCCGACGAGCGCCGGATCATCGACCTGACCGAGCTCGGTCGCCGGGTTACCGCCGACTTGGCGCCGCTGGCGATCGAGGCCGGCTACGACCTCGCCTTCGAGCCGCCGCAGGGTAAGGTCGAAGTCCAGGCGAACGGCTCGCAGATCGAGCGCGCGCTGGCGAACCTTGTGCGCAACGCCATCGACCATGGCGGCGGCTCCGGCACGATCACGGTCGCCATCGACGAAAGCGGCGGCATCGAAGTACGCGACGAAGGTCCGGGCATTCCATTGGCGGAACGGGAGAACGTGTTCCAGCCCTTCTACCGTCTGCAGCCGCAATCGCGCGGCGCCGGCCTTGGCCTCAACCTCGCCCGGCAGATCGCGCAGCTGCATGGCGGCACGGTCAGGATTCTGGGCGGTTCAGAGCGGGGCGCACGGGTGCGTATCGAACTGCCAGCCTTGCGATGATGAAGGTTCGGCTTTGCCGATTGCTTGAGGCGGCGCCCTCATGGTAACGAGGGCTCGCGCGGGTATGATGTAATGGTAGCCTGTCAGCTTCCCAAGCTGAACGCGCGGGTTCGATTCCCGCTACCCGCTCCAGTTTTCCTCACCGGCTCGCTAAAAAATCCTAGAGCATTTCACCGTTTCACGGAAACGGCGAACCGCTCTATCTCTTTGTTTTGACGCAATTCCGGACAGAAAACCGCTCACACTTTTCCTGGAATTGCTCTAGCAGCGTGCTACTGGGCCATGCCCCGGCAAGTTCCCTTGAACATGACGCTGGGTTCTGCACGAATCGTGCAAGACCCATCGCTTTGCACTCAATCTTTAACCGGCGCCAGCTCTACAGCCGGAAGCCGATCCAGTAGCGTTCGCGCCGGCAGCGGCGGCGCCAGTGGCCACGATGCCAGAAGCGGCGGCAGACGTGCCTCCAGCCGCGCCTACGACCACGGCGACGGTGGCGCCAGCGCCAGTCGCCGTAGTAGCGACGGTGACGATGGTGCGAGACCAATTCCACTTCGGCCGGATCGTCGCCTTCGAAGACCGCATTATCCGGCTTGTCGAGCTCGTCCAGGATTCCGTTGCCGGCGGGAATTCCGGCAACGGCCTTGCCAGGTCCGGCCAGGCTTGCAAGTGCCGCCGCCCCCGCAACGCCAAGCATTCCAGTCAGAAATAACCGACGTTCCATCAAAACCTCCGAGCTGTTGAGCACCGGCAGCTCTTCCCTCACCCGCAACGGGCTCCAGCGGGCAGCCGATCGGTTTGAACGTACAAGTAGCATTCTTGTTCCATCACCCCACTTCGCGCAAGATGAAGTCGTGCAACATTTTTGCGGCGGGCGAGAGCACGCGATTCTTGACCGTTATCAGGCTGTAGGGCCGGACTTCGATATCGAACTCCGTCTGAACGACGTCGATGGCGCCGGCCAGCCCATCTGGGCTCTGGATGAACTTGGCGACCTGGATCGACACCGGCGCGATGGCGTCGGACTGCGCCACCATCACCAAAGTGAGCAGCAGCGAAGAGGTGTTGAGGATACGGTCGGGGAGCGGAATGTCGCGGTTGAGGAAGTTGCTTTCCATCGCCTGGCGCAGCGGCGAGCCGCCGGACTGGAACACCCAGTCGTAAGCCGCCGTGTCTTCGAGTTTGACCATCTTGCCGCTCGCCAGCGGGTGGCCGCGACGCACGATGAGACAGGCCTTCTCGACGCCGATGACGCGCGATTCGAAGAGCCGCGGATTGAGGTCGTCGGGAATGCGGGCGATGATGAAATCGTGGCGAGACGCAATCAGCTCGCGGGCGAGCACGTTCGAGGTTTCGACTTGCATGGTAATCTCGATGCGCGGATAGATGCGGCGTATCTCGCGGATCGCCGGCACGGCAAGCTCGATTGCCGGCGCCGTGACCGCGCCCAGGAATACGGAGCCGCCCTTGCCGGCCTTGAGCTCGGAAATCTCGCGATCGGCCTCCCGCATCTCGAGCAGGATCGAGCGGGCGCGCCGGGCGAGTGCCTGGCCATAGGGGGTCAGCGTCACGCCGCGCGGCAGCCGCTCGCACAACTTCACGTCGAGCACCGCTTCCATCTCGGCGATCATGCGCGAGGCAGCCGGCTGGGAAATGTTCATGACCTGTGCGGCGGCGCTCACCCGTCCATGATCGTCCAGGGCCGCGACCATGCGCATGTGGCGAAGGCTCAGGCCGCTGCGCAGCAGCGTTTCGCCATCTCCCGGCAATTTCTCGTAACTACCTGAAATCGCATCGGGATCGCGCAACGCCGCCATAATTCGGAACCTCTCTGCCGGGTTTTTATCGGCCCTTTAGGCTATACCAGTTTCGATATAGCAACCAGCAGAGATCGCATTTGACAGTTATGTCAAAGGGACCCACCCTTCGCGCGTTCCAAGGCGCGACAGTCGATAACAATCAAATTCGTATCGATTGAAACTGCGTCGCGGGACCGATTGGGAGGATACCGGAGATCGATAAAGCCGACAGTGGCGCGCCAGCGTACCTGCTCGACTGCGCGGCCCGCGAAGCCCCGAGGTGTCGCGTCCATCAACCAGGGAGAGTAATGTGAAGATCATCAAGACGCTGGCCGCCATCGCGGCCCTTGGCATCGCCGCCACGACCTATTCGGCGCACGCAGCCGACAAGGGTCTCGTCGGCGTGCTGATGCCGACCAAGACCTCGCAGCGCTGGATCAACGACGGCGACGCCGTCAAGTCCCAGCTCGAAGCGCTCGGCTACACGGTCGATCTGCAGTATGCGCAGGACGATATCCCGAACCAGCTCAGCCAGCTGGAAAACGAGATCACCAAGGGCCCGAAGGCGCTGATCATCGCGTCGATCGACGGCACCACCATGGCCGACGCGCTACAGAAGGCCAATGACGCAGGCGTCGTCGTCGTCGCTTATGACCGCCTGATCAAGAAGACCAAGAATGTCGACTACTACACCACCTTCGACAATTTCGGCGTCGGCGTGATCCAGGCGAACTCGCTGGTCAAGGGCCTCAAGGAGCGTTTCCCGAACACCAAGCCGTGGAACGTCGAACTGTTCGGCGGCTCGCCGGACGACAACAACGCCTTCTTCTTCTACAACGGCGCGATATCCGTCCTGCAGCCGCTGATCGACGACGGCTCGATCAAGATCAAGTCCGGCCAGACGGGCATGGACAAGGTCGGCACGCTGCGCTGGCTCGCCGCCACCGCCCAGGCCCGTATGGACAATTTGCTCTCGGCCAACTACTCGGACGGCAGCCGCGTCGATGGCGTTCTGTCGCCCTATGACGGCCTGTCGCGCGGCATCACCGCCTCGCTGCGTGCCGTCGGCTACGGCACCGACGCACAGCCCTGGCCGATCGTGACCGGTCAGGACGCCGAGACCGCCTCGGTCAAGCTGATCATCTCGGGCGAGCAGTATTCGACGGTGTTCAAGGACACCCGCGAACTGGCCAAGGCCACCGTGCAGCTGGTCGACAAGGTGCTCTCCGGCGGCAAGCCGGACGGCCTCGACGAAAAGACCTACAACAACGACGTCAAGGTGGTTCCCTCGATCCTGTTGACGCCGCATGAGGTCGACAAGTCGAACTACCAGGCGCAGGTCGTCGACTCCGGCTACATCAAGGCTGCGGACCTGAAGTAATCCAGCCTCAAAGGAAGGGGTCCTGCGCGACGCAGGGCCCCTTTTCGTTCACAAGCGACCCCGGTATTGTCTTTGCCGGCTTCTGCAGCGCCGTGCGCCGCAGTATGTTGATTTCGCGCATGCCCCCCTTCCGAGATCGATGCCGATTTGGAAGCCATGCGCCAAGGAGCAGAACCTGATGGCCTCGACGATTTTGGAGATGCGCGACATCACCAAGACGTTCCCCGGTGTGAAGGCGTTGTCGAACGTCAATCTCAGCGTCGAAGAAGGTGAAATCCACGCCGTCGTCGGCGAGAACGGCGCAGGCAAGTCGACGCTGATGAAGGTGCTGTCGGGCGTCTATCCATCCGGTACCTATGAAGGCCAGATCATCTTCCGCGGCCAGGAATGCAATTTCAAAGGCATTCACGACAGCGAGCATATCGGCATCGTCATCATCCACCAGGAGCTTGCCCTGGTGCCGATGCTGTCGATTGCGGAAAACATCTTCCTCGGCAACGAGCACGCCACCTACGGCGTCATCGACTGGAACGCCAACGAGAAGCGCACCGGCGCACTGCTCAAGAAGGTCGGGTTGAAGGAAGATCCCAAGACGCTGATCACCAATATCGGCGTCGGCAAGCAGCAGCTGGTCGAGATCGCCAAGGCACTCAGCAAGGAAGTGAAGCTGCTGATCCTCGACGAGCCGACGGCGTCGCTCAGCGAAAAGGACAGCCAGGCGCTGCTCGATCTTCTGCTCGAATTCAAGCGCCAGGGCATGACCTCGATCCTGATCTCGCACAAACTCAACGAGGTGAACCGTGTCGCCGACAAGGTGACGGTGATCCGCGACGGGCGCACCATCGAGACGCTGCCGAGGAAGGACATCAGCGAGGACCGGATCATCACTTCGATGGTCGGCCGCTCGCTCGATGATCGCTACCCGCCGCGCGAGCCGCAGATCGGCGACGTCATCTTCGAGGTCAAGAACTGGTCGGTCTATCACCCGATCCATGCCGAGCGGCAGGTGATCAAGAACATCAACCTCAACGTGCGCAGGGGCGAGGTGGTCGGCATCGCCGGACTGATGGGCGCCGGCCGCACCGAATTCGCGATGAGCCTGTTCGGCCGCTCCTACGGCCGGCATATCACCGGAGAGGTGTCGCTGCGTGGTAAGCCTATCGACCTCTCATCGGTGAGCAAGGCGGTGGACAACCGCATCGCCTATGTCACCGAGGACCGCAAGACCTACGGCCTCAACCTCATCGACCACATCAAGCACAATGTGACTTTAGCCAACCTGGGCGGCGTTTCCAGCCGCGGCGTCATCGACGACATGCGCGAGATGAGCGTCGCCAACGACTATCGCAAGAAGACCAACATCCGCGCTTCCAGCGTCTATCAGCTGACCGGCAACCTTTCGGGCGGCAACCAGCAGAAGGTGGTGCTGTCGAAATGGCTGTTCGCCGATCCGGAAGTCTTGATCCTCGACGAGCCGACGCGCGGCATTGACGTCGGCGCCAAGTACGAAATCTATACGATCATCGCGCGCCTAGCCGCCGAGGGCAAAGCGATCATCGTCATCTCGTCGGAAATGCCTGAATTGCTCGGTATCTCCGACCGCATCTATGTGATGAACGAAGGGCGTATGGTCGGCGAAATGGCGGCAAGCGACGCCAGCCAGGAAAAAATCATGCGCGCCATCGTTCGGGGAGAAGGAAAAGCATCATGAGCACAGACAGCGCTCCCGCACCGCAAAGCGGCGTCGCCGAGGACATCAAGCAAGGCCCGCGCGTCGCCGTCTCGGCGCTGACGACGAACCTGCGCGAATACGGCCTGATCATCGCGCTGATCGTCATCATGCTGTTCTTCCAGTACACGACGTCGGGAACGCTGTTCAAACCGGTCAACCTCAGCAATCTGGTGCAGCAGAACTCGTTCATCATCGTGATGGCGCTCGGCATGCTGCTGGTCATCGTTTCCGGCTATATCGACCTCAGCGTCGGGTCGGTCGCGGGCTTCATCGGCGCTCTTGCCGCGATGATGATGGTGATCTGGCCGCTGGGGATATTCAGCAATCCGCTGGTGGTCTCGATCATATGCCTGATCGTCGGCGGACTTATCGGCGCCGCGCAAGGCTATTGGATCGCCTATCACCGGATACCGAGCTTCATCGTGACGCTGGCGGGCATGCTGATCTTTCGCGGCATCTGTCAGGCATTGCTCGGCGGCGGCTCCTCGGTCGGCCCGCTTCCCGATGGCTTCAAGGCGCTGAGCTCCGGCTTCATTCCGGACGTCATCGGCCCGCTCGTACTGATCCCGCCGACGGTGAATGCCGCCGGCAAGACCATCCTCGGCAGCGGCTTGACGCTGCATATGACGACGGTCGTGCTCGGCCTGATCGCGGTGCTCGCCTACGCCTATTTCGGCTTCAGGACGCGGCGCAAGCGCGAGCGTCATGGTTATGAAGCTGAGCCCTTCCCGCTGTTCGTCGTCAAGACGCTGGTGGGCAGCGCGCTGGCGCTGTTCCTGGTCTTCCAGTTCGCGAGCTACCGGGGCCTGCCGGTCGTGCTTCTGGTAATGGGCGTGCTGATCTCGCTGTTCGTCTTCGTCACCAAGCGCATGACCATCGGCCGCCGCATCTACGCCATGGGCGGCAACGCCAAGGCCGCACAGCTTTCGGGCATCAACACCGCGAGGCTGACGCTGATGGTCTTCATCAATATGGGCGTGCTGTCGGCGCTGGGCGGCCTGATCATCGCGGCGCGCCTCGGCCAGGCCGTGCCGGCCGCCGGTCTCGGCAGCGAGCTCGACGTCATCGCTGCCGTCTTCATCGGGGGCGCCTCGGCAATGGGCGGCGTCGGACAGGTGATCGGCGCCGTGGTTGGCGGCTTCATCATGGGCGTGATGAACAACGGCATGTCGATCATGGGCGTCAATGTCGACTGGCAGCAGGTGGTCAAAGGCCTCGTGCTGCTCGGCGCCGTCATCTTCGACGTCTACAACAAGAACAAGGCTTAGAGCAATTCCAGGAAAAGTGCGCAGCGGTTTTCCGTCCGGAATTGCGTAAAAACAAATCCAAGCCGCAAGCGAGGTTCAGGAGGCATACGGGTTCTAGATCGCGAAGCTGCCGGCAAACCCGTCGGCGCCAAGAAGTCCAGGCAAGGACCAGGCTTGCGAGCGCAATCCGGACGAAGAGTTTCAACCGTGGCGCGGATTTCTCCGCGCCGCGCCGGGTAGGGTTTGCCCGCGCGCAACAAGGCAAGATGAGAGAGGGTTCAACATGCTGATCTCCCAGATCCTCGACGACGCCGAGACGATCCGCGTCGTCGCCCGCAACGGCGGCGGCAAGACCAGGGTCATCAACGGCGCGCGCAGCGTCTATTCCCTGGCGATGGAGGCCGCGCGCACCGGCACCGGGCTCGAAGCGCTGATCGAGCGCAAGGGCTACGGCGAAGCGGTCGATCTCGATGCCGCCTATAAGAGGGGCAGGCTGGTTTCGCCGATCAATCATCCCGATCCGGCGCATCTGCATCTCACCGGCACCGGCCTCACGCATCTCGGCTCCGCGGCAACGCGCGATTCCATGCACAGGAAGCTCAATGACGGCGAGGAGCAACTCACCGATTCCATGAAGATGTTCCGCATGGGTCTAGAAGGCGGCAAGCCGGCCAAGGGCCAGGTCGGCGTGCAGCCGGAATGGTTCTACAAGGGCAACGGCACGATGGCGGTGGCGCCCGGCGCGCCGTTGATGTCGCCGGCCTTCGCGCAGGATGGCGGCGAGGAGCCGGAGATCGCCGGCATCTATGTGATCGGTGATGACGGCGCGCCGTTCCGGGTCGGCTTCACGCTGTCCAACGAGTTCTCGGATCACGTCACGGAGCGGGTGAACTATCTGTTCCTTGCCCATTCCAAGCTGCGCAACGCCTCGTTCGGCCCCGAGATCCTGATCGGCGACCTGCCCGCCGACATCCGCGGCGCATCGCGCATCTGGCGCGACGGCAAGCTTTTGTGGGAAAAGCCATTTCTCTCAGGCGAAGCAAACATGTCGCACACCATCGCCAATCTCGAGCATCACCATTTCAAATATTCGGCGTTCCGCCAGCCGGGCGACGTGCACGTGCATATGTTCGGCACCGCGACATTGTCCTTCGCCGACGGCATCAGGACCGAGGCCGGCGATACTTTCGAGATCGAGGCGCAGGATTTCGGCCTGCCGCTGCGCAACCCGCTGGAGATCGAAAAGCCGGTGAAGGTGGCGGTGAAGGCGCTATAGGGAAGGGCGATCTCCCCACTTGTGGGGGAGATGGCCGGCAGGCCAGAGGGGGGCGCTGTCCCGCCGACCTCTCAACTCCCTCAAGCTCGAATTTCGGAAGTCTTCATCTATTTCAGACACAACGGCCAAAATCCTTCGCGCCCCCCTCTGCCCTGCCGGGCATCTCCCCCACGAGGGGGGAGATTGGCAGATCAGACCTCACCGTGCGGCGCGGAAATGCTTGGAGAGCTTGAGCCCTTGCGCCTGGTAGTTCGATCCCAGATCGGTGCCGTAAAGCGCCTGCGGCCGCTTCAGCATGTGCTCGTAGATAAGACGGCCGACGATCTGGCCGTGGTCGAGGATGAACGGCACCTCGTGGCTGCGCACTTCAAGCACCGCCCGGCTGCCGCTGCCGCCGGCGGCGGAATGGCCGAAGCCCGGGTCGAAGAAGCCGGCATAGTGGACGCGGAATTCGCCGACCAAAGGATCGAACGGCGTCATCTCGGCGGCGTAGAGCGGCGGCACGTGCACCGCCTCGCGCGAGACCAGGATGTAGAATTCGTCGGGATCAAGGACCAGCTCGCCGGCGCCGCTCTTGTAGAGCGGCTCCCAGAAATCGACGACATCCTGGGCGGCGCGCTTGTCGACGTCGACCAGGCCGGTGTGGTGCTTGCCGCGATAGCCGACCAGGCCGTCCTTGTCGCCGTCGAGGTCGATGGAAAGCGCGATGCCGCCGCCGGAAATATTGGGCGGCTCGGTGGCGACAAGCATCTCGGCGCGGTGAAGGTCACGCAGCTCGCTTTCCGACAGCACCGCATTGCCGGTGCGGAAACGAATCTGCGACAGCCGCGAACCGGCGCGCATGACGATCGGGAAAGTGCGCGGGCTGACTTCGAGATAGAGCGGCCCGTGATAGCCGGCGGCGATCTTGTCGAACTCGTGGCCACGATCGGTCATGACGCGCGTGAAAATGTCCAGCCGTCCGGTCGAGCTCTTCGGATTGGCCGAGGCTGAAACCTCGGCCGGCAATGCCAGGCTTTCGAGCAACGGCACGATGTAGACGCAGCCCGTTTCCAGCACCGAGCCCTCGGTGAGGTCGATCTCGTGCAGCTTCAGCCGCTCGAGCTTGTCGGCGACCAGATGGTCGGGTCCGGGCAGGAAGGAGGCGCGCACGCGAAACGCCGTGTCGCCGAGCCTCAAGTCAAGGCTGGCCGGTTGGATCTGGTTGGTGTCCAGCGCGCGCGGCGACTTCAGCGCACCGGACTGGAACAGCGCGGAAATATCCTGGTCGGGAAGAATGCCTGTCTGCCGCAAAGTCTTACTCCGCTCTGCTGGTACAAACCTCTTAATGAAGCCGGCAATTGACGCAAGCGCGGCGCGGGTCTAAAGGGTCGTTATCCCGTGGTGATTTGGCCGGTCGGCTTGCAGCCACGTTAAACAAGTCGCTAAAGGACCGTCCGGCCGCAAGGCCGTATGGACCGGTTGCGACTTTCGCGGCCGGTTTTTTTGTGTCTGGAAGTAGAGCAATGACAAAGAAGCGCAACTGGAAGCCTCAGACCGCACTCGTGCATGGCGGAACCCTGCGTTCCGGCTTCGGTGAAACCTCCGAGGCGATGTACCTGACGCAGGGCTATGTCTATGAGACGGCGCAGGCTGCGGAGGCCCGTTTCAAGGGCGAAGAGCCGGGCTTCATCTATTCGCGCTACGCCAACCCGACCGTCGATATGTTCGAAAAGCGCATGTGCGCGCTCGAAGAGGCCGAGGACGCCCGCGCCACCGCTTCCGGCATGGCGGCTGTCTCCGCCGCATTGCTGTGCAGTGCCAAGGCCGGCGACCATATCGTGGCGGCGCGCGCGCTGTTCGGTTCATGTCGCTGGGTGGTCGAGACGCTGGCGCCGCGCTACGGCATCGAGGCCACGCTGGTCGACGGCACCGACATCGCCAATTGGGAAAAGGCGATAAGGCCGAACACCAAGCTGTTCTTCCTGGAAAGCCCGACCAATCCGACGCTGGAAGTGGTGGATATCGCCGCGGTTGCCGCTTTAGCCAATTCCATCGGCGCCAGGCTGATCGTCGACAATGTCTTTGCCACGCCCTTGCAGCAGAAGCCCTTGCAGCTCGGCGCCCATATCGTCGTCTATTCGGCGACCAAGCATATAGATGGCCAGGGCCGCTGCCTCGGCGGCGTCATCTTGTCCGATAAGAAGTGGATCGACGAGAACCTGCACGACTATTTCCGCCACACCGGACCGAGCCTGTCGCCCTTCAATGCCTGGACGCTGCTGAAAGGCCTGGAGACGCTGCCGCTGCGCGTGCGCCAGCAGACCGAGAGCGCCGGCAAGATCGCGGACTTCCTGGCCGGCCGATCGGAGATCGCCCGCCTCATCTATCCGGGCCGGGCCGACCACCCGCAGGCGGATATCGTGAAAAAGCAGATGTCGGGCGGCTCGACGCTGATCTGCCTCGACGTCAAGGGCGGCAAGCAGGCGGCCTTCGCCTTGCAGAACGCGCTCGATATCGTGCTGATCTCCAACAATCTCGGCGACGCCAAGAGCCTGATCACTCATCCGGCGACGACGACGCACAAGAACCTGAGCGACGAGGCGCGCGCCGAACTCGGCATTGGACCCGGTACGCTCAGGCTCTCCGTCGGTCTGGAGGATACCGACGATCTGCTGGAGGACCTGGAACAGGCGCTAAAAGCGGCCCAATAGGACCTGACGCGGCGGCGCCGCGACAACAGAACTTTAGGCGAGCTCTTTCAGTTCGGTCATCGCCTTGGTGCGGATGGTCATGGCATTGCCGCGCCATTCGACGGCGCCGCCGAACCAGCCGCGCGCCCAGATCGCGGGCAGCATCGCGTCGCGCACGATCATCGCGGTGATGCTGCGCGGCGACAGATACCAGCCCTTGACCGAGGCCAGCAGGCATTCCGGCAGATAGGCGATTGCCAGCACGCACAAAGCCGTTGTGGGCAGGCTGATTCCGGCGCTTGCCGCGGCAATGAGCGCCAGCAGCAGCGGCATCGCGGCGCCCGTCAGGATCTCCGGCGCGAAGAACAGCGGGAAAGTGACCCGGCGCAGCCGCGCCCAGCGCGTCTGGCGCGACCAGATCTCGGCGAGCGTGCGCTGGCCGAGCGGCTGCTCGAAGGGCGAGGCGACGAGATTGACGCGCAGGCCCAGGCTGTTGACCAGCTTGGTGGCGGCCGCGTCCTCGGCGATCTCGGCGCCTAAAGCTTGAATACCGCCATTGGCATCGAGCATCGGCTTGTTCCACAGCATGCTCTTGCCTTGGGCGAAGCCGAGGCCAAGCGCTTCGCCGGTATACTGCCAGCGCGCCTGCAGCGTGTTGAGGAAGGCGCATTCGACCTCGGCCCAAAAACCGTCCGGCCGCGAGCCGATCGGCGTCGAGCAGACGAGGCCGGTATCCGGCCGCCAGGCCGCCATCAGATGCTCGACATAGTCCCTCGGCATCAGCACGTTGGAATCGGCCAGAATCACCCAATCGTGCCGCGCCGCCTGCCAACCCTTGACGCAGTTATTGAGCTTAGGATTGGCGCTGATGCGATCGTCGCCGATCAGAAGCCGCGCCGGAACCTTCGGGTGGCGCGCGATCGCCGCATTGATAAGCTTGACCACCGCGTCTTCGGCATGCGCGACGCAGAAGATCAGCTCATAGCGCGGCCAGTCGAGCGAGAAGGCGCGCTGCAAGGTCTCTTGCGTGAACGGCTCGACGCCGCGCGACGGAACGATGATCGAGACCGGCGGCTGCCCGCCGGCCGGTGGCGCGATGACATGCCGCCGTTCCAGCCGCGACGAAGCGAGCAGGATGCTGGTGAGATTGGAAAGCAGAAGGGCTGACGAAGCGAGCGCGGCTGCGATAGTCAGTTCCATCGAGATCTGGTCACTCCCGAGAGGCCGTATGCAGCCGTTTCATCACTCGACGGAGCGCCTGAGTCGCCCGGCACGGTTCGTGCACACCAACATTGTCATGTGTCACTTAAATGACATTGTTTTTCGGCACCTGCGCTTAAAGGCGGGCAGGATGGTCGGCGCTTCGCCTACTTAAGAGCGGAGCGTGACGAATGTTCCGCGGTGGCAACCGGAGTGGCTCATGTATCGCGCCGTGACGCGCAACATCGAAGTGCTAGTCAGGCCCTTCTATCTGGAGGACCGCTCCGATCCGTCCGAGAACCGCTATGTCTGGGGCTATCAGGTAACGATCGACAACCGCTCCGACGAATTCGTGCAGCTTTTGTCGCGCTACTGGCACATCACCGATGGTCGGGGCCGTGTCGAGGAGGTGCGCGGCGCAGGCGTCGTCGGCGACCAGCCGGAACTCAACCCCGGTGACAGCTATCAATACACCTCGGGCTGCCCGCTCTCGACGCCGTCGGGCATCATGGTCGGCCACTACACCATGCGCAACGGCCGCGGCGAGACGTTCGATATCGCCATCCCCGCCTTCTCGCTCGACATGCCGGGAACCAGGCGCACGGTGAACTAAGACTTTGGCGATTAGCCTTTTTCTCCCCGTCACTATGTATTGTGACGGGGAGAAGGAAGGCCTTAATTCGCAGCGAATTCCGCCGGGTCGAAGTCGTATTGCGTCGAGCAGAACTCGCAGGCGACATGGATGCCGCCGTCCTCGGTCGAGTCCTTGATCTCCTCAGCCGAGAAGCCTTCGAGGATGCCGCGGATCTTGTCGCGCGAGCAGGAACACTGGTCGGCGACCGGCACGCCGCGGAAAACGCGCACGCCATGTTCGTGGAACAGCCGGTAGAGCAGGCGCTCGGCGCCCACCGTCGGATCGATCAGCTCGGTTGGCTCGATCGTGCCGAGCAGCGCCAGCAATTCCTGCCAAGAATTGTCGGCCGGATGGTCGGCCACCTCGCGGTGATCGCCGTCGCCGCCCGAAATATCGGGAATACGCATGCGCTCCGGCGCCTGCGGCAGGAACTGCGCCAGGATGCCGCCGGCGCGCCACTGCTCGCGTGCGCCGGCCGGGCCGGGCGTGACCAGCTTGGCGACCGACATCTTGATCTCGGTCGGGATCTGCTCCGACTGCCGGAAATAGGTGCGCGCGGCATCTTCCAGCGAAGTGCCGTCGAGCTGGACGATGCCCTGATAGCGCTGCGTATGCGCGCCCTGGTCGATGGTTAAAGCCAGCACGCCATTGCCAAGCAGGGTCTGCTGCGAGGTCTCGCCGGCGGCGATCAGCGCCTGCAGCCGGTCGGCATCGAAGCGCGCATAGGCGCGCAGCGCATGCGGCGTGGTGAAATCAGCCACCAGCATGTCGACCGGACCGTCGGTGCGAGTCTGCAGGATGAACTTGCCCTCGAATTTCAGCGACGTGCCGAGCAGGACGGTGAGCACGCAGGCTTCCGCCAGCAGGCGGGCGACCGGCTCGGGATAATCGTGGCGGCTCAAAATGGCGTCGAGCATCGGCCCCAGCTGCACGGTGCGGCCACGCACGTCGAGCGGCGCCACCTCGTAAGGCACGACATGGTCGTCGCCGGCGAAGCCGAATTCACCGAGTTTGGGTTGATGCTCAGCCAAGGTATGGGTTTCCAACATGACAATACTCCGGAGCGCGGCCATGCCGGCCGGTGAGCCGCATGCGTCGAAGCGCGTTCAATTTACGTGATGGCCCGCAAATAGGCATCACATATCCCCGGATCAAGTCGACATATCCCCGTGCCAGTCGCTTCGGATCAAACGCCGAGGCACCAGGCCAGCACCGCCTTCTGGGCGTGCAGCCGGTTCTCGGCCTCGTCGAAGACCACCGAATGCGGTCCGTCGATCACCTCGTCAGTGACCTCCTCGCCGCGATGCGCCGGCAGGCAGTGCATGAACAAAGCGTCGGGCTTCGCCTTGGCCATCAGCGCCGCGTTGACCTGATAGGGCAGGAAGACGTTGTGGCCGCGGGCGCGGTGCTCCTGGCCCATCGAGACCCAGCTGTCGGTGACGATGCAGTCGGCTTGGTCGACGGCTTCTTCTGCGGACCTGGAAAACCGGACCTTGCCGCCATTGACCTTCGACCAGTCGACATATTTCTCGAAAGGCTCGCTGCCTTCCGGCACCGCGACATTCAAGTTGAAACGGAACCGCGCCGAGGCTTCGAGAAGCGAATGCAGCACATTGTTGCCGTCACCGGTCCAGGCGAAGGTCTTGCCGGCCACCGGGCCGCGATGTTCCTCATAGGTCATGATGTCGGCCATAAGCTGGCAGGGATGCGTGTCGTCGGTCAGCCCGTTGATGACCGGAACCGAGGCGTTCTCGGTCAGCTCGATCAGCCGCTCATGCGAGGTGGTGCGGATCATGATGGCATCGACATAGCGCGACAGCACTTTTGCCGTGTCGGCGATGGTCTCCGAGCGGCCGAGCTGCATCTCGGTGCCGGTCAGCATGATGGTCTCGCCGCCGAGCTGGCGCATGCCGACGTCGAAGGATACGCGCGTGCGCGTCGACGGCTTGTCGAAGATCATGGCCAGCACCTTGCCATCGAGCGGTTTTGAACGCTCACCTGCCTTCAGCCTGGTCTTTCGCGCCACCGCGTCGTCCAGCATGATGCGCAGGTCCCCCGCGGAAACGGCGGATAGATCGGTGAAGTGGCGAACACTCATCGGCAGGTTTCCAGAAATTATTTCGCGGCTTCGGCCGCTATCGCGTCGGTGAGGCCCTTGGCGCCGCCGCGGATGCGCTCCAGCGCCTCGCCGATCTCCTCGTCGGTCACGGTGAGCGGCGGCAGGAGACGGATGACGTTGTCGCCCGCCGGCACGGCAAGCAGGTGCTGGTCGCGCAGCGCCATGTTCACCTTGGTGTTGGGCATGGCGCATTTCAGGCCGAGCATCAGGCCGGTTCCCCTGATGCCTTCGATGACATCGGGAAATTCGTCGGCGACCGCAGCAAGGCCTTGCTTCAACAGCAGCGCCTTGCGTTGCACCTCCTCGAGGAAACCTTCCTCCAGCACGACGTCGAGCACGGCATTGCCGACCGCCATCGCCAGCGGATTGCCGCCGAAGGTGGTGCCGTGCACGCCGGCGGTCATGCCGGTCGCAGCCTCGTCGGTGGCAAGGCAGGCGCCCATCGGGAAGCCGCCGCCGATGCCCTTGGCGATCGCCATCAGGTCGGGCATGACGCCTGTCCATTCATGCGCGAACAGCTTGCCGGTACGACCGATGCCGCACTGGACCTCGTCGAAGATCAAAAGCAGGCCATGCTGGTCGCAAAGCTGGCGCAGCCGCTTCAGCGATTGCGTCGGCACCGGGCGGATGCCGCCCTCGCCCTGCACAGGCTCGATCAGGATCGCCGCAGTCTCCGGCGTGATCGCCTTTTCGGCGGCGTCGATGTCGTCGAAAGCCACCTGGTCGAAGCCTTCGACCTTCGGGCCGAAGCCTTCGAGATATTTGTACTGGCCGCCGGCGGCGATCGTCGCCAGCGTGCGGCCGTGGAAGGCGCCCTCGAAAGTGATGATGCGAAAACGCTCGGGATGGCCCTTGACGAAATGATAGCGCCTGGCCGTCTTGATGGCGCATTCCAGGGCCTCGGCACCCGAATTGGTGAAGAACACCTTGTCGGCGAAGGTGGCGTCGACCAGCCGTTCGCCCAGCCGGCGCTGTTCCGGGATCTCGTAGAGGTTGGAGACGTGCCAGAGCTTGGCGGCCTGTTCGGTAAGCGCGGCGACCAGGTGCGGATGGCTGTGGCCCAGCGAATTCACCGCGATGCCGCCGGCGAAGTCGAGATATCGCTCGCCCTTGTCAGTGAACAGCCAAGCCCCCTCCCCACGGTCGAAAGCCAGGGGTGCGCGAGCAAAGGTCTCGTAAAGCGCCGAACCGCTCATTATATGCGTCTCCGGAACCGGAAATCAAAAAAGCCGCCAATGCGGCGGCCTTTGCGGCTTATCCTGTTTTTCGGCCATGAAGTCAACGAAAACGTCGCGCAGAAGCGCGCGGCAAGCCCCTGACGCCACGCCGGCTCATCAGTAGCCCGGCAAGTTGGGGAAAACCGAAAAAACCGAATCGTGTTGCCCTGGGGACTCTTGTCACCGAGTCAGCGCGTGAGGTAATTGTAGTAGAGAAATAACTAGATTTCGTGCGGCGGACCTAATCACCCGGTATATGTGGTGTTGTTTGCCCGGCGGGAGCCGGGTCGGGAAAGGATTCTGACTGCCGTACGCCTCAGCAGGAGCGCGGTCTCATGAACTGGACTGACGAGCGGGTCGAACTTCTCAGGAAATTGTGGTCGGAGGGCCTGAGCGCCAGCCAGATTGCCGCACAGCTGGGCGGAGTGAGCCGCAACGCCGTCATCGGCAAGGTGCATCGCTTGAAGCTGTCGGGCCGCGGCCGCGCGACGGCTGCCCCGGCGCGACAGAAGAAGACGGTGCAGGGCGCCTCGATGCAGAAATCGGTGGCTCGCGCCGCGAGCGCCTCGCGCCATGTGACAGCTTCCGTCGGCGCAACGGCGCTGCAGATACAATTCGACGCCGAACCCGTGGCGCGTCATTACATCCGCCCGGTCGAGAACGTCGTCGTGCCGATTTCTCGGCACCTGCAACTCGTCGAATTGACGGAGCGCACCTGCAAGTGGCCGAACGGCGACCCGCTGTCGGAAGATTTCAGCTTCTGCGGCAACGATTCCGCCGAGACCGGGCCTTATTGCAAATACCACTCCCGCGTGGCTTTTCAGCCGGCGGGGGAGCGGCGCCGCGCTCGCTGATAGCGAATAGCGAATAGCGAATAGCGAATAGCGAATAGCGAATAGCGAATAGCGAATAGCGAATAGCGAATAGCGAATAGCGAATAGCGAATAGCGAATAGCGAATAGCGAATAGCGAATGGAACGGCTTGGTTTCCGTAACAGGGAGCAAGCCGTTTTTGTTTTCCCTATTCGCTACTCCCTATTTGCTATTCGCTTTTTCAAAGCCATCCATTCTTCTTGAACCGCCAATACAGGAACGCGCAGATCAGCGCGATCGTCGCGAGCACGGTCGGGTAGCCATATTCCATCTTCAGTTCCGGCATGTCGGAGAAGTTCATGCCGTAGATGCCGGCGAAGGCCGTAGGCACCGCCAGAATGGCGGCCCATGAGGCGAGCTTCTTGGAGATGGCGGTTTCCTGGCTTTGTCCCACCAGGAGACTGGCTTCGAAAGCGAAGGCCAGCACCTCGCGCAGGCTGTCGATCTTTTCCTGGACGGTGCGGATGTGGTCGGTCACGTCGCGAAACAGCGGATGCATTGCGGCATGAATCTGCGGCAGCTCGGCGCTGGTCAGCCGACGGCAGACCTCTACCAGCGGCAAGGCCGCATTGCGCAACCGCAGCAGATCGCGGCGCAACATATAGAGGCGCTCGATATCGGAGCCGGTCATCGGCTTCAAAAGCACCTTGTCCTCGATCGCCTCGACCTCGTCCTCGATCTGCTCCAGCACCGGCATGTAGTTGTCGACGATGAAATCGAGGATGGCGTAGAGGACGAAATCCTCGCCCTTGGCGAGCGAGTGCGGGCAGCTTTCCCAATGTTGGCGCACGGCGGCGTAGGAGGTCGACGGGCCGTGGCGAACGCTGACGATGTAGCCGGTGCCGACGAACAGATGGGTTTCGCCGAAAGTGACGCGGCCGTCGATCAATTGCGCGGTGCGGGCGACGATGAAGAGGGCATCGCCATACTGCTCGATCTTCGGGCGCGCATGCGGATGCTCGGCATCGTCGATCGCCAGGTCATGCAAGTGAAACTGCGCCTGCACCCTGAGCAAAAGGTTGCGATCGGGCTCGAGCAGGCCGATCCACACGACATGGCCGGGCTTTGCCGCCCATTCGCCGGCCTGTTCGATCGCGATGTCGGCGACGCGCTCGCCGCCCGAATAGACGCTGGACGCTATGATGCCCGACGTTGAGGCCGGGGTCAGGTTTCGAAGTTGTTCCATCGCAACCTCCCGCGACAGCGCCTGGCGGATCGCCGCGCCCGGGGGAGCTTAGCCTAAATTGCAAAATCGTTCGAGGGGCCTGAATTCACTTAGCCGGTACGGTGCCCGGAAGCACTACCTGGTCGGTCTTGTCACCCTTCGGCCGGTCGGCGGGCATCTGGTCGCCAGTGACGATATAATAGATGGTCTCGGCGATGTTGGTCGCATGGTCGCCGATACGCTCGATATTCTTGGCGCAAAACAGAAGATGCGTGCAGGGTGTGATGTTGCGCGGATCTTCCATCATGTAGGTCAAAAGCTCGCGGAACAGCGAGGTGTACATGGCGTCGATCTGGTCGTCGCGGTCGCGCACGAAGCCGATCCTCTCGACCGAGCGCGAGGCGTAGACGTCCAGCACTTCCTTGAGCTGCGTCAGCGCCAGGTTGGCAAGGGCCTCCAGACCGCGGAAAAGACTGTTCGGCTGGCGGCCGTCGACCGAGGCAACACGCTTGGCGACGTTCTTGCCGAGGTCGCCAACGCGTTCGATGTCGGCCGAGATGCGGATGGCGCCGACGATCTCGCGCAGATCCGTTGCCATCGGCTGGCGCCTGGCGATGATGATGATGGCTTTGTCGTCGATCTCGCGCTGTCCTTCATCGAGGACCAGATCATCCTGGATGACTTTCTGGGCGAGGCCCGGATCGGCATTGACCAGCGCCGCGACCGCCTGTTCGACCATGCGCTCGGCGTGGCCGCCCATCGCGGCGATGCGCTTCGACAGGAACTTCAGTTCTTCATCATAGGCACTGGCGATGTGGACGGACTGCATGGACATGCCTTCCCGGTTTGTGCCGGCTGGTGCGTTCCCTCAATCTGTCGCTGATACGCGAACCGCATGACAGAAAGAAGAAAATATCGGTTGGCAACCGGTAGACGATCAGCGAGCCGGCAAATGAACCGTGAACGCCGCGCCCTTGCCGACTTCCGACTTGATGGACAGTCTTGCGTTATGACGGGTCAATATATGCTTGACGATCGAAAGGCCAAGGCCGGTGCCTTTCTGAGTGCGACTGTTTTCGACATCGACGCGGTAGAAACGCTCTGTGATGCGCGGGATATGCTCTTCGGCGATGCCGGGACCATAATCCCTGATCGTGACATCGAAGCCCGGCTGCTGGGCGTCCTCGCCGGCGGCAACCGATACAGTGACGTGCCCTCCTGACTGGCCGTATTTGCAGGCATTCTCCAGGAGATTCTCGAAAACCTGGAACAGTTCGTCGCGGTCGCCGGGAACGACAAGCCGCCCATTGGCGAACTCCCGCTCGACGACGATGCCGTTCTCCGCGGCCAGCGGCCCGAGCGAATCGATAACGCTGTCGATCGTCTGGCGAAGATCGACCTCCGTGCCCGGCTTCAGATAGGGCTTCATCTCCAGCCGCGACAGCGAGAGCAGATCATCGATCAGGCGGGCCATGCGGCCGGTCTGGTTCTGCATGATCTGGAGGAACTGGTCGCGCGCCGCCGGATCATTGCGGGCCGGCCCGCGCAGCGTCTCGATGAAGCCGGCGATCGAGGCGAGCGGCGTGCGCAGCTCATGGCTGGCATTGGCGATAAAGTCGGCCCGCATGCGATCGATGCGGCGCGTTTCGCTCTGATCCTTGAACACCAGCACATAGAGGCCGGTGGCATGGCCGACCGTGGACGCGCTAACCCGGTATGTCCGCTCCACCGGCAGCTTTTCGGTGTAATCGACGGCATCCGAGGCGACCTCCCCCGACAGAATGCCGTCCAGCAGCGCCTGCATTTCCGGCGCGCGAAACTTCAGCGCCAGCGACATGCCGGGCGCCAGTCCGCCAAAGGCCGCGAACGCGGCCGCATTGGCGTGGACCATGGCGGCGGAATGGTCGAAGATGATCAGCGGATCGGCGACAGCGGCCGCCAGATACTCGCCGGAAAGCCGCTGCAGCGCGCTGGCCTCGATCGCGGCCGCGGCATCGGCCGATTGGCGCTCGGCGTCGGCGGGCAGCATTGCCGCGGCCGCTAGCAGAGCCAACGCCAGCAGCAGCGCATAGCCGGAGGCGCCGGCGAAATAATAGACGGCAAAGACCGCGACAACGCCCGCGGCAAGCAGCCAGCGGTTGCGCCAAAGCCGCGTCGCCAAGGCTTGCCCCTTGCTCTCTTGCCCCGCGCTCGTCTCTGCCATCGGCCCGCGCTACCCCGCATCCCGTCGACCGGTCAGCGGCTCGCTGGACTGGCCTGGCGCATGAGGCCCTGAAAATCAGGATCGATTTTCGCGAAGGTTCATGCGCAAAATCAAAATGCCACAGCGTCTTTGCGCCCGGATGGGCGCTACGCTGCACAGGCTCCATAGCATGAGTCCGTAAACTGGAAAGGTTCGTCTGGATGAAAAAAGCCAAGGAAGCGGCTGAGGCGGTGCCTGCCACGGAACCGATCAAGATCAAGATCGGCGGCAAGGAGCGCGAGTTCGACATCGACAATCCGGCGCTTCCGGACTGGATCGAGGACAACAAGCTGGCCGCCGGTGGCTATCCTTACGACAAGAAGATGAAAGGCGAGGACTACGAAAAGGAGCTCGAGCGGCTGCAGATCGAACTGGTCAAGGCCCAGGCCTGGTTGCAGGCGGCCGGCAATCGCGTCATGGCGCTTTTCGAAGGACGCGACGCCGCCGGCAAGGGCGGCACGATCTTCGTGCTGCGGCAGTACATGAACCCGCGCACGGCGCGCAACGTGGCACTGACCAAGCCGACGGAGACCGAGACAGGGCAATGGTACTATCAGCGCTATGTCGATCATTTTCCGACCGCGGGGGAGTTCGTCACCTTCGACCGCTCCTGGTACAACCGCGCCGGCGTCGAGCCGGTCATGGGGTTCTGCACGCCCGATCAGCACGAGAAATTCCTCGACGAGACGCCGCATTTCGAGCGGATGATCTCCAATGAGGGCATCCATTTCTTCAAATTCTGGCTGAATATCGGCCGCGAGACGCAGCTCGAACGGTTTCATGATCGCCGCTGGTCGCCACTTAAGAACTGGAAGTTCTCGCCGATCGATATCGCCGGCGTCAGCAAATGGGACGACTACACCAAGGCACGCGACCAGATGATCGAACGCACGCATAAGGAGTTCGCGCCCTGGATCATCGTGCGCGCCAACGATAAGCGCCGCGCCCGGCTTGCGGTGATTCAGCGTATCCTTCTGTCGCTGCCCTATGACGGCCGTGACCTCGATGCCGTCGGCAAGCCCGACAAGAAGATCATCGGCGAAGGCCCCGATTTCCTGGAGGACTAATGAAGTCGCCCCAAAGTGCGCGGCGGCTTGGCCGAACGACATGCATCAAACGAAGCATTACAGCGCCGCGCGCCCTTCGGCCGCGCGGCGCTGAGACTTTCATGCCGGCCGATCAGGCGGCGAGGCGGGCGATCCGCTGCAGCCGCTTCAGCGTGGCGTCATCCTGAAGCGCCTGCTGGAACAGCGTGATCTCGTGGTCGATACGATCGCACAACACGTCCGTATCGCCCTTGAGCAGGCTGCGCGTCTGCAGCAATGCCGCCACCGGCTTCTTGGCGAGTTGTTTCGCTCTCGCCAGCGTCGCTTCCTCGGCGCTGCCTTGCGTCACGATCTCGCCGACCAGGCCGAGCGCCCTGGCGTCTTCGACGCCGAGCGTATCGCCCAGGCAGAAGAAGCGGAAAGCACCGGCATAGCCGAGCTTCTGGGGCGCCAGAATGCTGGTCGCCGCATCCGGCACCAGGCCGAAATCGACGAACGGCACCCTGAAGGTGCTGCCCCGGGAAGCGATCACCATGTCGCAATGGAACAGGATGGTGCAGCCGACGCCGACGGCATCGCCGTCGACGCAGGCAAGCACCGGCTTGGGGAAGGTCGCCAACATGCGGAACATGTCGGTGACGGCGGCGATCAGCTGCTGGTGCTTGGTGGCGTCGAGGAACTCCGAGAAGTCGCCGCCGAGACAAAAGCAGCCGGCAAGGCCGCGCAGCATGACGACGCGGACATCGTCATTGACGGCCGCCTCGTGCAGGGTCCTGGCAAGGCTCGCATAGGCATGCCTGTCGAGCACCGGCCTTCCGTCATGCGAGGACACCGTGACGATCAGCGTGTGGCCGCGCAGTTCCGGTTCGGGATGGAAGCTCATGGCGATCTCCATCACGAAGCCTGCTTCAGGCCGAGCAGGCCGGGATAACCCCGGTTCAGTACCGGCAGGTGATGGTTGCGGCGGGCTCGCACGACATCGAGCGTATGCTCGGTGAAGGTGAGCAGCGTCGCCACGACCTGCTGGTTGCCATAGGTGCGCTGGTAGCCGAGCGGCGTTGCCAGGAAGTGCAGCTGCAGCGCCCGCAGCACCCACATCGGCTCGAACTCGATGATGACCTGGTTGACGTTGCGCTTCAGGCCCCATTCGACGAAGCCGGCGATCAGTTCGGTGCCGACCGTCGAGACCCCGCGCTTGCCGTCGCGAAAACCCGGAGCCACGGCATAGCGGGTCAGCTCCCAGACATTCGGTCCCGAGGGGGACGGCCCCTCGCAGAGATCCGACAGCACGTCGGTCAGAAGATGCGGCCGAGTGGTCGGCAGCATTCGCTGGTAGCCAGCAAGTTCGCCATTGCGAATGACGAGGTGGTGTTCGGCCTCGTCATGGTCGAACTGGTCGATCTCGAGCTGGTCCGGACGATCGAGATCGGTCCATCCCATCTCCTCGACGAAGATCCTGTAGCGCAGGCGATGGACCGCTTCCCAAAGGTCGGGACGTTCCATCAATTCCTGAGTGGTAAGGGCAAAAAGCATCAGCCGTCTCCTGGGCTTAAGAGGAAGATACGGCCGGGCTTTCCCGAAAATATTACGCGATCGCGTAGGCAAGAATTCTAGGCCAGCACGGCCGACCTGGCTAATATAACCACGCCTAATCGCCTCCGCGACTGCCTGCACATGGTGGTGGGGCTCAGTTTGCTTTTGACGTTAAGAAATCATTAGCCCTCTCCCAAAAGAGAGACTCGGCTGCGCTTTTCTGAAAATATCACGTGGTCGCGCCAGCAGGAATTCTAGGCCGGCACGTCGGGCTAGCTAATATAGCCACGCCTAATTGCCTCGGCGACTGCCTGCACCCGGTTGGCAGCACCCAGTTTGCCTTTGGCGTTGAGTAGATGTTTCTCGGAGGTGTGCTCCGAGATGCCCAGAATCTGGGAGATTTCCCATTCGGACTTGCCGACGGCGGCCCATTGCAGGCATTCGCGCTCGCGCGGCGTCAATTCTATGTGATCGATGACCTTGCCGGCCATCGTGTGAAGCTGCATGGCGCGGCCGATGGCGTAGGTCGACGCCAGCGAGACGATGCCGAATTCGGCTTCGGACAACTCGACCGATTCGCCGCCCAGCGAAACCATGACGATCTGACCCTCGAGGGTGACCAGCGGGAAGGCGAGACCGTCGCGCAACCTGAACTCGCGGGCGTCGCCCATGACCTCGTCGCTGCTTTTGTCGATGACGATGTTCTGGGAGGCCTCCCGCCACTGGAACGGGGCCTGAAGCTGCTTCATGTGGCTGACGACCGGATCGTGGTCGACATAATTGCGCGCTACGTAGCGCTCCAGCCATTCGCCCGGCCAGTCGCAAAGCAGCACATGGTCCTTCTGCTGGCCGCGCGGCGTGCCCGGCTGCGGCACGGTTCCCGCCATCAAGGCCGTCAGGCCGAAATTCGAAGTGATGCCCAACAGCCTCTCGCAGACCGCAGCCGCGGTGCCTGCATGCTGCAAATGGTCTATGTATTCCAGAGTTCTGTCGAACATGCCCATCGCAACATCTACCCCATGTTGCTTTCTGCTTTTTTCGTTGCCGACCGTAGATGCCCGAACCGCCCTTCGCCATCAACCCCCCGGATCTCAGTCTCCCCTGCAAAACCGGCAGCTTCCCCCCGGCCGGCGCGAGATTACATGCAAACCCGCTAAACCATACGCTTAATTTGGCCGCTTGAAATCAAAAACCGTTGTGCCTGCATCATTTTCATACGAAAAGCCTCCGAGCGGAGGACGGTGCGGAGCCATATCGTGATCTTGCGGTGGATATTTCCGGCCCTGATGTCCGTGCTGGCCGGCGTGTTGCCCTTTGCCGGCGCGACTCAAGGTGCGGAGCCGCAGGTGCCGGTGCTGTGGGATGCCAAGGAGCGACTGCCGAAACCTGATCTCTCCGCGCTGCCGCGGCTCAGATTCCTCACAACCACCGATTTTCCACCCTTCAACTTCCTCGACGGCTCTGGCCGTCTGTCGGGTTTCCACATCGATCTGGCGCGGGCAATCTGCGCGGAATTGGACGTCGTCGAGAAATGCCAGGTCCAGGCCCTGCCGTGGAACGAACTGGAGGATGCTCTCCAGAAAGGCGAAGGCGAGGCGATCATTGCCGGCATCGCCGCGACGCCGCAGAGCCGCGAGAAATACGCCTTCTCGCGCTCCTATATGCAATTCCCGGCGCGCTTCATCATGCCGAAGGCCAAGGCCCTCGCCGAGCCGATCCTCGACAAATTGCGCAGCAAGCGGGTCGGCGTCGTCGCCGGCTCGGCGCACGAGAAAATGCTGCGTGATTACTTCAACACCGTGCAGGTCGTGACCTTCGACAAGCCCGAGGAGCTTTATGCCGATCTCAAAGCCGGCAAGATCGACGCCGCCTTCGGCGACGGCATGCGCTTTGCCTTCTGGCTGGGCGGCTCCGACGCCGCCGGCTGCTGCCGCTTTGCCGGCGGTCCGTATCTGGCGCCGGAATATCTTGGTTCGGGCATGGCGATCGCCACCAGGGCGGGCGACCCGGCGCTGGCAGCCGCGTTCGACTACGCGCTGCAGGAAATCTCGATCAAAGGCACCTTTGCCGAGTTCTATCTGCGCTATTTTCCGGTCAGCTTCTTTTAGAGCAAATCCAGGAAAAGTGCGCGGCTGTTTTCCGTCTGGAATTGCATAAACCTGCTTTAGGTAAGCGTGCGCAGGCGGGCTTTCGCCGCACGCGCTATCGCGGCCACGGTCAGTGTGTCGAGATCGAGCTTGAGGCGGATGAGTTGCAGCACCCTGACCTCCTCCATGCGCATTTCGAGATCGACGGCGGCGACTTCGAAAGCAGCAGCGTAAGCAGTGTCGCGCAGCCGCTCCGGCAGCGCTTCGGCGACCCGCGCCAGCACGCCCTCCAGCCCCTCCTTCTCATGCAGCGCCTTCTGGCAGGCCTGCGCCACAGCAATCAGCCTGTCCCGGTTGAAATCGACGAACACCGGCCAGGAGCGGACGACGTCGCCGATCCGCGCCAGCTCGACATCGGTCATGTCGCGGTCGGAGGCCGATGTGATGACCATCAGGTGGATCAGGGCTTCATGCGGCGTCAGGGAAGGCATTCAAAACTCCTCGAAGCATGCATGTCGTTTTCCCCAAACCGCAAGGCACTTTGGGGCGACATGCACAGGATAATCGCGGCCCAACGTAGGAGCGCCATTGTGGCGCCGCAAGGAAAACCGCCGCAAATCGTTGACGCTCCGGCCTGTCACGCCTAGAGACCGGGCGACAAATCTTATCCGCCGCGAAGCCGGCACTTGACTTGGAACAATGACATGACGGGATCAAACATCATCGATCTCAATCCCGAGATGCTTGCCGCGGCGGCCGAAAGCAAGGCCTGGCCGTTCGAGGAAGCCAAGAAGATCATCGCCCGCTACAAGAACAACGACTTTCCCGAAACCG
Source organism: Mesorhizobium montanum (assembly GCF_033977145.1). Classification (NCBI taxonomy): domain Bacteria; kingdom Pseudomonadati; phylum Pseudomonadota; class Alphaproteobacteria; order Hyphomicrobiales; family Phyllobacteriaceae; genus Mesorhizobium; species Mesorhizobium montanum. The sequence continues at coordinate 179,207 of NZ_JAVIJF010000011.1, read as the reverse complement.
TGCTGTTTGAGACCGGCTACGGCCCGTCTGGCCTGCCGCATATCGGCACCTTCGGCGAGGTGGCGCGCACGACCATGGTGCGGCATGCCTTCCGGGTGCTGACCGGGGACAAGGTCAAGACCAAGCTCCTGTGCTTCTCCGACGACATGGACGGCATGCGCAAGATCCCCGAGAGCGTACCGGACCGCGCAGCACTTGAGCCCTATCTGCACATGCCGCTCACAGCGGTGCCCAATCCGTTCGGCGGCGACTATGCGAGCTTTGCCGACCACAACAACGCGATGCTGTGCCGCTTCCTCGATACGTTCGGCTTCGACTACGAGTTCGCCAGCGCGACGCAGTATTACAAGGCCGGCCGTTTCGACGAGATACTGCTGCGCGCAGCCGAACGCTATGACGAGATCATGGGCGTGATGCTGCCGACGCTCGGGCCGGAGCGCCAGGCGACCTACAGCCCGTTCCTGCCGATCTCGCCGAAGAGCGGCCGGGTGCTCTACGTGCCGATGAAGCATGTCGACGCGAAGGCGGGCACCATCACCTTCGACGACGAAGGCACCGAAACCACGCTGCCGGTCACCGGCGGCCATGTGAAGCTGCAGTGGAAGCCGGATTTCGGCATGCGCTGGGCAGCGCTTGGCGTCGATTTCGAGATGTTCGGCAAGGACCACCAGACCAATGCGGTGATCTACGACCGCATCTGCAATATCCTCGGCGGACGCGCGCCGGAGCACTTCGTCTATGAATTGTTCCTCGACGAGGAAGGCCAGAAGATCTCGAAGTCGAAGGGCAATGGCCTCACCATCGACGAATGGCTGACCTACGCGCCGACCGAGAGCCTCGGCCTTTACATGTACCAGCGGCCGCGGCAGGCGAAGAAGCTCTATTTCGACGTCATCCCGAAGGCGGTGGACGAGTATTACACTTTCCTTGGCGCCTATCCGCGCCAGGACTGGAAGGAGCGGCTGGGCAATCCGGTCTGGCACATGCATGACGGCAACCCGCCGGCCATCGACCTGCCGGTGCCGTTCGCGCTGCTGCTCAACCTGGTGAGCGCTTCCAATGCGCATGACAAGGCGGTGCTGTGGGGCTTTATCTCGCGGCATGCGCCAGGCGTGACGCCGAAGACGCATCCGGAGCTCGACCGGCTGACCGGCTACGCGATCCGCTATTTCGACGACTTCGTGAAGCCGACCAAGGTTTACCGCGCCGCCGACGAGGTGGAGCGCGAGGCGCTGGCCAAGCTTTCCGAGGCGCTCGGCGCGCTGCCTAAGGGCGCCGACAGCGAGGCGATCCAGAACGCGGCGCTCAATGTCGCGCGCCGCATCGAGCGCTACCAGGACCATTCCAAGCAGAGCCCGGAAGGCGGGCCCGGCGTGTCGGTCGCGTTCTTCCAGATGATCTACCAGGTGCTGATCGGACAGGAGCGCGGACCGCGCTTCGGTTCCTTCGCCGCGCTTTACGGCATCGCCGAGACGCGCGCGCTTATTGAGCGGGCGCTGGCTGGTCAGCTGGCGGCGTAACGGCGTCGCCTTCCGCCGGCAGGATCGAATCCGGCGCGACCTGCGCCGGCCCTGACGCGGCCGGCAGCGCCGGCAAGCCGTCAAGGTTCGGTGCGGTGCCGAAAATACCCTTCTTTGCCGCGCGGGCCTTGTTTTCGGCCTCGACATAGGGCCCGCCCTCAGCGGCACGCGCCCAGCCATTCTCGACCAGCCACCGGCCGATGTCCTGATTGCCGATATGGCACTCGGCGGAAATGGTATCGCGGCCGCCCTCCGGCGGCACCGTGCAGGCGACCGCCCGGCCACGCAGGAAGGCGCGGAAGGCTGTCCTGGCGCGCGCGCCGCAAGCCCAGATCTTGCCTGCGTCGCCACAGGTCTCGTCCGCTTTGACGACGTCCACTCCGGACACGGCGACCGCATAGCCCTTTGCCTCGATCAGCCCGGCGGCCGTGGCGACCGGCTGGAAGAGCTTGGTGCCGTTCCAGTCGCCCGGCATCTTCAATTTCGGTGGCTTGGGCGGCCCGGCCAACGCCAGATCGCCAAGCGGCGCGCGCGGTTCCACCCGTTCGAGGTCGTTGTCCGAGAGAGCAGGCGGCGCCACCATTTCGGGATCGATGGCTCTCGAATGAACTGCCGGCTTCGAAGCGGCCGGCGCGGGAATGGCCGAGGTTGCCGGCTCTTCCGGCGGTGTGTCGATCCCCGAATCGGAGATCGCGGCCGGATCGATCTGATCCACGGCGATCACGCTCTCGTGGTCTTTCACCGTACGTCCGCCGGCAACCACGAGTGCCGTCATGACCGGAATTGCCAGAACCGCCAGGGCTGTTTGAAGAAGCCGCACCAGCCCGGACCTACTGGCTCGCCCAGACGATGCGCGCCACCCATTCGATGTCGCGCGTCGGGATATCGCGATCGGGATGAGCGGGGTTGAGCGACACCAGCATGATCGATTTCACCGTCTGCCGGTCGAGCACCTTGGCCATCACCTCGCCGGTGGTGGTCTTGACGACGACACGGTCGCCCTTTCTGGTCGGCGCGCCCGGTTCGACGATCAGCACATCGCCATTGCGGTAGAGCGGCAGCATGGAATCGCCCTGGACCTGCAGCGCGTAGGACGTCTCGGTCGCCCGCGCCGGAAGCTCGACCAGATCCCAGCCCTGCCCCGCCGGATAGCCGGCATCGTCGAAGAAGCCCCCCGCGCCGGCCTGAGCGAAGCCAAGCAACGGGACGGCGCTGCGCTGTTGGGCAATAGCGGCGCCGACGCGGCCTTCGACCAGTCCGGTGAATTCCTCGAGCGAAGCGCCGGTAGCCTCGATGATCTTGGCAAGCGATTCGGTCGACGGCCAGCGCGGCCGCCCGTCGGACGACAGGCGCTTCGACTTGTTGAAGGCCGTCGAATCGAGGCCCGCGCGTCGGGCGAGGCCGGAGGCCGACAGCGAATAGCGCTCGGCGAGAGCATCGATTGCGGCCCAAACGCGGTCGTGTGAGAGCACGCGCGCTCTCCTTCAAACAGGAAAAAATGCCTCAACCCTGTCTAGCGCGCAGTCGCGTCCTTGTCCACCGGCGCGGCCGGCGGATCGTTAAGAATGCCTCGTGACCTTCTCGTTCGGATGCGGTCCTATCCGATCCCGGCCAAGGCCTTCGGCAGGCCCTTGCTTAGTTCCTCGGCATTCATGACAGGGACGAACTCGACAGAGGCATTGAAGGCCAGGAAGAACCGCTCGCTGAAATAGGGCATCTCGGAACTGTCCTTTATGTCGACGAACAGATAGGCGGTTCGCTGGCCTTTGTCGGCAGTGAAATAGGCGGCTTCCGGCTTCAGCTCGGACAGGCTGTGCTCGATGAACTTTTCCATGCTGCCGTCCTTGAGCGCTTTGTTGCCTTCCACGGTCGGAACAGAAATTTTCAGCATCATGCGCATGCGATTGCTCCCTCCGACAATGTTTCGTTAGCGACAGCTAATCTACCACGAACGCCTGTTGCAAAGAAGCGGACGGCGGCTGGCTCGCCAAAGCGTGATCGAATTCGAATGACCGCTGTCGCGGGCCGCCCCCGCGATCAGGCCCCCTTGGCCTGTTCGCGCAAATTCCGATGCGAGACCATGAACGTCCGCTCGGCTTCGGTCGGCGGGCGTGGACTGGCAGCGTGGCCGAGCGCCGCAACGACCTCGTCTATGTCGAGGAAGCGGCGGCGGCCGCGGTCATAGACGACGCCGCCTGCGGTCAGGATCAGCGCCGCCGTCTCGCCGCCATCCAGGACGAAACGGTGCCTGCCGATGACGGATGTGCCTTCCCAGGTCTCTATCGACGACACCACCTCGCCCCCACACATACATGGTCGGGTTTCGTCAGGCCGCCTGCTTGACCTCGCCCTTCTGGTAGGGGTCGAAGCGCTGATAGAAAGTCTCGCCCTTCTCGGCCATGTCGAGCAGAAGCTTCGGCGCCTTGAACTCGGCGCCATACTTCTTGTGCAGGCCCTTGGCGATCTTGACGAAGCGCTTGGCGCCGATGCCGTCGATATAAGACAGCGCGCCGCCGGTGAAGGGGGCGAAGCCGAAGGCGAGGATCGAGCCGACATCGGCTTCGCGCGGATCGGTGACGATGCCTTCCTCCATCACGCGCGCCGCTTCGAGGGCGATGGTGACCAGCAGGCGCTCCTTCAGCTCCTCATAGTCGACCTTTTCGGACTTCAGCTGGGGATAGAGATCCTTCAGCCCGGGCCAGAGCTTCTTCTTCGCCGGCTTTGCCGGATAGTCGTAGAAACCCTTGCCGTTCTTGCGGCCGAAGCGGCCATGCGTGTCGACCATGGTGTTGATCAGCGCCATCTGCTTGGGGTCGACCGCCTTGTCGCCGAGGTCCTTGATGGTCTGCTTCATGATCTTCTGGGCCAGATCGACGGCCGTCTCGTCGGTCAGCGCCAGCGGGCCGACCGGCATGCCGGCGGCCTTGGCGGCGTTCTCGATCATTGCCGCCGGGACGCCCTCGATCAGCATCTTGTAGGCTTCCGACATGTAGCGCAGCACGCAGCGGTTGACGTAGAAGCCGCGGGTGTCGTTGACGACGATCGGCGTCTTCTTGATGGCGCGCACGAAGTCGAACGCGACGGCCAAAGCCTTGTCGCTCGTCTTCTTTCCGAGGATGATCTCGACCAGCATCATCTTGTCGACCGGCGAGAAGAAGTGGACACCGATGAAGTTCTTCGGCCGTGCCGAGTTCTTCGCCAGTGCGGTGATGGGAATCGTCGAGGTGTTGGAAGCGAAGATAGCGGAAGACTTCAGCACTGCTTCCGCCTTCTCGGTGGCGTCCTTCTTGACGCCCGAATCCTCGAAGACCGCCTCGACGACCAGATCGCAGCCGGCAAGGTCGGCATAGTCCGCCGTCGGCATGATCAGCGACAGAAGCCTGTCCTTGTCTTCCGGTTTGGCGCGGCCCTTCTTGACCTGATCGGCCATCAGGCTGTCGGAATGCGCCTTGCCCTTCTCGGCCGACGGCAGATCGCGGTCGAGCAGCACCACCGGAATGCCGGCCCGTGCGGTGACATAGGCGATGCCGGCGCCCATGAAGCCGGCGCCGAGGATGCCGATCTTCTTGAACTTGGTGTCCGGCACGCCGGCCGGCCGGCGCGCGCCCTTGTTCAGCTCCTGCAGCGACAGGAACAGCGAGCGGATCATCGCCGCCGCTTCCTTCGACTGCATGATCTCGGTGAAATAGCGCTGCTCGATCCTGAGCGCCGTGTCGAAGGGCACCAGCAGGCCCTCATAGACGCATTTCAGGATCGCGGCCGCGGCCGGATAATTGCCGTAGGTTTCGCGGCGCAGGATGGCGATCGCCGGCGGCCAGAGATTGGCGCCGGCCGCCGAATAGATCGGACCGCCGGGCAGCTTGAAACCCTTCTCGTCCCAGGGCGCCACCGGCTTCAGGCCGTTCGTGATCATCGCCTTGGCGGTCTCGACGAGTTTCGAAGGCTCGGCGATCTCGTGGATCAGGCCCATCGACTTCGCCTTCTGCGGCGACAGGTTCTGCCCGGTGGTCAGCATCTGCAGCGCCTGCTGCTGGTCGGTCAGCCGCGGCACGCGCTGGGTGCCGCCCGCGCCGGGGAAGATACCGATCTTCACTTCGGGAAGCGCCATCCTCACCTTGTCGGAATCGGCGGCGACGCGGCCATGGCAGGCGAGCGACATCTCGAAGGCGCCGCCCATGCAGGTTCCATTGATCGCCGACACCCACGGCTTGCCGCAAGTCTCGATCTTGCGGAACAGGCCGGTCATATAGCCGGCATTGTCGAACAGCGCCCTGGTCGCCTTGTCGAGATCATGCTCCTTCTCGGCGGCGAAGGTGGCGAGCATCTTCTGCAGCATGGTGATGTCGGCGCCGCCGGAGAAACTGTCCTTGCCGGAGGTGATGACGGCGCCCTTGATAGCGGCATCGCCGGCCACATGATCGACGATGGCGTTCAACTCGCGCATCGCCTCTTCGGTGAAGACGTTCATCGAGCGGTCCGGCATGTTCCAGGTGACCAACGCAATGCCGTCGGCGTCGATGTCGAGGGTGAAATTGGTGTAGCTCATCTTTTCTCTCCCCGTCAGACGCGTTCGATGATGGTGGCGGTGCCCATGCCGGCGCCGATGCAGAGCGTGACCAGCGCGGTGTTCAAGTCGCGGCGCTCCAGCTCGTCAAGCACCGTGCCGAGGATCATGGCGCCGGTGGCGCCGAGCGGATGGCCCATGGCGATGGCGCCGCCGTTGACGTTGATCTTGTCGTGCGGAATCTCGAAAGCCTGCATGTAGCGCAGCACGACGGAAGCGAAAGCCTCGTTGAGCTCGAACAGGTCAATGTCCGACAGCTTCATCTTGGCGCGCTTCAGCAGCTTCTCGGTGACGTCGACCGGGCCGGTCAGCATCAGCACCGGCTCAGAGCCGATATTGGCGAAGGAACGGATGCGAGCGCGCGGCTTCAGCCCCATCGCCTTGCCGGCCTTCTTGGAGCCGAGCAGCACGGCGGCGGCGCCGTCGACGATGCCGGAGGAATTGCCGGCGTGGTGGACGTGGTTGACCTCTTCGACTTCCGGATGCTTCTGCACGGCAACGGCGTCGAAGCCGCCCATCTCGCCGGGCATGACGAAGGACGGATTGAGCGAGGCCAGTGACTGCATGTCGGTCGTAGGCCGCATGTGCTCGTCATGATCGAGGATCAAGAGGCCGTTCTGGTCCTTGATCGGGATGACGGAGTTCTTGAAGCGGCCATCCTCCCAGGATTTTGCGGCGCGCTTCTGGCTCTCTACCGCATAGGCGTCGACGTCATCCCGGCTAAAGCCATACTTAGTCGCGATCAGATCGGCCGAGATGCCCTGCGGCACGAACCAGCCGGGCAGGCCGACGGACGGGTCCATGAACCAGGCGCCACCGGACATGCCCATGCCGACACGCGACATCGATTCCACACCACCGGCGATGACGATCTCGTCCGCTCCTTGCGCGATCTTGGCGGCGCCGAAATTGATGGCGTCAAGACCCGAGGCGCAGAAGCGCGAGATCTGCATGCCGGGCGCCTTGGTGTCGTAGCCGGCCTCGAAGGCGGCGGCGCGCGGGATGACGGAGCCCGCCTCGCCGACCGGGTCGACGCAGCCGAAGATGATGTCGTCGACGTTGCCGGTATCAAGCCCGTTGCGGTCGCGCAGCGCCTCGAGCGTCCTTGCGGCGAGCCGCACCGCCGGCACCTCGTGCAGCGAGCCATCTTTCTTGCCCTTGCCGCGCGGCGTGCGCACGGCATCATAGACGTAAGCTTCGGCCATTTTCGTGCTCCTTGGCTTTGCCGGTCGCCGTGCTCAGAGAGAGCGCCCGATCAGCAATTTCATGATCTCGTTGGTGCCGCCATAGATGCGCTGGACGCGGGCGTCGCGGTACATGCGGGCGATCGGATATTCATTCATGTAGCCATAGCCGCCATGCAATTGAAGGCATTCGTCGACGACTTTGCCCTGCAGGTCCGACAGCCAGTATTTGGCCATCGAGGCGGTGACCGGGTCGAGGCCGCCATCGATGTGGCGGGCGACGCAGTCATTGTAGAAGACGCGGCCGATCGTGGCTTCGGTCTTCAACTCCGCGAGCTTGAACTGGGTGTTCTGGAAATCGATGACCGCCTTGCCGAAGGCCTTGCGTTCCTTGACGTAGTCGATGGTGATTGCCAGCGCCCGTTCGATCATGGCGATCGCGCCGGTGCCGATCTGCAGCCGCTCCTGCGGCAGCTGCTGCATCAGTTGGACGAAACCCTTGCCTTCCTCATGGCCGAGCAGGTTGGCGGTCGGCACACGCACGTCGTTGAAGAACAGCTCGGAGGTGTCATTGGCCTTGAGCCCTATCTTGTCGAGGTTGCGGCCGCGCTGAAAACCTTCGACCTCATCGGTCTCGATGACGATCAGCGAGGTGCCCTTGGCACCCTTCTCCGGATCGGTCTTGGTGACGACAATGATGAAGTTGGCGAGCTGGCCGTTGGTGATGAAGGTCTTGGAGCCGTTGATCTTGTACTGGTTGCCGTCCTTCTCGGCGCGGGTCTTGACGCCCTGCAGGTCGGAGCCGGCGCCGGGTTCGGTCATGGCGATGGCGCCGATCAGCTCGCCGGTCGCGAGCTTGGGCAGCCATTTCTGCTTCTGCTCCTCGGATCCGTAATGCAGGATGTAAGGCGCGACGATCGAATTGTGCAGGCCGATGCCGAAACCGTCGACGCCGACATGACCGATCGCCTCGATGATGGCGCTCTCATGCGCGAAGGTGCCGCCCGAGCCGCCGTATTTTTCCGGCATCGAGGCACAGAGCAGGCCGGCGGCGCCCGCCTTCAGCCAGCTCTCGCGGTCGAACATCTCGTTCTTCTCGAACTCGTCGTAGCGCGGCGCGATCTCTTCAGCCATGAAGCGAGACGCCATGTCGTAGAGCATGCCGACCTCGTCCGCCGCCCAGGCGGGCTTCGGAAGACCAAGAATTTCGGCTGGGTTTGTCGCCACGATTTCCTCCGCGTTCCGACAATTGTGGGCCGGCGGTGCCGGCCCGCCAAACCTAGAACGCTTCCGCCGGCAGCGCCATTAGCGTGTCCGCACCACTGGAAATGCGGGCAAGGCGCATCGCCGTTTCCGGCATGATCCGATCCATGAAGAAGCGCGCAGTCACCAGCTTGGTGTCGTAAAAGGCCGAGGCGCCATTGGCGCCTTCCGCTAGCTTCGCCTCAGCGGACTTTGCCATCTGCGCCCACATATAGCCCAGCGCCACCAGGCCGAAGAGATGCATGTAATCACTCGAGGCAGCGCCCGCATTGTCGGGCCTGGCCATGCCGTTCTGCAGGAGCCACATGGTCGCCGCCTGCAGGTCGTTGAGGCCCTTCTTCAGCGCCTTGGTGAAGGGCGCCATCTTCTCGTCGGCGCGGTTTTCCTCGCAGAACTCGCCGACGTCCTTGAAGAAGGACTGGACGGCGCGGCCGCCGTTCAAGCCGAGCTTGCGGCCGACGAGGTCGAGCGCCTGGATGCCGTTGGCGCCCTCATAGATCATGGCGATGCGGGCATCGCGCACGAACTGGCTCATGCCGTGTTCTTCGATATAGCCGTGGCCGCCGAACACCTGCTGCGCCATCACGGCGTGATCGAACCCCTTGTCGGTGAGCACGCCCTTGACCACCGGCGTCATCAGGCCGGTGTAGTCGTCGGCCGCCTGCCGGTCCTTGTCGTCACCGGAACGGTGCGCGACATCCGACTTGATCGCAGTCCAGAGCGCCAATGCCCGGCCCGCTTCATTGAAGGCCTTCATGGTCATCAGCGAGCGGCGGATATCCGGATGGACGATGATCGGGTCGGCCTTCTTGTCCGGCGCCTTGGCGCCCGACAGCGAGCGGCCCTGCAGGCGGTCCTTGGCGTAGGAAACGGCGTTCTGATAGGCGATCTCGGAGACCGAAAGCCCCTGCAGGCCGACACCGAGGCGGGCCTCGTTCATCATCGTGAACATGGCTTTCAGGCCGCCGTTCAATTCGCCGAGCAGCGTGCCCTCCGCCTCGTCATAGTTCATGACGCAGGTCGAGTTGCCATGGATGCCCATCTTCTCCTCGATCGAGCCGCAGGAGAGCGTGTTGCGCTGGCCGGGATTGCCCGACGCGTCGAGCTTGAACTTCGGCACGACAAACAGCGAGATGCCCTTGACGCCTTCCGGCGCGCCCTCGGCGCGGGCCAGCACCAGATGGACGATGTTGTCCGACATGTCGTGCTCGCCGGCGGAGATGAAGATCTTCTGGCCGGAAATCTTGTAGGTGCCGTCGCCGTTGGGGACGGCCTTGGTGCGCAGCAGGCCGAGATCGGTGCCGCAATGCGGCTCGGTCAGGTTCATGGTGCCGGTCCAGGTGCCTTCGATCAGCCTGGGCAGCCAGGTGGCCCTTTGCTCGTCGCTGCCATGGGTGACGATGGCCGCAATCGCGCCTTGCGTCAGGCCGGGATACATCATCAGCGCCATGTTGGCGGAGATCATGTATTCGGAGACGGCGGTATGGATGGCGTAAGGCAGGCCCTGGCCGCCGAACTCGGCCGGCGCTGCAAGCCCCATCCAGCCACCCTCGCGATATTGGCCGTAGGCTTCCTTGAAGCCCTTGGGCGTCGTCACCGAGCCGTCGTCATGGCGCACGCAGCCTTCCATGTCGCCGACGCGGTTCAGCGGATGCATGACGTTCTCGGCAAGCCTGGCGCCCTCGGCGAGGATCGCCTCGACCACGTCCGGCGTCGCGTCCGAGAAGCCTGGAAGATTGGAATAGCGCTGATAGCCCAGCACGTCGTTGAGCACGAACAGCGTGTCCTGGATCGGCGCCCTGTAGGTCGTCATGCCTTCCTCCACCCTTGTAGCCCCGGCCGGCCAGCAAGTCGCCTGTCCACATCCTGAACAGGAGGCCGGGCCAAATCTCGATGCCCCGATATCAAATATTGACGTTTGCGTAAACGTCAACTTCGTCGCAGCCAAAAAATCTTTGTGAGCGATCAGGCATTGTGGTGACAAAAAAGCCGCGCGGCTATAGCCGCGCGGCTCTCCATTTCTGAGGTCGCTGTTGAAAGCGCGCGTTCAGCCGGCGGCGCTGGCCTGCGGTGCCGCGGTGCGCTCGCTGAGCATCTGGCGCACGGCCGTCATCGAGTTGCTCAGCTCGCCGATGGCGTCGTCGATCAGCGCCCGCTGCTTCTGCAGGCGGGCGAGCTGCTTCTCCGACTTGTCGAGCGCCAGCCGCAACTGCCTGGTGTTGGTGCCGGTCGGATCATAGAGATCCATCATCTGCTTGACGTCGCGCAGCGAGAACCCGACCTTGCGGCCAAGCAGGATCAGCTTCAGCCGGGCCTTGTCGCGGCGCGTATAGAGACGGGTCGAGCCGTCGCGATGCGGATTGAGCAGGCCCTTGTCTTCGTAGAAACGCAGCGTGCGCAGGGTCACGCCGTATTTCTTGGCCATCTCGCCGATGCGGACGAGTTCCTCGCCGGCCTCGGCCGGAATGTCATTGGTATTGGCCGCGGCTTCGCCGGGCGAAACAAGTTTCATGGTCACTGGCTTTCCCCTGGTGGCGTCGCGGTCGCGGACCAAGCGTCGCCTGAGTGGAAGCGGGGGCGTGCTTCCAATCGTGGTTGCAACAAATCAATCGCAAGAGGCACGACTTCGCACCTTTTACGTTTACGTCAATTCTATATCGACAGCCGCGGGTTGACGCAAGGGCGTTGTCAGAACAAACCTTTATGCCGCACCCGACAGGCGGCTCCCAATTTATGCGCGACTTCTTAAGCTTGGTTAACGGCTTGTTTACCACGTTGGGCGAAATGTGCGCATGTCGGTCACCCGTGTTTATCCTGTAGCGAATTTCTCACGGTTTTTCGAAGCGCGGGTGAAAACCCGGGAAGCCCGTCTTCCTCCGCAGCAAAACCGCTCGGCCCGCTTCGTTCCCGGCAGGACTCTAGGAAACCGGCCTCTGGCCGGCCATTCTGAACACGGGCGCATCGATGAACAGCAAGCGGTCCTATCTCGATACACTCAATGCCGGCAGGCAGCGCCGGCCGCACGCCTCGCTCGAAGAACTGAACCGCTCGCTCGAAACACTGGAGCAGCGTCTGGACCGCACGCGCACCGATATGCCCGATCGCCCCGACCTGCGGCGGCCGCCCGTCGAGCCGCGCTATCCCAGCACGCAGCCTTACGCCCAGCCGCGCTGGTATGAAGATCCCTATTCCGCGCAAAGACCGCCGGACCGGGCGCCGCAAGATCCGGCACCCCAGAACCCTGGTCCGCAGAATCTAGGCCCGCAGAATCCGTGGCCGCAAAATCGCGCGCCGCAAAACCTGGCGTCCGCCGCGCCCGCCCTCGGCCAGAGCTATCAGGCGATCGCGCGCGACATCGATCGGGTGCGCGGCCAGGAAGACAGCGTCGCCATGGTCGGCAAGATCGCCGTCGAGCTGCGCGGGCTGCGCGAGGAACTGCGCCACCAGATGGCCGCCGGCCTGCAGCGCGAATTCGAAGCGTTTCGCCAGGATATCGACCGCGCCATGCAGGCCAACAGCCAGCGCGGCGCCAACGGCCTGCCGGACAAGAGCAGCGCCGAGCTCGGCCTCGAATTCGAGCGGCTCTCGGGCGCCATCGAGACGCTCGCCGAAAAGAGCGACGACCGCAGCGTCAACCTGCTGCGGCTGGAACTGGAACAGGTAAAGGGTGCGCTGGACACGCTGGCGCGCGAGGAAAGCGTTCAGAAGGTCGACCGCCGCTGGGACGATTTCGATCGCCGCTGGAGCGCCTTCGAGGACCGCGTCGACGCCGACCAGCGCAAACGCGCCGAAGGCCCGAGCCTTTCAGTGCTGACCGACCGGCTCGAGCAGATCAGCAGCGCCGTCAACAGCCTGCCGGAATCGCTTTCGCTGCGTTCGCTGGAGGAAAAGGTGCGCACGCTTGCCGGCGCGGTCGATCGTTTCGCCGGTCAGCAGACCGTGCGCGGCGGCGAAACGCTTGCCATGATCGATGAGCGGCTGGATGAGATTTCCCGCGCCATCGTCGCTTCGACCGTGGCCGCGCAGGCCAATGCCTTCGACCCTGAAACCTTCGGCCGAATCGAGAAGCGCATGGCCTCCCTGGCGGTGCAGATCGAAGAGGTCGCGCAGTCGCGGCCGGGAGCGGAGGTCCTCGACCATCTTAACCTTCTCACCAGCCGCGTGGACCAGCTGGCCGGCCGCGCCGACCTGCCCGAGCAGGCGATGGAGCGGCTCGGCAAGCAGATCGCCCTGATCACCGACAAAATGGACCGAGCGCCGGCCATGCCTGACGCCGACCATATCTTCCAGGGTCTGGAGCAGCGCTTCGACGCGCTGTCCATGCTGCTTGAGCGCCGCCAGGGCGATGCGATGGAACAGGGCAATATCCTGTTCCGCGATCTCGAGCGGCGGCTGGAAGAGGTCGCCGACAGGCTCGACCAGCGCATGCGCCAGGACGACAGCGCCGGCATCATGGAAGCGATCGATGCCCGCTTTACCGCGCTTGCCAAGCGCATCGAGACACGCACGCCCGATCCGGCCAACGACATGGCGATCCGCGGACTGGAGAGCCGGCTCGAGGATATTTCCAGCCGGCTGGAATCGTCCGCGCAGCAGGTCGCGGGCATCGATCCGGCGCTGATCCGCAGCCTGGAAGCGCAGGTCGCCGGCCTGTCGGCGCATCTCTCCAGGCCCGGCACGCCGCTGCCCGAATTCGAGGACATCAGCCCGCGCCTCAACGACATCGAGAAATCGCTCGCCGGCACGCGCGATTCCATCCTGAGCGTGGCGCGCGAGGCGGCCGAGAGCGCCGTCAAATCGCTCGCCGAGTCGACATCCAGCACGGCCCAGACCAACGCGACCGCCGTTGCAGGCCTCGCCCAGGATCTGAAGACGCTCGAAGCGCTCACCCGTCGCTCCGACGAGCGCAACTCGCGGACATTCGAAGCGATCCACGACACGCTGCTCAAGATCGTCGACCGGCTCGGCTCGCTCGAGACGACCGAGGCCAGCGAAGCGGTCAGCGAATTGGTCGATCCGCAGCCGGCCGGCAAGCGCGGCGGCCGCGGCGGCAAGATCGCGGTGCAGGACGCGCCTTCGATGGACATCGACCAGCCGTTGCCGCTTACCGGAGACATGGCCGATCTCGAAGGCCGCGCCGCGGCCATCATGCGCAGCGAGGCCGGTCCGGCACGAACGCCGGCCGAAGCAGCGGCAGCGGCCGCCGTGGCAGCCCTTGGACCGGACGTGGTCGGCGACAAGAGCGAAACGGCCGGCCGCAAGAAGTCGATGTTCAGCGGCCTGACGCGCGCCTTCAAGGGCAAGAAGGATGCGGATACGCAGCCGCTTGCCGGCTCGGCGCCGGTCGGCGACGTGCCAAGCGTCGACATAGACGAGCCGCTCGACCCCAGGGCCGCCAACCGGCCATTGGAACCCGGTTCCGGCGCGCCGGACCTCAACGCCATCATGAAGCGCGTGCGCGACGAGCGTGGCGGCCAGCCGGTCAAACGCAACGAGGGCGATGCCGCGAAGTCCGATTTTATCGCCGCGGCCCGCCGCGCGGCGCAGGCCGCCGCCGCGGAAGCCGACACGCTGAAGCGGCAGTCGACCATGACCGGCCCGGTGAAGGCGCTGAGGATCGGCGACCTGCTCAAGGCGCGGCGCAAGCCGATCCTGATGGCGGCGGCCGCGATCATGATGGCGCTGGCCGGCCTGCAGTTGGGCAAGGCCTTCCTGTCCGATCCCGTCGAAGTGGCCAACGACCAGCCCGCCCCGGTCGTCTCGACGCAGACGGTCGACACGGCTTCGCTCAATGCCACCGCCGCGCCGAAGACCGACACGCCGAAGACCGACATGGGGACCGCGCAGGCCGCAAGCACCGCGCCCGCCCGCCCGGTCAGGCAGGCGGAGGCCGTCGAGGAAACGGTGCCGGCCGCAGCTGTCCCCGCAAGTCCCGAAAATGCCGCGATCGCGCCTGTCGAACAGGCGCCGGTGGCCACCACGACGCCTGTCGAACCGGCGCCGACGCCGATGACTTCCAAAGCGCCATCCGAACCTGCGGCCGCAGCCGCTACCGCGACGGATACGGATGGCGACACGCAGCCGATGGCCAAGGAACCCGGCGCGGCCAGTCCGGCAGCCGACGGCGCCGCAGCCAGCGCACCGGCGGCCACCTCCGCCGACATGACAGGCGCCGTGCCGCCGGCGAGCGGCCAGACGGCCGTGGCCAAGTTCGATATTCCTTCCGAGATCGGTCCGGTAGCGCTGCACGACGCAGCCGCCGGCGGCGACGCCAAGGCGCTGTTCGAGATCGGCTCGCGCTACGCGGAATCGCGCGGCGTGAAGGAAGATATGAAGGCGGCCGCCAAATGGTATGAGCAGTCGGCCGAGCTCGGCTTCGCACCGGCCGAATACCGCATCGGCAATTTCTACGAAAAAGGCATCGGCGTCGCGCGCGACATCAAGAAGGCAAAGACCTACTACCAACTCGCCGCCGAACAGGGCAACGCCAGCGCTATGCACAATCTGGCGGTGCTGTTCGCCATGGCGGCTGACGGCGCGACCGACAATGAATCGGCGACGCACTGGTTCCAGGAAGCCGCCGACCTGGGCGTCAAGGACAGCCAGTTCAACCTCGGCATCATGGCCGCCAAGGGCGTCGGCATGAAGCAGAACCTGGAAGAATCCTACAAGTGGTTCGCGCTGGTCGCCAAGACCGGCGACAAGGACGCCGCCGCCAAGCGCGACGAGATCGCCAATGCGCTGCGGCCCGAGCAGCTCGAGCGGGCGCGCGCCGCTACCGAACTGTGGAAGGCCAAGCCGCTCAACGCGGCCGCCAACTCCGCCGACGTTCCGGAGTCCTGGCAGGACAGCGCGCCACAGACCACCGCCAGCATCGACATGAAGAAGGCAGTGAAAAACATCCAGCTGATCCTCAGCAAGAACGGCTACGACGCCGGCGGCGCCGACGGCGTGATGGGTGGCAAGACCAAGACGGCCATCATGGCCTTCCAGACCGACAACAAGATGAAGCCGACCGGCGAGATCGACGCGCCGCTCGTCAAGGCGCTGCTGGCGCACAAATAACGGCAGACGCGTCGCATACGCGACGCCTTGCCACACATTTGCCTGTTAACTGATTGAGATGGTTTTTGTTTCGGCGCGGCGGCGGGGTTTGACCCCACCGCCGCGCCGGTGCAAGAAAAAATTGGCTTTTCGGTGCTTTACTGTCCGGGGACGGCACTATGAGCCGACAAGCAAACTGATCGAGACAGACGGGTGGGCATCTATCTCCCGATCGCGGAAATTTCCGTCAACGTCTTCGTGCTGCTCGCGATGGGCGCGGCGGTGGGCTTCCTGTCGGGCATGTTCGGGGTCGGCGGCGGTTTCCTGATCACGCCGCTTTTGATCTTCTACAACATCCCGCCGGCGATCGCGGTGGCCACCGGCGCCAACCAGGTCATCGCCTCCTCTTTCTCCGGCGCGCTCTCTCACTTCAAGCGCGGCACGCTCGACTTCAAGCTGGGCGGGGTGCTTCTGGCCGGCGGCATCGTCGGCTCGACGGCCGGCATCTTCGTCTTTGCGTTCCTGCGCCGGCTCGGCCAGTTGGACCTGTTCATCTCGCTGCTTTACGTCGTGTTGCTCGGCACCGTCGGCGGACTGATGCTGGTCGAAAGCGTCAACGCGCTGCGCGCCAGCCGCAGCGGCGCCGCGCCGGTGCTCAAGAAATCCGGCCAGCACAACTGGATCCATCGGCTGCCGTTCAAAATGCGCTTCCGCGCCTCCAAACTGTTCGTCAGCGTCATCCCGGTGCTTGGGCTCGGTGCCGCGATCGGCTTCCTGTCGTCGATCATGGGTGTCGGCGGCGGCTTCATCATGGTGCCGGCGCTGATCTACCTGCTCAAGGTGCCGACCAATGTCGTTATCGGCACCTCGCTGTTCCAGATCATCTTCACCTCGGCCTACACCACCCTGGTGCATGCCACAACCAACCAGACGGTCGACGTGATCCTGGCCTTCCTCCTGATGGCCGGCGGCGTCGCCGGCGCGCAATATGGCGCCAAGGCCGGCCAGAGGCTGCGCGGCGAACAGCTGCGGGCGCTATTGGCGATGCTGGTGCTGGCCGTCGCCATCCGCCTTGCCGTCGGTCTTTTCGTGACGCCGCCCAATCTCTATTCGCTTTCCGCCGCGGGCCTCAACTGATGGCGGGATTGAGAGCATTTGCAGCCGCCGCCTCGTTGTCGATGCTCTTTGTCCTTTCCCCTGCAACGGCGCAAACGCCGCCCACCGAAAGCATCCAGATCGGCCTGTCGACCGACGCCGTTTCCATCACGGCAGGCTTCTCCGGCGCCGATCTGACGATCTTCGGATCGTTGGAAAACCCCGATCCGCTGGTCGCGCGCCAGGGGCGCTACGACGTGGTCGTGGTGCTCGAAGGCCCGCCACGGCCGGTCGTGGTCCGGCGCAAGGACCGGGTGCTCGGTGTGTGGGTCAACCTGGAGTCGGAGACATTCGAGAACGTGCCGGTCTCTTATTCCGTCGCCACGACGCGGCCGCTGCAGGACGTCGCCGAACCCAGCAAATACAAGCAGCTCTCGCTCGGCGCGCAGAACCTCTACATGAAGCCCGCCGACGAGACCGACAGCCCGGCCACCATCGAGGAATTCACCGCCGCGCTTCGCGACCGCAAGGAGGCGACCGGGCTCTACAGCGAGAATGTCGGCGGCGTGCAATTCCTGTCGCAGAACCTGTTTCGCGCCACTGTGCGGCTGGCGCCCAATGTTCCGGTCGGCACGCACAAGGCGCGCGCGTTCCTGTTCAAGAGCGGCATGTTCATCAAGGAAAGCTCGGCCCAGCTCGAAATCCGCAAGTCGGGCTTCGAGCAGTCGATTTTCCGCGTCGCGCATGACTATTCCTTCCTCTACGGCGTGTTCGCCATATCGCTTGCCATGCTGACCGGCTGGCTCGGACGGCTCATCTTCCGCAAGGATTGATGCGGCCGGGAAATGGGAAGACCCATTTCCCGTGAAAAGAGGGGTTTCCCTCTTGTCGATTTTACGATAAATCGCCGCCTCCCAGCCCTAGGGACAAGCACACACATTCAATTTCGATAGAGCGGTCAGGCCCTCCGGGTGACGACGCGCAATGCGTTGGCCTGCCGCTATGAAACAAATGACAGGAGGCTGCGATGCAATCAGCATTCGGCGGCATCGATTTCGGCACGTCCAATTCTACCGTGGGCGTGATCCGCAACGGCCGGGCGCGACTGGTGGCATTGGAGGGCGGGCAACCCACCTTGCCAAGCGCCGTGTTCTTCAATTTCGAGGATGGCTATACCTATTTCGGCCGTCGCGCGATCGGCGACTACACCGACAGTATCGAAGGCCGGCTGATGCGCTCGCTGAAGAGCGTGCTCGGCAGCTCGCTTGCCAACGAGAAGACGCGCATCAAGGCGCGCCAGATCGGCTTCATCGACATCATCGGCCTGTTCATCGATCATCTCAAGAAGCGGCTGGAAGAAGATGCAGGCGGTCCGGTCGAGAACATGGTGCTCGGCCGGCCGGTGCAGTTCGTCGACGACGACGCGGCTGCCGACGCTAAGGCGCAGGGCGAATTGGAAAAGGCGGCGCGCGCGCAAGGCTTCAAGCACATCGCTTTCCAGTTCGAGCCGATCGCGGCGGCGCTCGATTACGAGCAGAAGGTCGCCCGCGAGGAGTTGGCGCTGATCGTCGACATGGGCGGCGGCACCTCCGACTTCTCGATCGTGCGGGTCTCGCCGGAGCGCGCCCGCTCGACCGATCGCAAGGCCGATATCCTCGCCAATCGCGGCATCCATATCGGCGGCACCGATTTCGACCGGCTGCTCAGCATCGCCCATGTGATGCCCGAGCTCGGCTATCTGACGCGGACCAAGGACCACAAGCGCAACCTGCCAGCGGCCTATTTCATCGACCTCGCGACCTGGCAGCGCATCAACCTGGTCTACACAGCCAAGGCAATGAACGACCTGCGACAGATCCGCTACGAAGCCGAGCGGGCCGAACTCGTCGACCGCTTCATCCATGTCGTCGAGCATCGCTACGGCCATGCGATGGCAGGCCTCGTCGAAAGGGCCAAGATCGCGCTGACCGATCAGTCTTCGGCCGAAGTGAAGGTGTCGCTGCCAGGCGCACGCTTCGCGGCCGGGATCACGCGCACCGGTCTCGAGGAGACAATCAGCGGCGACATCGAACGCGTGACCGCGACAGTCGAACAGACGATCGCCGATGCCGGCGTTGCCGCCTCGGCCATCACCGCCGTGTTCCTCACCGGCGGTTCGACCGCCATCCCGCTGGCAAAGCGCCGGATCCTGTCGCTGGTGCCGCAGGCCTCCGTCATCGAAGGCGACATGTTCGGCTCGGTCGGCCTCGGCCTGGCGCTCGACGCGCAGCGCAAATACGCGTGAGCGTTTTGCCGCAAGGTAGCTGCGGGGTTTTCCATCGGGTAGCGATGGCATGCCCGGAGTTTGGCCGAAACGACCGTGACGTCGTCATCCACGGGCGGAGCAAGGAGCGAAGCGACGCGGCGTAGACCCGAGGATCCATTCCGTGACATTAAGGCGTCGCTACCGTGCAGAATTCTGCTCCGCTGCACACCTCGGCCGGGGTAACGGCATGGATCCTCGGGTCTGCGCTCCGCTTCGCGTCGCTCCGCCCGTGGATGACGAAGTTCGCAAGCTTCGGCCAATCGCGAAACGTTCGCGATGATCTACATTCTCAGAACGCAGTCCGGATGCAGCCCTTCATTATTCAGCCGAGCTTTCCACCGAGATGCGCCTTCAGCGCCATCTGGGCGAGGCTCGCCTGGCGGTCGCGATGCGTGATCATGGCGAAGTCGCGCTTCGGCAATTCGACCGGCACGGCCCTAAGGCTGCCTTCCGCCAGGGAGCGCGCGACCACCAGTTCCGAAATGATCGTGGCTCCCGCGCCGGCTTCCACTGCCTGACGCACGGCCTCGTTGCTGGGCAGGACGAGGAAAATCTGCAGCTCCGCCGGCGGAACCCCCTGACTGTGCGCGAAGTCCTCCAGCGCCTCGCGCGTGCCGGACCCGCCTTCCCTGATGATCCAGCGCAAGGCCCTGATGTCCAGGTTTCCTGCCCGCGTCATCGCAATCTCGGGATGCGAACGCGCCACCACCAGCATCGGGTGGTCCTCATCGACCGTGGCGCGGCGCAGGATGTCGGACTCGGTACGGCCCTCGACCAGGCCGAAATCGGCGCGGCCGTCCAGCACGTTGGTCTCGACCTGCCGCGTGTTACCGATCGTCACGCTCAGCTTCACGGCAGGATAGGCCTCGTGAAAGGAAGCAAGGCGACGCGGCAGCCAGTAGCTGGCGATGGTCTGGCTGGCCGCGATCGACAGGCTGCCGGCGACGGTCTGCGAGACATCCTCCAGCACGCCGCGGGCAGCCGCGGCGCGATCCAGAACCGCCTTCGCCTCAGGCAGGAAGCGGTGGCCGGTCTGAGCCAACTCGATGTTGCGGCCGACCCGGTTGAACAGGCGCACGCCGTGCTGGCTTTCGAGCGCGCGGATGGCGGCCGAGGCAGCCGACTGGGAGATGCCGAGCCGTTCGGCGGCCTTGGTCACGTGGCCATGCTCGGCGACGGCGACGAATATGCGCAGCTGGTCCAGGGTCATGGCGTAACTAAGAAGCAAAATCGATCGGAATTACAAGAGCTGCTTGTTAGACGGATCAATTGCTTTGTTCTAAGTTTTTGCCTGAAGTTGGAAAAAATTGGCCGTCTTACGCCAAGAGTTGGAAATGGTGAGGCGCTTCAAATCCCTGTTCGCGCATTGGAGCCGCCGGCTGAAGCGGCAGCTCGCCGGCGAGCGCTATCATCCTGAACTCCACTATATGCGCGGCCCGGGACCCAAGACGAAGGCCAGGATGGCGAACGGCGAGAGCGTTCGCGAATCATGAGCAAAGCTGCGCCGCGCGGCGCCAATTCCGCACCCTCCCAGCAGCCGCTGGCCGACACGCAAGCACCGAATGAAGGCGACGGCGTAGAGACCTCGCCAGGCGTCTGCGACCGCGTCGCCAAGACCACCTGCTACATGTGCGCCTGCCGCTGCGGCATCGACGTCCACATCAAGGACGGCAAGGTCCGCTACATCAACGGCAACAAGGACCATCCGGTGAACCGCGGCGTGATCTGCGGCAAGGGCAGCGCAGGCATCATGCAGCATTACAGCCCGGCGCGGCTGAGGAAGCCTTTGCTGCGCAGTGGACCGCGCGGCTCGGGCGAGTTCCGCGAGATCGAGTGGGACGAGGCGCTGACCATCGCCACCGAACGGCTGTCGGCGATCCGTCGCACCGACCCGAAGAAACTCGCCTTCTTCACCGGACGCGACCAGTCGCAATCGCTGACCGGCTGGTGGGCGTCGAAGTTCGGCACGCCCAATTTTGCCGCGCATGGCGGCTTCTGCTCCGTCAACATGGCGGCTGGCGGGCTCTACACGATCGGCGGCTCGTTCTGGGAGTTCGGCGAGCCCGACTGGGACAACACCAAATATTTCATGCTGTTCGGCGTCGCCGAGGACCATGATTCCAATCCGATCAAGATCGGCCTCGGCAAGCTGAAGGCGCGCGGCGCCAAGGTGGTTTCGATCAATCCCTGCCGCACCGGCTACAACGCGATCGCCGACGACTGGATCGGAATCCGGCCGGGCACGGATGGCCTGTTCGTGCTGGCGCTCGTCCATGAATTGCTGAAGGCCGGCCGCGTCGATCTCGACTATTTGCTGCGCTACACCAACGCGCCGGTGCTGGTCGTGCAAGAGCCAGGGTCCGCCGATGACGGGTTGTTCGCGCGTGACGACGCCGGCAATCCGCTTGCCTGGGACAGGGTGGCGAAAACGGCCGTCAATGCAAGCGACCCGAATGCAAAACCAGCACTGACCGGCAATTACACGGTCAACGGCAGCCGCTGCGTGCCGGTATTCCAGCTCGTCGCCGACCGCTACCTGGATGGCAGCTACTCGCCGGACGCGGTTGCCGCGCGCTGCGGCATCAGCGCCGAGACGATCCGACGCATCGCGGCGGAACTGGCGCATGTCGCCTTCCAGCAGACGATCGAGCTGCCCATCGCCTGGACCGACTGGGCGGGCCGCCGGCACGAGACGATCAAGGGCCGGCCTGTTTCGATGCATGCCATGCGCGGCATCTCGGCCCATTCCAACGGCTTTCATACCTGCCGCGCCATCCATCTGCTGCAGGTGCTGCTCGGCACAGTCGACGTTCCAGGCGGCTTCCGCTTCAAGCCGCCCTATCCGCGCCCGGCGCCGCCGGGGCCGAAGCCCGCCGGCAAGGACGCGCAGCCGATGACACCGCTCGACGGCATGCCGCTCGGCTTCGTCTGCGGCCCGGACGATCTTCTCGTCGACGCGGCCGGCCGGCCTACCCGCATAGACAAAGCCTATTCATGGGAAGCGCCATTGGCTGCGCATGGGCTGATGCACTCAGTCATCCGTAACGCCTGGGCCGGCGATCCTTATCCGATCGACACGCTGATGATGTACATGTCGAACATGGCCTGGAATTCGTCGATGAACACCGTCGAGACGATTCGCATGCTGACCGACAAGGACGAGGCGGGTGGCTACAAGATCCCCTTCATCATCTATTCCGACGCCTATTATTCCGAAACGGTGGCGTTTGCCGATCTGGTGCTGCCCGACACCACCTATCTCGAGCGGCACGACTGCATCAGCCTGCTCGACCGGCCGATCAGCCATGCCGACGGTCCGGGCGACGCCATCCGCCACCCGGTGGTGCAGCCGGACCGCGACGTGCGGCCGTTCCAGTCGGTGCTGATCGAACTTGGCGCGCGGCTCGGCCTGCCCGGCTTCGTCGACGAGGACGGCTCGGCGAAATACCGCGACTATGCCGATTACATCGTCAACCACGAGCGCACGCCCGGCATCGGCCCGCTCGCCGGCTGGCGCGGCAAGGACGGCGGCTCGATGGGCAAAGGCGACGTCAATCCGGATCAGTTGCAGCGCTACATCGACAATGGCGGCTTCTGGCACCAGGATTTTTCCGACGACCAGCGCTATTACAAAATGGCCAACCGCGCCTATCTCGATTTCGCGGTCGAGATGGGTTTCATCGCCAAGGCCGAGCCCATCGTTTTCCAGCTTTACTCGGAGCCCATGCAACGCTTTCGCCTTGCCGCGCGTGGCCATGGCGAGGTCCGGCCACCCGATGCCGAAGGTCGCCGCATCGAAGCCTATATGGACCCGCTGCCGTTCTGGTACGCGCCCTTCGAGGACGAGAGCGTCGATCTGGAGAAATATCCGCTGCATGCGCTGACGCAGCGGCCGATGCACATGTACCATTCCTGGGGCTCGCAGAATGCGTGGCTGAGGCAGATCACCAGCCAGAACCGGCTCTTCGTCCATCACCAGACGGCCGCGGGCCTTGACCTTGTCGACGATGACTGGGTGTGGATCGAAAGCATCAACGGCCGAGTGAAAGGACAGATAAAACTGGTCGACGGCGTGAACCCGGACACGGTCTGGACCTGGAACGCCATCGGCAAGCGGCGCGGCAGCTGGGGGCTGAAGGACGATGCAGCCGAGTCCAACCGCGGCTTCCTGCTCAACCACATCATCGGCGACCAGACCGCGGCGGATGCCGGCGGCAAACGCTATTCGAATTCCGACCCGGTCACGGGACAGGCGGCATGGTTCGACGTGCGGGTGCGCATCGTCAAATGCGCGCTGGAAGAAGCCGGCTTCACAGAGCCGCAGTTCGAGCGCTTCCGGCAGCCGCCGCACATGGAGCCGTCGCCGGATGTGCTTCGCTTCGGCGCCGATTTCCGCATCAAGAGGGAAGCCGCCGAATGACCTGTCTTCCCGCCCAGACCGAGAAAAAACTCGGCCTCGTCATCGACCTCGACACCTGCGTCGGCTGCCAGGCCTGCGTCACCGCCTGCAAGGAGTGGAACGCCGGCGGCCATATGGCGCCGCTGACCGATATCGACCCCTATGGCGGGCATGCCGACGGCGTCTGGTTCAACCGCGTGCACAGCTATGAGCACACGACCGAACAAGGCGGTCGTACGGTGAACTTCCCGCGCTCCTGCCTGCATTGCGAGCAGCCGGCCTGCGTCACCGTCTGCCCGACCGGCGCCTCCTACAAGCGCGCCTCGGACGGCATCGTGCTGGTCGACGAGGATAAATGCATCGGCTGCAAATTGTGCAGCTGGGCCTGCCCCTACGGCGCGCGCGAGTTCGACACCGATGTCGGCGTGATGAAGAAATGCACGCTCTGCGTCGACCGCATCTACAACGACAATCTGGCGGTGGAAGACCGCGTGCCCGCCTGCGTCGCCGCCTGTCCGACCAGCGCCCGGCATTTCGGCGATCTCGGCGATCCGGCTTCGGCGATCTCGCAGCTTGTCGAGGAGCGTGGCGGCGTCGCGCTGATGCCGGAGCTTGGCTACAGACCGACGAACAGATATCTGCCGCCGCGCGCCCGCGGCGAACGTGCGGCGAAGGTGGACGCGCCGGCGCTGGAGCCGATCAGGGGCGAGGGCGGTTTCCTCGGCTGGATCGACCGCATGCTTTCGAACTGATCATGCATCCCGCCTTCTCGGTCGTCTTCTTCACCACCGCCACCGGCGCTGGCTACGGCCTGCTGGCGCTGCTCGGCCTGCTTGGCGGGCTGGGATTCATTCCCGCCGATTTCTGGCTTGGCCTCATCGGCATGGCGTTGGCGCTCGGCCTGATCGTTGCCGGACTATTGTCCTCGACCGGCCATCTCGGCCGTCCCGAGCGCGCCTGGCACGCCTTCTCGCAATGGCGCAGCTCATGGCTGTCGCGCGAAGGCGTGGCGTCGGTCGCAACCTTCATTCCGGCTTGTATGTTCGGCATCGGCTGGGTGTTTCTCGGCCACAGCGGCGGCTGGGTGGCAGTCGCCGGCCTGCTGACGGCGGCAGGCGCGGTGACGACAGTCTGCACGACAGGCATGATCTATGCCTCGCTGAAGCCGATCGCACAGTGGCACAGCCGCTATACTTTGCCGGCCTATCTTATCTTTGCGGCGATGACTGGAAGCGTTTTGGCGAACGCTTTGCTGCAAAGCTTCAACATCGGCTCAAATGGGGTGCTGGCTGGCGCGCTGATCGCCACGCTCGCCGGCTGGGGCTGGAAATTTGCGACCTGGCGCTACAACGACCGGCTGGAGATCCCGACAACCGCCAATACGGCGACGGGCCTCGCCGGCGGCACGGTGCGGTCAATCGAATGGCCGCATACGGAAGAAAACTACCTGCTCAAGGAGATGGGATTCCGCATCGCGCGCAAGCATAGCGCGAAGCTGCGGCGGATCGCGCAGACGCTGGCGTTCATCGGGCCCGCTGTCCTGCTGACCATCGTGTTCTTCCTGCCATGGCCTTTGGGCGCAATCGCGTCCGTGCTTGCAGCCGCCGCGCAGCTTGCCGGCATGCTGGTCGAGCGCTGGCTGTTCTTCGCCGAGGCGAAGCACACGGTTACGCTCTATTACGGACGATAAGCACCTGAAATTAACTTTAGGCAGGTTTCTGGACGGCCGTACGATCCAATATTACGGTCGTGGTGAACTCAATGCCCCGGCATGTTCCGCCTCTCTACTGGTCGATCAAGGCGATGAACCTCACTGCTAAGTACCTTCCGACTTGTCTCACACGAACATTTTTCGTTGCCTGTATATTTATCTTCGTGCCTCAGGATTTGATGGCGGGAGCGCTCGAAGCCGAAGCTGCCTTTCAGGCGAAGAATTATACGGAAGCGTACAAAGAATGGACGGCCCTCGCCCAAAGGGGTGATGCTATTGCTCAATTTAATGTCGGATTTCTGTATTCCAGGGGACTTGGTGTTCCATTGGATTATTCCAAGGCTGCCGAGTGGTGGGCCAAGGCGGCGGATCAGGACATGGCAGTGGCCGAGTTGAACCTTGGACTTTTGTATTCCTGGGGTAAGGGCGTTCAGCTGGATGACACCAAAGCGGCGGAGCTATGGCGCCGGGCCGCGATC
The DNA here is from genome assembly GCF_033977145.1 of Mesorhizobium montanum. Lineage (NCBI taxonomy): Bacteria > Pseudomonadati > Pseudomonadota > Alphaproteobacteria > Hyphomicrobiales > Phyllobacteriaceae > Mesorhizobium > Mesorhizobium montanum. The sequence continues at coordinate 153,643 of NZ_JAVIJF010000011.1, read as the reverse complement.
CAAGGTTTGTCCGAAGCTCAGCAATACCTTGGATATGTGTATTCTGTCGGGAAGGGAGTGCCCAAAAATGGGGCCGACGCGACTCTTTGGTTAACCAAAGCAGCCGAGCAGGGTAACGTTGACGCCCAAATTAATCTAGGTGCCGCTTACCTGACCGGCGAAATTGTAGATAAAAACCCCAATCTGGCCTTTCATTGGTACGAAAAGGCTGCGCAATTGAACAATAGCAAGGCCCAATTCAACGTGGGATTGATGTATCTCAAAGGCGTTGGAGTTGAGCAGAATGCAGACGTTGCGATCCAATGGCTCAAACGCTCCGCAGCCCAGGGAAATCATGGCGCGGAAGAAGTTCTTGATCGCATCCACGCTGCGTTTAAGAAGACTTGAGTTCCACCCAAAGACCCGGCGACAATCCTCAGCCCGGCCGCAGCATCGAGCCTGAGATCGCGAAAATCCGCTCGGTCCCCAGCATATAGGCCATCAGCGTTTCCAGCCGGAACAGGCCGGCATAGGCACGGTCGAGCACGTTGAGTGAGCCGGTATAGGCGCCGAAGGCCGGCATGATCATGCGGCCGCCGTCGCCGGCGAAGCAACGCCGCCTAACCGAGCGGCCGCGCTGGACAATGCGCGCGCAGGGATGGAGATGACCGGCGATTTCGCCTTCGACACGCAGTTTCGACGGTTCGTGCCGGAAGAGCAGCGAGCCGATGGCGAGTTCCTTGACCGTTTCGCCGGGCAGGTCGGCGGGGGCCTCCGGATCGTGGTTGCCGGCGACCCAGAACCAGTCGCGTCCGGGCATCATCGCTTCCAGGCGTTTGCGGAAGCTCTCATGCATGCGCCCGGCGCCGCCGCCGTCGTGGAAGGAATCGCCGAGGCTGACGACGATCCGCGGCTGGTAGTCGGCGATCACCGCCTGCAGCCGCAGCAAGGTGGCTCCCGTGTCGTAGGGCGGGATCAGCGCGCCGCGCCTGGCGAAGGACGAACCTTTTTCAAGATGCAGGTCGGAGACCGCGAGCAGCCGCAGATCGGGGAAATAGAGAACGCCACGCCGATCGCAGATCGACCGCTCGCCGGCGATGCCGACAAGGCCGGCCTCGGCGATCAGCGTTGCGCGCGACAGCGAAAAATTCATCCCCTCCCGGCCTTCCTCAGATCGTCACGCCCGGCCACCCATGGCTTCCTCGACCAGGTCGGCGGCTTCCATCAGCAACGTGTCGTTGGCGCCGCCATTGACCGATTCCTTGCCTATCTCCAGCATCACCGGCACCGCCAGCGGCGAGATCTGCTCGAGATGCTTATGCATGATTCGACCGCGCACACGCGAGAGCATCTCGCCAAGTCTGCTGACATCGAGCAATCCGGCCGAAGCGTCGGTGCGCGTTGCCTGCAGCAGGATATGGTCAGGGTCATGGCTGCGCAGCACGTCGTAGATCAGGTCGGCCGAGACCGTCACCTGGCGGCCGCTCTTTTCCTGGCCGGGGTAGCGCTTCTCGATCAGCCCGGCGATGACGGCGCAGGTGCGGAAGGTGCGCTTCAGCATCCAGCTCTCGTTCAGCCAGTCCTCGAGATCGTCGCCCAACATGTCTTGGTCGAAGAGGGCGGCCAGCGACGGCTTCCTGGCCTTGAACAGCGCCGCCATGTCGTCCAGCGCCCACACCGCCAGCGAATAATCGGTGGCGACAAAGCCGAGCGGCCGCGCATGGGCGCGCTCCAGCCGGCGCGTCAAAAGCATGCCCAACGTCTGGTGCGCCAGGCGGCCCTCGAAGGGATAGGCGACCATGTAATGGCGGTTGCCGCGCGGAAAGGTCTCGACCAGAAGGTCGCCACGCTTCGGCAAAACCGACTTTTCTTCCTGTATCCGAAGCCAGTCGGCCACCTGCTCGGGCAAGAGTTTCCAGCGGTCGCTGTCGGCCAGCATGCCGCGCACCTGCTCGGCGAGATAGGTCGAGAGCGGGAATTTGCCGCCGGCGTAGGACGGCACGATGATGTTGGCGCCAGCGCCATTGGAGACGACACATTCGTTCTCGCGGATGCCCTCGAAGCGCAGCACCTTGCCGGCGAAGAGGAAATTGTCGCCGGGGCGCAGCGTTTCCGCGAAATACTCCTCGATCTTGCCGAGCACCGGGCCGCCGCGGCCGGCCATGCCCCTGCCCTGCCGGACATAGCGGATGTTGAGCTCCGGCATTTCGACGATGGTGCCTACATTCAGCCGATATTGCTGCGCGACTCTGGGGTGGGAAACGCGCCAGAGCCCGTCCTTGTTGCGGCGAATGCGGGCATAGCGCTCGTAGTTCTTCAGCGCGTAGCCGCCGGTGGCGACGAAATCGACGACGCGGTCGAAGGTTTCGCGCTCCAGCGCCGCGTAAGGGGCAGCACCGCGCACTTCCTCGAACAGAAGGTCGGCATCGAACGGTCCGCCGCAGGCGACGCCCAGCACATGCTGCGACAGCACGTCGAGCGCGCCCTTGACCAGCGGCGGCGTGTCCTGCGCGCCGAGATAATTGGCGTCGAGCGCGGCGCGGCATTCCAGCACCTCGAAGCGGTTGGCCGGGATCAGGATCGCCTTCGACGGCTCGTCCATGCGGTGGTTGGCGCGGCCGATACGCTGCGCCAGCCGGCTCGCCCCCTTCGGCGCGCCGACATGCACCACCAGGTCGACATCGCCCCAGTCGATGCCGAGGTCGAGGGTCGAGGTGGCGACGATGGCGCGCAACGCATTGTCGGCCATCGCCTTCTCGACGCGGCGGCGCTGGCCGACATCGAGCGAGCCGTGATGCAGCGCGATCGGAAGCGAGTCCTCATTCGCCCGCCACAGCTCCTGAAACAGAAGCTCGGCCTGGCTGCGGGTGTTGACGAAGAGAAGCGTGGTGCGGTGTTCTTTGATCGCCTCGTAGATTTCAGGAATGGCGTATCGGGCCGAATGGCCGGACCACGGCACGCGCTCGCGCGAGTCGAGGATCGAGATATCGGGCCTTGCGCCGCCGGCGACCGTGATCAGCTCAGCCACGTCGCCGGGTGGGTTCTGCGCGACCAGCCAGCGCCGCAATTCATCGGGCTCGGCCACTGTGGCCGACAGGCCTATGGTCTGCAGATCGGGAACGAAGGCGCGCAGCCGTGCAAGACCAAGCGCCAGCAGATGCCCGCGCTTCGAGGTGACCAAGGAATGGAGCTCATCGAGCACGACATAGCGCAGGTCCTCGAAGAAGCGCCCGGCATCGTTCGAGGCGATCAGCAGCGCGAGCTGCTCGGGGGTGGTGAGCAGGATGTCGGGCGGCACCAGTTTCTGCCGCTGGCGCTTGTGCGAAGGCGTGTCGCCGGTGCGCGTCTCGATGGTGACGGGCAGTCCGATCTCTTCGACCGGCTTGCCGAGATTTCGCTCGATGTCGACAGCCAGTGCCTTGAGCGGCGAGATGTAGAGCGTGTGGATGCCGCGGTGGGCTTGGCCCGGCTTTCGCTTCGGACGGTTGGCCAGCTCGGTCAGCGACGGCAGGAAGCCGGCCAGCGTCTTGCCGGCGCCGGTCGGCGCGATCAAGAGCACCGATTGACCGCTTTGCGCCTTCGCAAGCAGTTCGAGCTGATGGACGCGCGGCGACCAGCCCTTTTCGCCGAACCATTTGACGAATGGCTCAGGCAGCAGGACGGCGGCATTCTGTTCGGCAAGGCGCGGCTGCTCGGTCACGCGCCAGACGTAGCGCGACGGCAAGCAATCGCCAAGGAAAATCGGAACAAAAGGGGATCAGCATTCCTCGCCCCGTTAACGGGGAGAGGATGCCGGCAGGCAGGTGAGGGGCGGCGCCCGCGATCGTACATTGGCCATCAGCACCAACAATCGCGGGTTCGCGCCGCCCCTCATCCGCCCTTCGGGCACCTTCTCCCCGTGAACGGGGAGAAGGACAAGATCACGGCCTTCGAAACCCCGTCGGGCCGCCATAGAGATAGCCGATGCGGGCGACGGCGTCCTGCAGGCCCTCGCGGGAGACCAGCATGGTGTGGGCGTTGGCGTGGATCATGTCTTTTTCGTCGGTCATGATGGCGACATGGCCTTTCCAGAACACCAGATCGCCGCGCCGGAGACCTGAATAGTCCGGACCCGGCTCGATTGGCATACCGATGCTCGCCGCCTGCATGTCGGAATCGCGCAGCACGTCCTTGCCTGCCATGCGCATTGCCAACTGCACGAGGCCGGAACAGTCGATGCCGAAGCCTGAGACGCCACCCCACAGATAGGGCGTGCCGAGGAAGCTCTCGGCGACCGTGACGTAATCCTCGGCCGGCTCTCCGATCGGCCGCAAATGGCCGGCGATGATCGCCTGGCCGGAGGGCAGCAACGCGTAATGCGTGCCGCGGGTTTCGGCGAAGCCTGTCACCGTGACAGTCGAGCCCATGGACAATTGCCCACCGATCGGGAAACGCAGGTCAGGGCCCGGATAGAGGAAGGTGCGCGGCACGGAAACGATGTGCGTCGGCGCATGTTCGCGTGGGCCAAGAAGATTGTCCGCGACATAGCCGACATAACCGTCGCGCTCGGCCTGCACCCAGGCCCAGCCTTCCGCATCCTCGAAGACGAGCACATCATCGCCGAACAGCAGCTGCGTGTTCACGCCGGCATCGGGACGCGGCGCCTTGCGCAAGTCGGCGACCGACGCCGTGATCCGCGCCGGACGGCCGGCGACGAAGCGATCGGCGGCGACCTTGCCTTTCAGCCTTGCATCGGCAAGGTCGGAGCGGAAGGCATGAAGGCGGGCATCCCTGGCGGTCAAATCGATATCCAGCTTGATTGAAAATGATCTTGCCCGAAAACCGGGTCCCACTTTTCGGGATCATGTTATAGAGCGTTTCACCGTTTCAAGGAAACGGCGAACCGCTCTATCTCTTTGTTTTGACGCAATTCCGGACGGAAAACCGCTCACACTTTTCCTGGAATTGCTCTAGATAGGCAGTTCATGCGCCCTCGCAACGATACCATCGCCGAAGCGCTCGACAAAGAGCGCGCCTTCCACCGTGCGCCGGATCAGCACGTTGCGCTTGTCGAGCTCGTCGCGGTGGCGCGAGACCAGCTTCAGCGCGCCCATCGTATCGAGGGCGCGGGTGATGACCGGCTTGGTGACGTTGAGCCTGGCGGCCAGCCCGCGCACCGTATGCGGCGGCGGATCGAGGTAGATGGTGAACAGGATCGCCGTCTGGCGCATGGTGAGATCGGGCGCGCCGGCGCGCACCTGGGCCAGCATCACCTGCTGCCACAGTCGTAAGGCCTGGCTCGGGCGCATCGAGATCGACATCGCCCAAGCATGCCGGCAAATTGTTTCGGTTCCGTTTCAGTGGCGGCCTGCCCCGCCGACCTGCTCAGGCAAATCGCTGCGCAATGACCCGCTCCAGCGCGCGAATGCCTTGCGCCTCGCCGCCGGTCGGGCCGTAGGGGCGATCGACGGGGTTCCAGGCGAAGATGTCGAAATGCGCCCACCGGTCAGTCTTCTCGACGAAGCGCTTGAGGAAAAGCGCTGCGGTGATCGATCCGGCAAAACCGTCGGTGGTGACATTGTTGATGTCGGCGATCTTCGAGGAAAGCTTCGCATCGTAGGGACGCCACAAAGGCATGCGCCACAGCGGATCCTCGACCGCAACGGAAGCAGCGGCCAGATCGGCGGCGAGCGTCTCGTCAGCGGTGTAGAAAGGCGGCAAATCGGGCCCCAGCGCGACGCGCGCAGCTCCGGTCAGCGTCGCCATGTCGATCAGCAAAGCGGGCTGCTCTTCATCGGCCAGCGCCAGCGCGTCGGCCAGGATCAGCCTCCCTTCGGCGTCGGTGTTGCCGATCTCGACCGTGATGCCCTTGCGGCTGCGCAGCACGTCGCCGGGCCGGAAGGCATTGCCGGCAATCGAATTCTCGACCGCGGGGATCAGCACGCGCATCCGGACATTCATTTTCGCCGTCATGATCATGGAAGCGAGGCCCAGCACATTGGCGGCGCCGCCCATGTCCTTCTTCATCAAAAGCATGCCCGACGACGGCTTGATGTCGAGGCCGCCAGTGTCGAAGCAGACACCCTTGCCGACCAGCGTCACCTTCGGCGCATCGCTCGGTCCCCAGGTCATGTCGATCAGCCGCGGCGCGCCGATGGAGGCGCGGCCGACGGCGTGGATCATCGGGAAATTTTGCGCCAGAAGATCATCGCCGTGGATCGCGGAAATGTCGGCGCCATGGGCGGCCGCCAGTTTTCGTACAGCGTCTTCGAGCTCGACCGGCCCCAGGTCGCTGGTCGGGGTGTTGACGAGGTCACGCGTCAGGAACACGCTATCGGCGATGCGGCGGACATGCGCGGCGTCGGCGCCTTCCGGAAGCGCAAAGCGCAAGGTCTTGCCAGGCTTCTTGCCATAGCAGGTGAAGACATAGCCGCCGAGGACCAGCGCAAGCGCAGCCAGATCGGGCTGCGCGGGGGCCGATGCGAAATGCCAGTCGCCTTCCGGCAACGCCCTTGCGAGCGCGCCGAGGGCAAGAACGCTTTCGCCGTCGCCTGTGCCGAACAGCGCGCCGGCAAGGCCGCCGCCTTCGCCCGGCAGGACCAGCGTGCGCCCCGCCTCGCCGGAAAAACCGTTGGCCCTTGCCCAGGCGATGGCGGGCGGCGGCAGTGCCGCGGCTTCGAGGGTGTCCTTTGCCACCAGATAGACGGGCAAGGCGGCTTGCGGCTTTTGTTCGACGAGTTCGACAGGCATGCGATGATCTCCGGCCGAACAAGCTGAGTCGGCGCTTCTTAACGGTCCGTTAGGGTTAACAGAATATTTCTGCGGGAGGGAAGACGGCCAGCCAATGGCCGCACAGGAATGGAGACCGGGCGTTGATGCCGATCAAAGCGTTGAACCTTGCAGCCAAGCGTCTGATCACCACGGCCTTCATGGCGGCATTGGCAGCCAGCGTGGCGGGTTGCGGCAGCACCAGCAGGATGACCACCGGCTCCATCTCGCGCGCCGACAGCAGGCCGCTGGAAACGATGTCGGCCGGCGAATTGCGCACCGCCACGTCCAGGCTCGGCGAATCCTACGCCCGCAATCCGAGCGACAAGCGCATGGCGATGAATTTCGCGGCGGCGCTGCAGATGGACGGCGACGCCGACCAGTCGCTGGCGGTGATGCGCAAGCTGGCGATCGTCTATCCCAAGGATCGCGAGGTGCTTGCCGCCTATGGCAAGGCGCTTGCCGCCAACGGCCAGTTCGAGCCGGCGCTCGACGCCGTGCGTCGCGCGCAGACGCCCGAATATCCGGACTGGAAGCTGGTGTCGGCGGAAGCCGCCATTCTCGACCAGATGGGGCAGAAAGACGAGGCGCGGCAGAATTACCGGAAGGCGCTGGAACTCAAGCCGAACGAGCCTTCGGTGCTGTCCAATCTCGGCATGTCCTATGTGCTCGAAGGCGACCTGCGCACGGCCGAAACCTATATGCGCTCGGCCGCGCAACAGCCCGGTGCCGACAGCCGGGTGCGGCAGAACCTGGCGCTGGTCGTCGGACTGCAGGGTCGCTTCGACGAGGCCGAAAAGATCGCTTCGCAGGAATTGTCGCCCGAGCAGGCGCAGGCCAACGTCGCCTATCTGCGCCAGATGCTTGCCCAGCAGAACGCCTGGAGCCAGTTGAAGGATCAGGACAAGGGCAAGGCGAAAGTCGCCACGAACTGACGCGGGCGCCAGCGTTTGATACAATCCTGCTCCAGCTCTTTGTTTCACGCAATTTCTGACGGAAAACCGCTGCGCACTCAAAAGCCGCGCGGACCACGCGCGGCTTTTTGATTTGATGCGAACGGGCGCGCTTACTGGCTCGAGGAACTGTGCTGATCGCCGAAGATGCCGCGCTGGCTGACCTGGATGCCGGCGGGGCCCAGAATGATGGCGAACAGGACGGGCAGGAAGAACAGGATCATCGGCACAGTGAGCTTCGGCGGCAGTGCCGCGGCCTTCTTCTCGGCCGCGTTCATGCGCATGTCGCGGCTTTCCGAGGCGAGCACGCGCAGCGCGTGCGCCACCGGCGTGCCGTAGCGCTCGGCCTGGACCAGGGCCTGCGAGACCGACTTCACCGATTCCAGACCGGTGCGGCTTGCCAGGTTCTCATAGGCGATCTTGCGATCCTGCAGATAGGACAGCTCGGCATTGGTGAGGACAAATTCTTCGGCGAGCGGCACCGACTGCGCGCCGATTTCGTCGGCAACCCTGCGCAAGGCGGCTTCCACCGACATGCCGGATTCCACGCAGATCAGCATCAGGTCGAGCGCATCCGGCCATGCCAGCTGGATCGACTGCTTGCGCTTGGCCGCGCGGTTGTTGACGTAGAGGATCGGCGCGTAGAAGCCGCCATAGGCGACGACGACACAGACGAACAGCTTGATGAAAGCCGGCTGCTGCGGCAGGCCGCCGAGCACGAACAGATAGACGGCCGCAAGCGCAAAACCGACGAATGGCAAAATGAGGCGGAAGAAGAGAAAGCGCGTCATCGGGTTCTGGCCGCGAAAGCCCGCGACCTTCAGCTTCTGGATCGTGCTTTCGTCGGCAAGCGCGCGCCTGAGATCCAGGCGGTCGACGATGTTGCGCATGCCGACGGACTGTTCCTCGCGCAGGCCCTTGCTGCGGCGGTCGGCCTCGCTGGCCAGCCGCGCACGCTGCTCGGCGCGCAATTTGTCGCGCTCGAGCGCCACGCTCTTCATGCGCGATTTGAGCGACGTGCCGCCGAGCGCCGGCATGAGGGTGAAGACGGTCGCGAACACGGCGATACCGACCAGCATCGCGATCAGGAAAGAAGGGTCGGTGAGTGTTTTGACAACCTGCTCTGTCACTGAATCCGCGCCCCTACACTTCGAAGTTCATCATCTTGCGCATCACCAGGATGCCGATCGACATCCAGACACCCGAGCAGCCAAGGATCAGGTTGCCGACGTTGGTGGTGAACAGCGGCATGATATAGTTCGGGCTCGACAGATACACGAGGAAGGCGACGACGAAAGGCAAGGCGCCGATGATGACGGCGGATGCCTTGGCTTCCATGGACAGCGCCTGGACCTTGGCCTTCATCTTCTTGCGGTCGCGCAAGACGCGCGAAAGATTGCCCAGCGCCTCTGACAGGTTGCCGCCGGCCTGTGACTGGATCTGGATGACGATGCCGAAGAAGCCGGCCTCGGTGCACGGCATGGTCTCGGACATGCGCATGGCGGCGTCGGGCACCGACATGCCCAGCTGCTGGGAATCGACGATGCGGCGAAACTCGGCCCGGACCGGCTCGGGCGATTCGTTGGCGATCAGGCGGATCGCATCGTTGAGCGGCAGGCCGGACTTGACCGCGCGCACGATGATGTCGAGCGCGTTCGGAAACTCTTCCAGGAAGGCCTTGACGCGGCGTGTGCGGCGAAACGACACGAACCAGCGCGGCAGGCCGAGGCCGCCAACCAGCAGAACGCCGGGCAGAGCCCACAAAGGCGCGTGGAGGAAAAAGAAAAGAGCCGTCAGGACGACGCCGCAGACAACCGAGTAGATATAGAAACGCTCCATCGAAACCTGCATGCCGGCCTGGCGGATCTGGACCTTCAGCGGCGGTTTCTTGAGGTTGCGGTCGTTGGTCTTCTGCTTCTCGTCGAGCTGCTTGAGCGAGTCCTGGAGGTTTTTGCGCCGCTTGACCGCTTCCGCGGCGCGGTCGCGCGTGGCTTTCACCACGGACCGGTCGGTTTCGGCTGTCTTGATGGTCTGAAGCCGCTTGCCGGCCTGCTTCTCGTTGTCGATGCGCGTGAACAGGAAAGCATAGGCCACCGCGCCGGCGCTGAAGCCGGCAAGCACGATGAACGCCAGTACGGTGGTGTCAATTCCAAACATCGACCGGGATCCCTGAGCGTTTCATCGTTTCACGGAAACGACGAACCGCTCTATCTCTTTGATTTCACGCAATTCCGGACGAAAGGTTACGGCGAGGTCGCCGAACCCGACCGTTTCACACTTTTCCTGGAATTGCTCTATCTCTCTGATTTCACGCAATTCCGGACGGAAAACCGTTTCACACTTTTCCTGGAATTGCTCTAGACCTCCAGATGCATCAGTCAGCGCGTTTCTCCATCGCCTCGAGCGCATTGGCGAGGCGCTGCTCCTCGCCATAATAGCGGGCGCGGTCCCAGAAATGCGGGCGGCCGATGCCTGTCGACACATGCTCGCCGACCAGCCGGCCGCTCGCGTCCTCGCCCTTGATGTTATAGAGGACAAGGTCCTGGGTGATGATGACGTCGCCTTCCATGCCGACCACCTCGGTGATGTGGGTGATGCGGCGCGAACCATCGCGCAGGCGGGCCGCCTGGATGATCACGTCGATCGAGCCGACGACGATCTCGCGCACCGTGCGCTGCGGCAGGGAATAGCCGCCCATGGCGATCATCGATTCGATACGGTTGAGGCATTCGCGCGGACTGTTCGAGTGGATCGTTCCCATCGAGCCGTCGTGACCGGTGTTCATCGCCTGCAGCAGGTCGAACACTTCCGGTCCGCGCACCTCGCCGACGATGATCCGCTCGGGCCGCATGCGAAGGCAGTTCTTGACCAGGTCGCGCATGGTCACCTCGCCCTCGCCTTCGAGATTGGGCGGCCGCGTTTCGAGACGGACCACATGCGGCTGCTGCAGCTGCAATTCGGCCGAGTCCTCGCAGGTGATGACGCGCTCCTCGCGGTCGATATAGTTGGTCAGGCAGTTGAGCAGCGTCGTCTTGCCGGAACCCGTGCCGCCCGAGATGACAATATTGCAGCGGACGCGGCCTATGATCTTGAGGATTTCCGCGCCGTGCGGCGAGATTGCGCCGAACTTGACCAGCTGATCCAGCGTCAGCTTGTCCTTCTTGAATTTGCGGATGGTGAGCGCGGTGCCGTCGATCGAGAGCGGCGGCGCGATGACGTTGACGCGCGAGCCATCGGGAAGGCGCGCGTCGCAGATCGGGCTCGATTCATCGACGCGGCGGCCGACCTGGCTGACGATGCGCTGGCAGATGTTGAGCAGCTGCTGGTTGTCACGGAAGCGGACGCCGGTCTGTTCGACCTTGCCGTTGACTTCGATGTAGACGTTCTTGGAACCGTTGACCATGATGTCGGCTATGTCGTCGCGGGCAAGCAACGGCTCCAGCGGTCCATAGCCCAGAACGTCATTGCAGATGTCCTCGAGCAGCTCTTCCTGCTCGGAGATCGACATCGCGAAGTTCTTGATCGCGATGATGTCGTTGACGATGTCGCGGATTTCCTCGCGCGCGCTCTCGGGATCGAGCTTGGCGAGCTGCGACAGGTCGATCGTATCGATGAGCGCGGAGAAAACCTGGCTCTTGGTGTCGTAGTAGGTCTCGCTGCGCTCGCGCTGGACCCTTCTTGGCGGCTCAGGCGCCATCGGCGGCGGCTCGACGGGACGACGGGAGGGCGGTGCGGCCGGCGCGCTGGACGTCGGCGCGGCCGGCCGCTCCGCCGTCATCGTTCCCGTTGAAGCGGGAGCGGCGGGGGCAGTTGCCGGCGGACGGAATTCGGGCGTTGCCCGGTTGCCGTCGTCTGAGCCTCTTTTACCAAACATGATCGACTACCCGATGCCGCTCAATCAGCGTCACTTCTTGTTGCGCGAGAGCTTGCCGAGGATCGAGCCCAGGCCTGCCTTCTTCTTTGCCTTGATTTCGCTGCGCCCGGTCAGCACATGCGCTATCTCATTGATGGTGGTGACGACCGGGCTCTTCGCGTCCATCTCGCTCAGCATGCGGCCATTGTTGGCGGCATTGCCGAACAGCAGCGGCTCGAAGTTGATCACCGCCATCGGCGTGATGCCGAGCGGCTCGGCAAAATCGGGAGCCGCGATCTCCGGCCGCTTCGGCACACCTGCCTGGTTGATGATCAGCTTCGGCGGCGGATCGTTCGGACGCAGCCGCTTCAGCATGTCCACCATGTTCTTGGTGTTGCGAAGATTTGCGAGCTCGGGCGTGGCGGTGATGACGATCTCGTCGGCCTTGATCAGCGTGCTCTTCGTCCACCCGCTCCACACATGCGGCATATCGAGGACAAGCAGAGGCGCACTGCGCTGCGCCGTCTCGATGACCTGCGCGAAGGCCTCGGCGTCGAAATCATAGACGCGCTCGAGCGTGGAGGGGGCCGCGAGCAGCGACAGATGCTCGGCGCACTGGGCGAGCAGACGGTCAAGATAGACCTCATCGACCCGCTCAGGCGAAAACACCGCCTCGGCGATGCCTTGCGCCGGGTCCTGGTCGAAATTGATGTTGGCGGTGCCGAAGGCGAGATCGAGATCGGCGATGACGACTTCGGATTTGAAAAGCGACGACATCGCCCAGGCGACATTGTGGGCGAGGGTCGAGGAGCCGACGCCGCCCTTGGCGCCGATGAAAGCGATCGAGCGGCCGATCGGCTCCGATTCCGGATCTACGAAGATCGACGACACGACACTGACGATGTCTGTCATCGAGACCGGCGCGATGACATATTCGGAAATGCCCGAACGGATCAGCTCGCGGTAGAGCCCGACGTCGTTGTAGTGGCCGATGACCACGACCTTGGAGGACGGATCGCAATATTCGGAGAGCTGGCCGAGCTGTTCGAGCAGCTGCTGCGGTTCGCTGCGCGATTCCAGCAGGATCAGGTTCGGTGTCGGCGCGGACTGGTAGAACTCGATAGCGGTCGGGACGCCGCCCATATGGACCTTGAGATGGGCCTTGGCCATACGGCGGTCCTCGCCCGCGCGCTCCACGGGATTGGCGACGCCTTCCGTCTCGCAGAAAGCCTGGATCGAAATGCGCGGCACCGGACGCAGCGCCTGCATGGCGGCGATGTCCTGCTGCGAAAGGTCGCCGGTTTCCGCGGGCGTGTCGTAGGCAAGATTGCTCATCGTCATGCTCTTTCCGTGACTGCTCTCTTCGTCGTCCGGGCGCGGCTTAGTAAGTCACTTCCGAGTTGCTCAGGAACTCGTTCGAAATGCCTCTCGCGCGATAAAGGTCGATTACCGCACCGCGGTTTTCGGCATCGATGTCGGACTGCTTGCGCGGCCCGAGCAGGTCGTTGGGATTGGCCACCTGGGCTGCGAGATTGTTCTGATAGGAACAGCCGAAGTCGGCATAGTGCTTGTTCTCCGACGTCTCCAGAATGTCTTCGGGCCAACGCCCGCATTTGTCGGTCTGGGCCCTTATGGCGACGAAGGCAACACGCACCGGCGCCGATGCCTCAGGCACATCCGACTGATAGGATGTCATGACGATACGGTTGCGCTTGACGCCGTCAGCCATGGCGACACGAGCGAAGTCGCGCCCCGCTACCAGTGCCGCCACCTCATTGGCCGAGCCTCGCGGGATTGCGATGGTCAGCGACGGGGCGGCTCCCTTGTCGTAGCCGTCGAGAAAGCCGAGCAGCGTGTCGCGCTGGGCACCCGTCATGCCGCGGTCACCGGCGCCGACCGGCAGATCGATCTTCTGGTTCTTCTCGGCAATGACGATCGGATGGGTCGTGCGGTAATCGTCCGGTATCGACCCGACCGTAACGCTGTCGCGGTGCCAGTTGGCGCAACCGGCGAGCGAGACCGCAAGCATGACCGCCAGTGCCGGGACCACCGGCCGGCGGATCCTTTCGATGCCGGACGCTGTCGGGACCGTCATGACCTTCGATACTGACTTGGACATATCCGCATTCCCACTCATTTGTAAATGAAGCCGACGACGCCATGATAGCGGCCCGGCGGCCTGTCGGTCTGCATGGTGCCGTAGACGCGGTTAACGCGGCCAAGGAACATGCCGGCGCCGTCGCTTGGCGGATTGAAATTGTCGTCCGGCTTGGCCAGGTCGTTGCGCGCGACCGGCCGCGTCAGATAGGGCGTGATTATGATGACGAGCTCGCTCTCGTTGCGCACAAAATCGCGGCTGCGGAACAGCGTGCCAAGGACGGGGATCTTGCCCAAGCCCGGGAATTGGCTGACGGCCTGCCGAACATCGTCGCGGACAAGACCCGCGATCATCATCGAGCCACCGGAGGGAAGCTCGACGGTGGTGTCGGCGAGACGCTTGCGAAGAGAGAGAATGTTCGCGCCGGGAACATTCTTTGCGCCCGTCGAAAATGCGGCGGAGCCTTCGGTCGTCGGCTCGGAGACCGCCGTCCGGACCTTCAGGCTTATGCGACCGGCGGACAGGACGACCGGTTGAAATTCCAATCCGATGCCGTACTCGACCTTGTCGAGCTGGTAAGTCAGCTTCGAAGGGATGCCTTTGGTGATGTCGGGATCTGTAATGGCTTGGCTAGAGACAATATTGTATTCGCCGCCAACCTTGAACGTGGCCTTCTCGCCTGAAACCGCCGTCAGAGTCGGCTCGGCCAGCGTCTTCATCACGCCCGACTGTTCCATGGCGTTGACATAGGCCTGCAGCGAGGACGAGCTGATATTAAATCCCGAGTTGCTGAGGGGCTTGCCGAGCCCCATGGGGTTGTCGCCTGTCGACATCCAACTGATGCCGTTGCTCTCGCCGCTGCCAAACATATTCACGCCGAGCTGCTTCATCACCGAGCGGCTGACTTCGGCGACGGTCACCTTGAGCGTCACCTGATCGTCGCCGACGATCTGCAACAGGTTGACGATCTTCGAGACCCGGCGTTCGGCGTCGGGGTTGTTGATATCAACACCGCCATTGACCGAGCCGCCGGCGGCGGTCTGCGAATATTGACCCGTGGTCGCTTCACCGCCGGACACAAAGATGGTTGCCAGGTCGACGGCGCGCTTGGAATCGAGAGGCGTGTCGACCATGCCCGTCAGGACGACGTTGTCGTTGAGAAGCTCGACCTTGATCTGCGAGGACGGGATGAAGCGCTTCAGATAATCCTCCAGCCCGGCGACGTCGCGCTCGACGGCAAGGTCCAGGCTGACGATCTGCTCGCCATTGGGGCCGAAAACAAAGATGTTGGTTTCGCCGACCGCCTTGCCGAACAGGTAGATGCGTCGCGCGGTGCGGGTCACGGCATCGGCCACCGCCGGATTGGCGACAAGGATATCATAGGCGTCGCTCGGCAGGTCGATGACCACCGATTTGTTGAGGCCGAGCTTGACGCGCTGCGTGGCGACGGAAGCCGACACGCCGGCACTCGCGGCTTTGGCTTCGACCAGCTCCGGGGCGGT
Organism: Mesorhizobium montanum; assembly: GCF_033977145.1. Classification (NCBI taxonomy): domain Bacteria; kingdom Pseudomonadati; phylum Pseudomonadota; class Alphaproteobacteria; order Hyphomicrobiales; family Phyllobacteriaceae; genus Mesorhizobium; species Mesorhizobium montanum. The sequence continues at coordinate 138,511 of NZ_JAVIJF010000011.1, read as the reverse complement.
GGTGCCGAGCAGGAACAGGCCGATCGCCGCGGCCGCCAGGAAGGGCAGTTTACCGTTTAGCGTCATTTCCTCGCTCCCACCTCGGAAACCTCACCCGACTTGATCAGCCGCACCGTTCCGCGCCGGCCGTTGCCGCTGACCAGGTAGTCGGCTTCGTCGGTCGTCTTTTCATGGATGTCGGTGATCGGGCGCAGCGCCAGCGTGAGGCGGTCGGCCATCTGCTGCGCCACCGTGATGATCTCGGCCTGCTGCGGCGTCAGCTCCAGCGTCGCGGTCTGGCCGACCCTCGTCTTCTTGCCTTCCTCGTCTTCCTGGATGGTCTGGTCGATGGCCAGCACCCGGATGTTCTTGAGGATGGTCTCGGTGTTGAAGCCGCTGCCGCCATTGCCGGTGTCGGCGCGGCGGGTCATGATCACGTCGACGAAGTCGTTGGGCAGGATGAAGCCGCCGGCGGACGTGTCGGCCGATATCGCGGTCGCGACGGCGCGCATCCCGGAGGGCAGGATCGACGACATGAAGCTCTGCCCCTCGCCGACCAGCTTGGAGCGTCGCAGCGGCTCGCCCGTATACATGGCGACGCGCGCGACCGAGCCCTTGAGCTTTTCGACCGCGTCAGGTTCGACGGCGCGTGTGATGAAATTGGCATTGACGCCGTCGGCCGGCCACTCTTCCCAACTGATGTTGTTGGCGAGCTGGCTGCCCATCGGCACGTCGCCGGAAAGCACCAGCACGTCCTGCAACGCGATCGCCGGTTGCTTGGGTGAATCGACAATGACCTGGGGCGGCGGCGCCACGACCATGTTCTTCGCGACATAGCCTGCGCCACCCGCGGCGACCGCAGCCACGCCCAGAATGATCAATCGGGATGCTGGCATTCGTCCGAAACCCTTCGCCTCGTGGCAAACCACCTCGCCAGGCCGGACTTTGCAGCTGCAATCGTCAAAACAAGGTTAATTTAATGCTTACGATCGTGATTAATTTAAGGTTTACTCAAATTGGATGGAACGGCTGCGCCGCTAACAAAAAAGGCGGCTAGGCCGCCTTCGATTTCGCCGACATCGGTATGCCAAGACTATGTCGTGAGCCTCTCCAGCGCCCAGACCATCAGCGGCGAATCCGGGAAGGTGATCAGTCCTCCGGCTCCAAGCGCGACACCATATGGGACGCCGACACTCTCGTCGGCGAAATAGCGCAGAAATCGGCTGTGGCCCGTATACAAGGCGAGCGGCGATTTCCTGTAGGCGATGATTGCGACGGTCAAGAGGCCTCCGATGAAAGCCGACGTGACCAGATAGCCGATCAGGTTGATGTTGAGGCCCATCCAGACGGCAGTCGCGGCCAGAAGCTTGGCGTCGCCCCCGCCCATGCCGCCCAGCGCAAAAAGACCGAACGTCACCGCCAGCACGAGGGCGCCTGCCGCGAAATGCCAGCCATAGGTCGCCCAGTCCATACCGGTGAGCGGCGCGACAAGCGCGAATGTCGCCACCAAGAGCACGGGAACGCGGTTGGCGATCGTCATCGACAACGTGTCCGAGATCGCAGCAAAAAGCATGCAGAAAGGAAAGACGACGAAGATCACGGCTTCAAGCATGGATGCGGCGTGCCTGTGGCAGGTTTCCAGCGGCATCCTAGGCGCGCTGGATTAACGATCGATGAGGCCGGACGATCAAAATCGGCCGACCACATGAAAAAGGGCCGCCAGATGGCGGCCCTTTTTCTTTGTCCAAAAGGCGCGATATCGCTGCCTATTACGGAGCGGTTGCGCCGTTGAGGGTGGCGGCGATGTTGGCGAACTTGGCGTTCAGCGCGCCGCCGAGCTGGGTAGCGCCAACCATGATGGCGAGCGCGATGAGGGCAGCGATCAGACCGTATTCGATGGCGGTCGCGCCGGATTCGTCCTTCACAAAGCGTGCAATGAGATTAGACATTCGAGAGCTCCTACTCCACGTGTTACAGCACTTCCGTCAACTTCTCTTGCGGGTTGATCGGATGCTGCAAATCTAGGGAGAAGCCCTTTCAATCGGCTTAATAAACAGCCTTACCGATTCCTTTCCGGTGGCGAACCCATTGCGTGGTTAACCGTGGCCTAAACATTGTCAGCCAGCTTGGGATCCTGGCAAAACAGCGCAAACCGGCGCTTCCTCAATATTGCTAAAACAGCGAGAGCCGTCGCTGATTCACGCATGAACGGATCGATCCTCCTCATCGCCCGGCCCGGCTTAACCGTTGGTTCACCAATCTCGTTCATGTTCCGTGAAGAATCTGCCCGCGGGAGCGCTTCAATGACCTTGCCGAGATCGCTGTTTCCAGTCGCCGCGCTGCTGGCAGCTGCTGCCCTGGTCATGCCGGCCAGCGCCGGCGCGGGTATAGAAGTCACCATGAACCAGGCAAAGATCGTCAAACTGTCACGCGCGGCCGACACGGTCGTCATCGGCAATCCGGCGATCGCCGACGCCTCGGTGCAGGACGCCTCTACCATCGTTCTCACCGGCAAAGGTTTTGGCGTCACCAATCTGGTCGTGCTCGACACCGACGGCAGCCCGATCATCGATGAACAGGTGACCGTCGTGCGGCAGGCGGCTTCATCGGTACGCATCTACAGACGCGCAGAAGTCCAGACCATGTCCTGCACGCCCTATTGCGAGAGCGCGTTCAAGAGCGAGGCCGAGAAGACTTCCGAATCCGAAATGAGCGCCGGGCACTGAGCCCAACCGAGGCGAAACCCCGTAGCCGTTAAAGACAGCTTAAGGCTTGCCCGGCGAATTTAACGATCATCCAAACCGGACCTCAATGGGTTTTCGCTAACCTTGCCGACGGTACCGCAATGGGGATCGGCAGGAACGCAAAATGAGCAAGGACGCCACATCCGGCAACGGCATGGACAGCATGGCGCGCGCCAAATCCCGCCCCGGCTTCTTCAGCGACAGGCGCGGCAGCACGGCGATGGAATTTGCCATGCTGGCCATCCCGTTCGCGCTTCTCGTCTTCGCCATCCTCGAGAGCTGCATTTCGTTTGCCGGCCAGGAGGTGATGGCCAACATCACCGACGATGTCGCGCGTCAGTTGCGGACCGGGCAGCTTCAGAAGACGAACGTCAGCGAAGCCTCCATCAAGCAGCTGATCTGCAGCAGGCTGGAAATCATGGTGGCCAGGAACTGCCCTGGATTGCTGGTTGACCTGCGCGAATATTCGAGCTTCGCGGACGCCGCCACGGCGGGCTTCAAGATCGTGGGCAACGACGTCGTGCTGACGCAGGGCGCGAACTCGCAACCCTTCGCGGTTACGCCCGGGCTGGCGGAATCCATCAACATGCTGCGGGTGTTCTACAAATGGCCGGTGATGACGGATCTCCTGGCCAAACAGATGTCCAATTTCACTGATGGCACGACGCTGCATTTCGCATCGGTGACCTGGCAGAACGAACCATTCGACGACAATTGAGACTGCTTGACGGCTAAGACCGCGGCGTGGAGGATAGTATGTATAGTGCGGGGGCACTGCGGGGAATTTCGGCGAAGGCAGCGCGGTTTTGCCGCGACCGCCGCGGCGTCGCGGCGATCGAGTTCGCGTTTATCGTGCCGGTGCTGCTGATCATGTATTTCATCACGATGGAAGCCTCGCAGGCTATCGAAACCAGCAAGAAAGTCAGCCGCATCGGCAGCATGGTGGCCGATCTCGTCACCCAACAGCAGACGGTCGTGAAGGCGAATCTCGATGCGATGATGCAAATCGGCACGTCGACGCTGCGGCCCTATAACCGCTCCACGCCGTCGATTATCATCACCGCCATCCAGATCACGGACGAGGCGACGCCGAGAGTACAGGTGGCATGGTCACGCAAGGTGGTAGGCACCACCTACAGCGCCGATGCGGCCGTGAACAGCATCACCACGGTGCCGGCGACGTTGAAAATCCGCAACACCTTCCTCATCCGGGTGGAAAGCGACCTCGGCTACAAGCCAATCATCGCCTGGTCCGCCAGCAATTCGCAGCCGCTCGGGCTGACCTCGGCTTTCAGCAATATATCGATGAGCGAAATCTATTACCTGCGGCCTCGCCGGAGTCCGACGATTCCTTGCAGCGACTGCTGAGAGGCTATTCCTTTCCGGCCGATTGCCGTTCCACGATCGCCAGAGCCATCGCGTAGTCCTTCGACGCGGCCGGCACAAAGCCACCGGAATGCGCCCGCTCCAGCAGGTCGTACACATCGGGCGTCTGTGACTTGAGATTGGTCAGGAAGACCGTCAGCCGGCGCTTTGCCTCGGGATCGAGATCGCTGCGCACGGCGTGCGGGCCGTAGCGCAAGAGGCCCGAGGTCCATAACACCCGGAGCGACGCCTCAGGGATGCCGGCAGCCGCCAGCCGCGCGACCGTGCCGTCGGAATGAGTGGACCGGCCGGTGGCATCGGCCGGCTCCCAGCCGAACAGAGCGTCCGCTTCGCCGCCGATCAGCGTCGTCTCGGCCGCCGTGGCCGAAGCGGCGCGCGCCAGGAAGGGCGAATCCTGCGCGATCTTGACGCCTTCGGCCGACAGCGCCGCCAGCGGCAGCAGTGCGCCGCCGGCATTTCCGGCCGGCGCTATCGCGACCCGATGCGAAGTCATGGCGGCAAGGTCGGGAAGCCTGCCGTCGCGCGTCACCAGGACTGAATGGATGCCGACGGCGCCGTCGGCATCGACCGGCGCCACCAGCGGTTCGACACAGCCGCAACGTTCCGAAGCCGTGGCATAGGCGAGAGCGGAATAGACCGCGTATTGCACGCGCCCGCTCGCCTGTGCCTCGATCAGCGCGGCATAGTCGCGGGCAACGACGAACTCGACCTTCATGCCGATCGCATTGGCATAGGCGTCCGTCAGGCGCGCGAGCCCCGGGACGGTGTTGCCGCCACCCGGCTCGGCGACGATACCGATGCGGAACGTGCCTATCTCTTCACGCCAGTCGGCCCGTGCCGGCCAGGAGGCGGAGGCGAACGCTGCGAGAGCGACCGCGCACGCCTTCACGGCCTGCCTTGCCGCAGTTTTGCCGCGCCTCGCCATACTTGCTCCGCTCCAGCCGCATCCGCGCCTCGTCGCAACTATGGCGCGAAGCGGTTGCGGTTTGGTTTCCGATTTGCCAACGCCGCCGGGGAACCTTATGTCTGGCTGCCAGGACTGACAACAATGATACCCATGGCGCGCGCTTTTCTGTTCGTTCTCGATTCTTTCGGCATCGGCGGGGCGGCCGACGCGGAACGCTACGGCGATTCCGGCGCCGATACTTTCGGACATATTCTTAAGGCCTGCGACGACGGTCGCGCCGAACGGGAGGGGCTGCGCAAGGGGCCGCTCGCCGTGCCCAACATGATGTCGCTTGGGCTTGGCCGGGCGGCGCAAACCGCAACGGGACCGAGACCAGGCATCGACGCGCAATTGATTGCATCGGCCTTCCATGGCGCCGCCCAGGAAGTGTCGAGCGGCAAGGACACGCCCTCCGGCCACTGGGAGATCGCCGGCCTGCCTGTGCGTTTCGACTGGGGCTATTTCCCCGACACGGTACCTGCCTTTCCGGCCGATCTGACCGAAGCGATCATCCGCGAGGGCAAGGTGCCAGGTATCCTCGGCAATTGCCATGCGCCGGGCACCGGGATTATCGAGCGGCTCGGCGAAGAGCACATCCGTACGGCCAGGCCGATCTGCTACACGTCGGTCGATTCCGTATTGCAGATCGCCGCTCACGAGACGCATTTCGGCCTCGACAGGCTCTACGAACTCTGCCTCATCGTGCGCCGCCTGGTCGACCCGTTAAAGATCGGACGGGTGATCGCGCGTCCCTTCGTGGGCGAGACGCCCGCCACCTTCCAGCGTACCCACAACCGCCGTGACTATGCGGTGCCACCGCCGGAGGAGACCCTGCTCGACCGGCTGACCGGCCGCGGCAGCAAGGTCATCGCGGTCGGCAAGATCGGCGACATCTTCGCCCATCGCGGTATCTCTGAAGTGCGCAAGGCGGGCGGCAACATGGCAATGTTCGACAAGGCGCTCGGCGCCATGGACGACGCCGGCGAAGGCGACCTGGTCTTTGCCAATTTCGTCGATTTCGACACCGAGTTCGGCCATCGGCGCGACGTCGCCGGCTATGCGGCCGCGCTTGAAGCGTTCGATCGGCGGCTGCCGGAGGCGCTGTCGCGCATCAAGCCGGGTGACCTTCTCGTCCTCACCGCCGATCACGGCAATGACCCGACCTGGCGCGGCACCGACCATACGCGCGAGCGCATTCCGGTGATCGGCATCGGGCCGGGGCTGAAGGGCGGCGACATCGGGCTGAGGCCGACCTTCGCCGATATCGGAGAAACGATCGCGGATCATCTCGGCCTGGCGGCTGGCCGCCACGGCACCTCCTTCCTTGCAACGATAGGCGGCCATGCCTGAACTGCCTGAGGTCGAGACAGTCCGGCGCGGATTGCAGCCGGTGCTGGAAGGGGCGCGGCTCGTCAAGGTCGAGGCGCGCAGGCCCGATCTTCGCTTTCCTTTTCCCGAGCGCTTTTCGGAGCGGCTTACCGGCAAGACCGTGACGGCGCTTGGCCGGCGCGCCAAATATCTGACGATGCATGTCGAAGACGGTCCGGTGCTGATCTGCCATCTCGGCATGTCGGGGTCGTTCCGGATCGAAGCCGGCGGGAGCGGCGACATCCCCGGCACCTTCCATCACGAGCGCTCGAAGAGCGTGGTGCATGACCATGTCGTGTTCGACGTCGCCTCGGAGAAGGGCGAGCGCTCCCGCGTCATCTTCAACGACCCGCGCCGCTTCGGCTTCATGCTGTTTGCCGAAGGGCCGCCGGACACGCATCCGATGCTGGCGGGGCTCGGCATCGAACCGACCGGCAACGCGCTTGACGGTCCCCTGCTCGCCTCGCTGCTCAAGGGCCGCAGATCGCCGCTCAAGGCAGCACTGTTAGACCAGCGGCTGATCGCCGGGCTTGGCAATATATATGTATCGGAGGCCTTATGGCGCGCCGGCCTCTCGCCGCGGCGCGAAGCCGGCACCCTCGCCGGCGCCGGCAAGAAAGCTAAAGAGCAAAGCGAGCGCCTTGCCGAGGCGATCCGCTCGGTCATCGCCGACGCGATCGCTGCCGGCGGCTCCTCGCTTCGCGACTATGTCCAGGCCGACGGATCGCTCGGCTATTTCCAGCATTCCTTCGCGGTCTACGATCGCGAGGGCGAGCCGTGCCCGAAACCGGGCTGCCGCGGCCATATCGAGCGCATCGTGCAGAGCGGCCGCTCGACCTTCTATTGCCGGACCTGTCAGCGGTGAGCTAGACCGGTCTCCTACCCAAGCGAGGAGACGACGCCATGACCTATGAAACCATTCTCGTGGAGACACGCGGCAAGGTCGGGCTGATCACGCTGAACCGGCCGAAGGCGCTCAATGCGCTCAATTCGCAGGTGATGGCGGAAGTCGTGGCTGCGGTGAACGTTTTCAACGCCGATGCCGGCATCGGCGCCATGGTGCTCACCGGTTCGGAAAAAGCCTTCGCCGCCGGCGCCGATATCAAGGAAATGCAGGCGATCGCCTTCGTAGACGCCTACACACAGGACTTCTTCGTCGGCTGGGAAGAACTGACGCGCGCGCGCAAGCCCGTCATCGCGGCTGTCGCGGGCTATGCGCTCGGCGGCGGCTGTGAGCTGGCCATGATGTGCGACTTCATCATCGCCGGCGACAACGCCAAGTTCGGCCAGCCCGAAATCACGCTCGGCGTCATGCCTGGTATGGGCGGATCGCAGCGACTGACCCGCTTCGTCGGCAAGTCGAAGGCGATGGACATGTGTCTGACCGGGCGGATGATGGACGCTGCCGAAGCCGAGCGCTGCGGACTGGTCTCGCGGGTGGTGCCGGTGGCCGAACTGCTCGAGGAAGCACTGAAGGCGGCGGCGAAGATCGCCGAATTCTCGCTGCCATCGGTTATGATGACCAAGGAGGCCGTGAACCGCGCCTACGAGACGACGCTCGCCGAGGGGCTACGCTTCGAGCGCCGGCTGTTCCATTCGCTGTTTGCGCTCGACGACCAGAAGGAAGGCATGGCCGCCTTCGTCGAAAAGCGGAAACCCAATTTCACCAATCGCTGAGCGTGTCGCGCGGACGCACCCGGCAGCATTTGAAAACGACCCTGCATAAGGCAAAGATTTGAAGCGCATCGGGTGTTTTGGCGTGGCGCGCTTTAAGCCTCCAAAAAGACCGCGAAGCGGCGTTGACGCGCCGGAAAAGCTGAACTATAAGCCGCACCAACCGAGGCGGCCCGTGGCTGCCCGTTTGTTTTTTGCGCCCTGCGACATCGCTGGCGTCCACCAGATCAGAAGAGAGGCATCATGGCCAATACTTCCTCGGCCAAAAAGGCTACGCGCAAGATCGCCCGCCGCGCCGCGGTCAACAAGAACCGCCGCTCGCGTGTGCGCAGCTATGTCCGCAAGGTCGAAGAGGCGCTTGCCGCCGGCGACAAGGCAGCGGCGGTCGAAGCCTTCAAGATTGCGGAGCCGGAATTGATGCGCGCCGCCACCAAGGGCGTCGTTCACAAGAACACGGCTTCCCGCAAGGTTTCGCGGCTGGCCCAGCGGGTCAAGACGCTGTCGGCCTGATCGACTTCCGCCTCCATCCATCGACGTTGAACCCGGTCGCACAGGCCGGGTTTTTTCGTTTGCCGGCAAGTACTTAAAAAAATTGCCCGCGAGCAGCGCTTGTGATGCAATTCTAAATACAAGTAATGTTTTGCCGGCATATACAGCCTCGCTGATGCCAGCACGCCCCCTCTGCGGCAAGCGCCCAAATTTGCCTGTCAAAAAATCTTCAATTTTTTCATGGACTTACAGCTGGTCATCCACAGCTTGTTCAACTCACGATCGAGCGGCGGGGGAGAAGTAGCTGTCAAGAGAATTATTTCAGATTATTTCGTTTCGGGCGGCCTTTTTCATATTCGCCGGAAAAGGGTTTGAATCACAATGGCTTTGTCAAAACGTACCGTCGCGGCACCTGATTTCAAGCCCGGCCTGCTAACCAGATTCGTTAAAAAACCGTTAGACGTGGCCTTGCCCTATCCACAACGATTTCGGTAATGTCCATCCATCGAAGGGACGGGCTTTAGCCCCTGACCCAGCCTGAATCGGCCAGCACAAAATGGCAGAATTCATGACGTGGAGCAATTCCGCGCACGGCTTGGTTTGTCTCTTCGGTGCGGGTAGGGGACTGGCGTAATTTGTACATGGCAGTCGATGTCTCGCCGGCGTTTTCGCCGGAGGGTGAAGTATTGCCTTGTCGTTGTCGGAGGCCGGCGTGCGGAGCCGGCGGCTGGTCCCTTGCGCGGGTTGCGACGATCATTGCCGGCGGCGGCAAATGGCGGCGCGGCAAAAAATAAGGCCGCCGGACCAAGGATGCAGGAGGCGCATCCCGGGCGGGAAAAAAGGGTACGAGAAGACAAGGAACGTTGATCATGCAGAGCGGCATCGAACGGGAGACAGTGGGCGAGCTCCCATTTCCAGCAACTTTGGTCGGAGGGGACCACGTGGCGGCATCCAGCGACGCGGAACAGAAGTTCGAGCGGGTCAAGACCCAGCTGAAGGCGCGTCTCGGGGCCGAGGTCTATTCGAGCTGGTTCGGCCGCATGAAGGTCGCCGAGGCCTCCCGTGGCATTGTCCGCATCTCGGTGCCCACAGCCTTCCTGCGGTCCTGGATCAACGGCCATTATCTCGAGCTGATCGCGGAGTTGTGGCGGCATGAGGATCCGGACATCCTCAAGATCGAGATCGTCGTGCGCACCGCTACGCGACAGGGGCGCAACCCTGTGGAGCCGGAAATCGCGCCGGCACGCAAGATGACCAAACAGACGCACACCGCGCTCGCCACCGGCACGGCGAGCGCTGCACGAGTGGAACAACGGGCGCCGCTGCCGCGCCAGGGCGCGTCCGTGGAACCGGAGTTCCGCCACAACGTGCTGGGGTCGCCACTGGACCCGCGCTATACCTTCACGTCCTTTATCGAAGGGCCGTCGAACAGGGTGGCCTTCGCCGCGGCCAGGGCGGTGGCGGAATCGCAGTCGAGCGCGGTGCGTTTCAACCCGCTTTTCCTGCATGCGACCGTCGGGCTCGGCAAGACGCACCTCTTGCAGGCGATCGCGGCGGAATCGCTGCGGCACAACCCGAAGTCGCGCGTTGTCTATCTGACGGCGGAGTATTTCATGTGGCGCTTCGCCACCGCGATCCGCGACAACAACGCGCTGACGCTGAAAGAGCAGCTGCGCGACATCGATCTGCTGATCATCGACGACATGCAGTTCCTGCAGGGCAAGTCGATCCAGCACGAGTTCTGCCACTTGATCAACATGCTGCTCGACAGCGCCAAGCAGGTTGTGGTCGCGGCCGACCGGCCGCCGTCGGAACTGGAATCGCTAGAGCCACGCGTGCGTTCGCGCCTCAACGGCGGCGTGGCGCTGGAAATGTCGGCGCCGGATTTCCCCATGCGTCTTGGCATGCTGAAGCTGCGCCGCTCCACCACCAAGACCGATGACACCTCGCTCGACATTTCGGACGAGATTCTGGAGCATGTCGCGCGCACTGTGACCGGCAGCGGGCGCGAGCTCGAAGGTGCCTTCAACCAGCTTCTGTTCCGCCAGTCCTTCGAGCCGCAGATCACCATCGACCGCATCGACGAGATCCTCGGCCACATCTATCGCTCGGGCGAGCCTAAGCGGGTGCGCATCGAGGACATCCAGCGCATCGTGGCGCGCCACTACAATGTGTCGAAGACGGAACTTCTGTCCAACCGGCGCACGCGCACCATCGTCAAGCCGCGGCAGGTGGCGATGTATCTGTCGAAAGTGATGACGCCGCGCTCATTACCGGAGATCGGACGACGTTTCGGCGGCCGCGACCACACGACCGTGCTCCATGCCGTGCGCAAGATCGAGGACCTTTCGGGCGCCGACAACACGCTGGCGCAGGAGCTCGAACTGCTCAGAAGGCTGATCAACGACCAGGCCTGAGGCAGCGCGAAATGGCCGGCGGCACGCTTCGCCGGCTTTATCCCCAGAAAGCCCGCGCAGCCGGCCTGAACCGGTGTCGCGGGCTTGCGTTTGCGGGCTTTTTACTGTCAGCTTACGGAGATTCTGAAGCCTTTCAGAGCTTTCGCGGGATGCCGCTCCCTGGTGACCCGTCCATTCATTGAAGCGAGCCTGTTTCGTCATGCGTGTTATCCTGGAACGGTCAAATCTCTTGAAGTCCCTCAACCACGTCCACCGCGTGGTCGAGCGGCGCAACACCATTCCGATCCTGTCCAATGTGCTGCTCAGCGCCGAGGGCGCCAGCCTCGAGATGAAGGCCACCGACCTCGACCTCGAAGTGACGGAGGCGACGCCCGCCAAGGTCGAGCGCGGCGGCGCGACGACGGTGCCGGCGCATCTGCTCTACGACATCGTGCGCAAACTTTCCGATGGCGCCGAGGTGATGCTGAAGACGGATGAAGACGGCAATGCGATGACCGTCACCTCCGGCCGCTCGAGCTTCCGCCTGCAATGCCTGCCGCAATCCGACTTCCCGGAACTTTCGGCCGGCTCGTTCTCGCATATCTTCCGGCTGGAATCGGCAGCGCTCAAGGGACTGATCGACAAGACCCAATTCGCCATCTCCACCGAAGAGACGCGCTATTATCTCAATGGCATCTTCCTGCACACGCATGAGGTTGGCGGCAAATTGAAGCTGCGCTCGGTAGCGACCGACGGACACCGCCTGGCGCGCGCCGAGATCGACGCGCCGGCGGGCTCCGAAGGCATGCCCGGCATCATCATTCCGCGCAAGACGGTGAGCGAGCTGCAGAAACTGGTTGACGATCCCGATGTGGCGGTGACCACGGAACTGTCGGACACCAAGATCCGCTTCACCATCGGCAGCGTCGTTTTGACCTCGAAGCTGATCGACGGCACCTTCCCCGACTATCAACGCGTCATTCCGACCGGCAACGACAAGAAGCTGGTCATCGACCGCCAGAGTTTTGCCGCCGCTGTCGACCGCGTGTCGACGATTTCCTCCGAACGCGGCCGCGCGGTGAAGCTGTCGATCAATGAAGGCCAGGTCACGCTCGCGGTCAACAACCCGGATTCGGGCAGCGCCACCGAGGAGCTGGCGGCGGACTATTCGTCCGACCCGATCGAGATCGGCTTCAACGCCAAATATCTGCTGGACGTCGCGGCCCAGCTCACCGGCACGGAAGCCAAGTTCATGCTGGCCGATGCCGGTTCGCCGACGCTGATCCACGACATGGCCGACGAAACAGCGCTCTACGTGCTGATGCCGATGCGGGTCTAAAGCGCGTCGCGATGAAACGGATTCAGGCGACGCGCTTTAGGTCTTTGTTTTGATGCATGTCGTTGTCCCAAAACCGCTGCGCACTTTTGGGCGACATGCATTAGCCTTCGACGCAATTCCGGACGAAAACCGCTGTGCACTTTTCCTGGAATTGCGCTTTTGTCTGTCGCAATTCCGGACGGAAAACAGCTGTGCACTTTTCCTGGAATTGCTCTAACGGACCTGATGTGTCGCCGTGACCGCGGATGCGAAACAGCTTCGGCAGCAGAGTTATATAAGTAAGCTGACGCTTACGGATTTTCGCAATTATGCGGCGCTGTCGCTTGAGCTTGCGCCCGGCGCGGTGGTGCTGTCGGGCGACAATGGCGCCGGCAAGACCAATCTCCTGGAAGCGATCTCGTTGCTGACGCCAGGCCGGGGCTTGCGCCGCGCGCCCTACGCGGACGTGGCGCGCGAAGGCGGCGATGGCGGCTTCGCCTTGCACGCGCGCATCGAAGGACCGGAAGGCGAGGTCGAGATCGGCACCGGCATTTCCGGCGGCGACGCCGCCGGAGAAAGCGGCAGGAGGGTGCGGATCAACGGCGCGCCGGCCCGATCGGCGGAGGACATGCTGGAATGGCTGCGGGTCGTCTGGCTGACGCCGGCTATGGACGGGCTGTTCCCCGGACCGGCGGCTGATCGCCGCCGCTTCCTCGACCGGCTGGTGCTGGCGATCGACCCCGGCCACGGCCAGCGCGCGCTCGACTATGAGAAAGCCATGCGTGGCCGTAACCGTTTGCTTACTGAAGGCTCCCGCGACGGCGCCTGGTTCGACGCGATCGAGACGCAGATGGCCGAGACCGGAGTGGCGATCGCCGCGGCGCGGGCCGAGCTGGTGCGGCTGCTTGCCACAATGATCGACAGGTTGCCGGGAAGCGGGCCGTTTCCGCAGGCCGACATCAGCCTTGCCGGCGATCTTGAGAGCGCGCTGGGCGGCGCGCCGGCAGTCGATGTCGAGGAACGGTATCGCGCAACACTTGCCAACGGCCGCGAGCGCGACCGCGCCGCCGGCCGTACGCTGGACGGCCCGCATCGCTCCGATCTAGTGGTGCGGCACCGGCCGAAGTCGATGCCGGCGGAGCTGTGCTCGACCGGCGAGCAGAAGGCGCTGCTGGTCGGCATCGTGCTTTCGCATGCCAGGCTGACCGGCGAGATGTCGGGGCTGACGCCTATCCTTCTGCTGGACGAGATCGCCGCGCATCTCGACGCAGGCCGGCGCGCGGCGTTGTTCCTCATACTCGAAGATCTGAACTGCCAGGCCTTTTTGACGGGCACGGATGTCACCCTATTTTCCAGTCTTGCCGGGCGCGCGCAGTTCCTGACGGTCGATCATGGCAGCGTCGGCGTGACCGGGTAACTCTTGAAGGAGCCAACGGGCGTCAGCGCTGCCCTGCGGGACAAGGTTCGCCTTGCCGTGCGGGACAAGGCTTCGCCTTGCCCGTACATGACAAGATTTTGCGCTGCCTATATGGTCCGACCATGACCAATCCCCCGCTGACCGACGAAGAGCTCGAACGCTATGCCCGCCACATCGTGCTGCCCGAGATCGGCGGCCCCGGCCAGCAGAAGCTGAAGCGGGCGCGGGTGCTGGTGATCGGCGCCGGCGGGCTGGGTGCGCCGGTGCTCGAATATCTTGCCGCGGCCGGCGTCGGCACGCTCGGCGTCATCGATGACGACACCGTCTCCTTGTCCAACCTGCAGCGGCAGGTGATCCATGGCGGCGACACGATCGGCATGGCCAAGACCGACAGCGCTGCGGCGGCGATCATGCGCATCAATCCCAACGTCACGGTGGAATCGCATCGCCTGAGACTGACGAAAGTGAACGCCCCTGCCCTCGTCGCCAGCTACGATGTCGTCGTCGACGGCTCCGATAATTTCGAGACGCGCTACGCGGTCGCCGATGCCTGCGCCAGCGAGAAGAAGCCACTCGTCACGGCCGCCGTCGGCCGCTTCGACGGTTCGGTGACAGTACTGAAGCCGTTCGAGACCGGCGCCGACGGCAAGCGCAATCCGAGCTATCGCGACCTGTTCCCCGAGGCGCCGCCCGAAGGGCTGGTGCCGTCCTGCGCCGTTGCCGGCATCGTCGGCGCGTTGACGGGCGTCGTCGGCACCCTGCAGGCGATGGAAGCGATCAAGCTGATCACCGGCATAGGCGAGCCGCTGATTGGCCGGCTGCTGCTCTACGATGGGCTCACCGCCCGCTTCGACACCATCCGCTATAAGGCCGTCTGAGCACATGGACCAGACCGTCGGCGTCTCCATAGTCGGCCTTGCCGCGGATTTCGGCCGATGGGACGACCTGCTCGCGCTGATCCGGCGCGCCTTCGCCCATATGGACGGCGTCATCGATCCGCCGTCATCGGTGCATCTTTTGACCGCCGACAGCCTTTGCGAGAAGGCGAAACGGGAGACGGGATTTGTGGCCATCGAGAACGGCCGCATCGTCGGTTGCATCTTCGCGCTGGAGCGGTCGCGGGATTTCTATGTCGGCAAGCTCGCGGTCGAGCCACGGCTCCAAGGCCGAGGCATCGGAACCCGGCTGATGCGGGCGGTCGAGGATCTTGCCCGCGAACGCGGCAAGGATGCAATCGAGCTCCAGACCCGTATCGAACTGACCGCGAACCATGCAGCCTTTGCCCGGCTCGGCTTTCGCGAGACCGAGCGTACGGCGCATGAGGGCTATGACAGGCCAACCTCCATCACCATGCGCAAGGTGCTGCCTTGAGCCTTTCGCTCAGCCCGGAAGAACAGGCGACCGCAGCCGGCCAGGACGGTGCGGGCATGGCGATGCGCATCGTCGCCGAAAGTGCCCGCCTGCTCGGCGCGCCGCGGCTCATCCCGATCGCTTCCACGCATATCGACGGCGCGCTTTACCATGGCGATTCCGGCACGTTGTTCGCCGAGAGGCTGGTCGAAGGCGGCGCGAAGGTCACGGTGCGCTCGACGCTCAATGTCGGAGCGCTCGACCTGATGGGGTGCTCACGCATTCGCCTCGAGGAGCCGCAACGCGGCATGGCGCGGCGGATGATGGAGGCCTATCGCAAGCTTGGCTGCGAGCAGAGCTGGACCTGCGCGCCCTACCAGGCCGGACACAGGCCCGCGCTTGGCAGCGATGTTGCCTGGGGCGAGTCCAACGCGGTCGTCTTCTGCAATTCGGTGCTGGGCGCGCGCACCAACCGCTACGGCGATTTTCTCGACATTGCCTGCGCCATCACCGGCCGCGCGCCGGATTACGGCCTGCACCGGCCCGACAATCGCCGGGCTCGGCTTGTGTTCGACGTCTCGGGCCTGTCGCCTTCCTTCCTTGCCTCGGAGATCGCCTGGCCTGTCCTGGGCAGCCTCTATGGCCGCGAGGTGGGCAACGCGATCGGCGTCGTCACCGGCGTGGCCAGTCACCCCGGCGAGGACGCGCTGAAAGCCTTCGGCGCCGCAGCCGCATCGTCCGGCGCGGTCGGCCTGTTCCACATTGCCGGGGTGACGCCCGAGGCTCCCGACGTCGAAACCATTCTGGCCGAGCCGGAACCGAAGGCGGCGATCCGCGTGACGCCCGAGATGGCGGCGAAGGCGCGCGCCGGCCTGTCGACCGCGGCCGCGTCCAAAACCATCGATGCGGTGGCGATCGGCAGCCCGCATCTGTCGCATGCCGAGTTCGACAGCCTGGAGCGTCTGATCGCCGGGCGGCGGCTTGCTGTCCCGATCTATGCCTGCACCGGCCGCCACGCGCTTGCCTTGCTGGAGCGGGACGGCCGGCGGAAGCGGCTCGAAGCCGGCGGCGTCGTCATCGTCGCCGACACCTGTGTGGTGGTGACGCCGATCATGCCGGACCTTGTGGGCGGCGTTTTGATGACCAATTCGGGCAAGTTCGCGCATTACGCGCCGGGCAACACCGGCTACGCCGTGCTCTATGCCTCGCTCGCCGACTGCGTCGAAAGCGCTGTCCTCGGCAGGCCGGTCTTCACGGAGATCGCCGCATGAGCGCCACGGCCGAAATCCTGGTGCCGGGCAGAGCGGGCGAAGGCGAAGCGCTGGTGCTGACGGCGCCGATCAGCTTCTGGGGCGGCGTCGACCCGAAGACAGGCCGCATCGCCGATGTCCGCCACCCGCAGCATGGCGAAGTCATTGCCGGCCGGGTGCTGTTCCTGCCAGGCACGATCGGCTCGTCATCCGCTTCGGCGGTGCTGATGGAGCTCGTCCACAACGGCCGCGCGCCGGCGGCCCTGGTGCTGCACGAGCCGGACGCCATCCTGCTGCTCGGCCTGATCGTCGCCCGGGAAATGGGCTGGGAAACGCCGATGGCAGTGCGGCTCGAACGCGGCGCGTTCGAGCCCTACCGCGGAACCGCCGTAACCGTTGCCGCGGACGGCGCTGTTGCCATGGCCGTTTAGACCTTTCAGGTCCTTAGCGGCAGGACACGATCCGGCGGGCGGTGGCCGTCGAAGAAGGCGCGGATGTTGATGATCACCTTTTCGCCCATGTCGATGCGGCCCTCGAGCGTGGCCGAGCCCATATGCGGCAAAAGCACCACCTTGCCCTTGGCGGCAAGCTTCAGCAGCTTGCTGTTCAGCGCCGGCTCGTGCTCGTAAACGTCGAGGCCGGCTCCGGCGATCTTGCCGTCATGAATGAGCTTGACCAGCGATTCCTCATCGATGATGTCGCCGCGCGCGGTGTTGACGATATAGGCCGACGGCTGCATCAGCGCCAGGCGACGACCAGACAACAGGTGGAACGTCGCCGGCGTCGAAGGGCAGTTGACCGAGATGATGTCCATGCGGGCGAGCATCTGGTCGAGGCTTTCCCAGTAGGTCGCCTCCAGCTCCTCCTCGACCGCCGGCAGCACGCGGTGCCGATTGTGGTAGTGGATCGACAGGCCGAAGGCCTTGGCCCGCCTGGCGACGGCCGTGCCGATGCGGCCCATGCCGACGATACCCAGGCGCTTGCCCCAGATGCGCCGGCCGAGCATCCAGGTCGGCGACCAGCCGGCCCATTTCTTCTCGCCGGTGAGCACATTGGCGCCTTCGGCAAGCCGCCGCGGCACGGCCAACATCAGCGCCACGGTCATGTCGGCGGTGTCTTCGGTGAGCACATTCGGCGTGTTGGTGACGGTGATGCCTTTCTTGGCCGCCGCCGTGACGTCGATCTTGTCGACGCCGTTTCCGAAATTGGCGATCAGCTTGAGGTTTTCGCCGGCCTGGGCGATCAACGCGGCATCGATATGGTCGGTGATGGTGGGAACCAGCACATCGGCTTCCTTGACCGCCGCGACCAGCTCCGGCTGTGTCATCGGCCGGTCCTCGACGTTCAGCCGCGCGTCGAACAGCTCGCGCATGCGGGTTTCGACCGGATCTGGCAGCTTGCGCGTGATGACGACGAGGGGCCGTTTTTTGCCTGCCATTTTATCCCCGAAGCTTCCTCGAAACCGATCTCGTTGAGACCTCTTTAACCAAGACCGGCGAAACTTGTATCCAGTCGCGGCATCAGCCCACTCCTGTAACAAGCGGTGCCGCCGAAGACAAAGAAAAAGGGGCGCTCATCCCGACGGACCGGCGCCGAAAGGAACGAAAGTGTCTGGTTTCGTGTCGCTTCGCCTGGCCTTCAGCGCTGCCATTCTTGGCGCACTGCCTTGCGCGCCGCAGGCGCTCGCGCAAAGCGCGGCCGCGCCGGCGCAAACCATAACGCTTGGCCCAAGCGGCCTGCCGCTGCCGCGCTTCGTCAGTCTCAAACCGGCCCGCGTCAACTCGCGCGTCGGCCCTGGCGCCAATTATTCCGTCGACTGGATGTACATGAAGGCCGGGCTGCCGATGGAAATCATCCAGGAATTCGACACCTGGCGACGCGTGCGCGATGCAGACGGTTCCGAAGGCTGGATCAACCAGTCGCTGCTCTCCGGCCGCCGCACCGCGATCGTCGCGCCCTGGCAGCGCGGCAAGGGCGGGCGAATCAACCTGCTCAACGAGCCCGACAAGGACGCCGGTGTCGTCGCCATCGTCGATCCGGGCGTGATCGGCGCGATCAAGAAATGCGACGGCCAATGGTGCGAGATGACCTTCGACGGCCACACCGGCTGGATGGCCCAGTCGCAGGTGTGGGGCGCTTATCCCGGCGAGAAGTTCAAGAACTGAGTTTGGCGGAAGGACCAGCCCTCCTTCCGGGATTGCGCAAAAACAAAACCTGGAGCAGTTCGGCGATACTGTGAAACGCTTAACCGCTCTAACGCCCGATGCGCCCGAGATGGGTATCCTGAAAACCCGTGGACAACTTCAGTCCATAGCCCAGGGCGCGGTCGATGGCGATGTGGGCGATCCAGATCAGCGCCACCGCAGTCATCGTTGAATTGGCCAGAACCTTGCCGGCGAGCACCAGAACAAGCGGCGCGATCAGGATGTGCAGGGCGTTATAGGCAATCGCGCCGATGCGCGGTCCGGCAATGTAACCCAGCATCGACAGGTCGGGCGCCAGGATGAGCAGCGCAAACAGCCACCAGGATATGCCCGCCATTGCGTAGAAAACGATAGCCACTACGGCAACCGCGACCCATTCAAGCCGGACTGCCAGGTCGACCAGACGCATCGCGGACGGATCAATCACCGCGCTTCGGGCGCAGCCTCACCACGATGTCGACATTGGCGATCTCCAAGCCTTCCGGGGGTGCCGGCAGGTTGGAAACGGTTACCGGCCCGCTTTCGATGTCGAAAATCCGGTTCTCGCCTTCGATGTAGAAGTGATGATGGTCGGAGGTGTTGGTGTCGAAATAGGTTTTCGAGCCTTCGACCGCCAGGATGCGCAGCAGGCCGGCCTGGGTGAACTGGTGAAGCGCGTTGTAGACCGTCGCCAATGAAACCGGCACGCCGGCTGCGATTGCCTCTTCGTGCAGTTCCTCGGCCGAAAGGTGGCGGTCGCCCTTGGCGAAAAGCAGATCGGCCAGCGCAATGCGCTGGCGCGTCGGCCTCAGGCCGGCTTCGCGAACCCGCTTGTCCACAGCGACATTTTCCTTCCGGCAGCCCGAATCCATCTATACGCCGAAGCTTGTGCCCAACCCTCTAGACAGGTCCAGGATGGCAAAAAGACGTCATCGCCAAAAACTGGACATCACTCGACATATATTCTGTCGCCTAAATGCGATCAATAGCGCGCATTGACCCAGGCAGGCGCACGGGTTAAGCGCAAACGCCGGTTTCCGGCCGCAAACAGAGTGTGTTAGGAAACCAACGACATGGGCGCCCTGCCGCCCGGAACGAAAACGGGGACGGAGTTAATGGCGGGTCAAAAGTCCAGCTACGATTACGAGGAACTGCTTGCCTGCGCCCGCGGCGAGCTGTTCGGACCGGGAAACGCCCAGCTGCCCTACCCGCCGATGCTGATGTTCGACCGTATCACCGAGATCAGCGAAACCGGCGGCGCTTTCGACAAGGGTTTCATCCGCGCCGAATTCGACATCAAGCCGGACCTGTGGTTCTTCGCCTGCCATTTCATCGGCAATCCGATCATGCCGGGCTGCCTCGGCCTCGACGCCATGTGGCAGTTGACGGGTTTTTATCTCGGCTGGCTCGGCGAGCCGGGCAAGGGCATGGCGCTGTCGACCGGCGAGGTGAAGTTCAAGGGCATGGTGACGCCGTCGGTGAAGAAGGTCGAATATGGCGTCGACTTCAAGCGCGTAATGCGCGGCCGGCTTGTGCTCGGCATCGCCGATGGCTGGCTCAAGGCGGATGGCGAACCCATATACGCGGCAACGGATCTGAAGGTCGGCCTGTCCAAGCAGCCGGCCGCCTGATCGCCATCGCCACGGCGCCCGCGCGTCCAACGGATGCGCAAGGGCGCCGCGGCAGTTTATTTTGCGTATGATCAAAGACGGAAACCGACTGGGTTTTCGCCAGAATACGCTGGAAGGAGTTGCGAATGAGACGGGTCGTAGTGACAGGGCTCGGCATTGTGTCGTCCATCGGCAACAATGCCAATGAGGTGCAGAGCTCGCTTTACGATGCCAAGTCCGGCATCAGCTTTTCCAATTCTTTCGCCGAGCACGGCTTCCGCTGCCAGGTGTGGGGCGCGCCGACGCTTGATCCCACCGCGATGATCGACCGCCGCGCCATGCGTTTCCTGAGCCAAGGCGCCGCCTGGAACCATGTCGCCATGGACCAGGCGATCGCGGACGCCGGTCTCGGCGAAAGCGACATCACCAATGAGCGGACCGGCATCGTCATGGGTTCGGGCGGACCTTCGACCCGGACCATCGTCGAAGCGGCGGAAACCACGATCAAGAACAACAGCCCCAAACGCATCGGCCCGTTCGCCGTGCCGAAAGCAATGTCGTCGACGGCGTCGGCCACTTTGGCCACATGGTTCAAGATCCACGGCGTCAACTATTCGATCTCGTCGGCCTGCTCGACCTCGGCGCACTGCATCGGCAATGCCTGTGAGCTGATCCAATGGGGCAAGCAGGACGTGATGTTTGCCGGCGGCCATGAAGACCTCGACTGGACGATGTCGGACCTGTTCGACGCCATGGGCGCCATGTCATCGAAGTTCAACGACAAAGCATCGACCGCTTCCCGCGCCTACGACGTCAACCGCGACGGCTTTGTCATTGCCGGCGGCGCCGGCGTGCTGGTGCTGGAGGAACTGGAACACGCCAAGGCGCGCGGCGCCAAGATCTATGCCGAGATCGTCGGCTACGGCGCGACTTCCGACGGCTACGACATGGTTGCGCCGTCCGGCGAAGGCGCCATGCGCTGCATGCGGCAAGCGCTTGCGACCGTGTCCTCGCCGGTCGACTACATCAACACCCATGGCACCTCGACGCCGGTCGGCGATTCCAAGGAAATGGGCGCCATCCGCGAGGTGTTCGGCGACAAGATGCCTTACATCGCCTCGACCAAGTCGCTCACCGGCCATTCGCTGGGAGCGGCCGGCGTGCAGGAATCGATCTATTCGATCCTTATGATGCAGGGCGGCTTCATCGGCGAGAGCGCCCATATCGAGGAGCTCGATCCGGAATTCGAGGGCATGCCGATTGTGCGCAAGCGTGTCGACAACGCCAAGATCGACACCGTCCTGTCCAACTCATTCGGTTTCGGTGGCACCAACGCAACGCTGATTTTCCAGCGTTATTCCGCATAAGGCCGGCGTTTTTTACAAGGATTGCCTTTTATGGACGGGTTGATGAAGGGCAAGCGCGGGCTTGTCATGGGTGTCGCCAACGACCATTCGATTGCCTGGGGCATCGCCAAGAAGCTGTCGGAGCACGGGGCGGAGCTTGCTTTCACCTACCAGGGCGATGCCTTCGGGCGGCGGGTCAAGCCGCTTGCCGAGAAGGTCGGCGCCTCGTTGATCGTGCCCTGCGATGTCGAGGACAGCGCCTCGGTCACCGCGACCTTCGAGACCCTCGGCAAGGCCTGGGGCGGGCTGGACTTCGTGGTGCACGCCATCGGCTTTTCCGACAAGAACGAGCTCAAGGGCCTCTACGCCGACACCAGCCGTGACAATTTCGTGCGCACCATGTTGATCTCCTGCTATTCCTTCACTGAGATCGCCCGCAATGCCGCCAGGCTGATGGGCAATGGCGGCTCGATGATCACGCTCACCTATGCCGGCTCGGTCAGGGTGATGCCGAACTATAACGTCATGGGCGTCGCCAAGGCCGGACTCGAGGCCAGCGTGCGCTACCTTGCCAATGATTACGGCCCGCGCGGCATCAGGGTGAACGGCATCTCGGCCGGGCCGGTGCGGACGCTCGCCGGCTCGGGCATTTCCGACGCCCGCCATATGTTCTCCTACCAGCAGCGCAATTCACCGCTCCGGCGCACCGTGACCATCGACGAGGTCGGCGGCTCGGCGCTTTACCTGCTCTGCGACCTGTCGTCGGGCGTCACCGGCGAGATCCACTATGTGGATTCCGGCTATCACATCGTTTCGATGCCGGCGCTGGAGGAACTCAAGCAGAACGATGGCGGTCGCGAATAGTTCGCGACCGAGATAGTAGCGGTCCAGTAAAATTCGATGCTTTGGCGGAAACTCACTTTAAGGAGATATCCGCTATAAGGTTCCCTAATCTAGGGACCATGCATGTCTGCAGTCAGCAATCCCAAACGGACTCCACTGTTCCGCCTGATCACCATCGCCAGCTCGGGCATGGGCAGTTTCATCCTTGGACTGTGGGGGCTGCGGTTCGGCTTCGGCGATGGCATGGCCGGCATGCCGGCCGAAACGATGGCGGGCGTCATCGCCGCGCTCTGCGCGCTTGCCGCCGGCGGTGCCGCGCTCTCGTTCTTCGCCGGCGTCGATGAATCCGTGGCCTATGTCGTCAAGGAAACCCATTTCGACAAGCTGACCGGCCTTCTGTCGCGCCAGGCCATGGTCGGCAAGATAGCCGATGCCGCCTCCGGGACGATCCGGACCGGCGAGCCGGTGTTCCTGATCGACATCGATATCGACCGCTTCAAGCAGATCAACGACGCCATCGGCTACAGCCAGGGCGACGAACTGATCCGCGCCTTCACCGACAGGCTGAAGGAGAACATGCCAAAGGATGCGGTGATCGGGCGCATCGGCGCCGGCGAATTCGGCGTGCTTTTGCCTGATCGCGACATCAAGGGCTCGATCGAGCGGCTGATCGAGAAGCTCATCAACGAGATGATGGAGCCCTATCAGTTGCAGAGCCATCTGCAGTCGGTCAGCCTGTCGGTCGGCATCGTGGCGATGCCGAAGGACGGCGTCGACCCGGTTCTGATCCTGCGCCGCTCGAACCTGGCGCTGCAGAACGCGCGCGCCAGCGGCGTCGGCAACTGGTCCGTCTTCCACGCCGACATGGGCCGCGTGGCCGACTACCGGCAATGGATCGAGTCGGAGCTGAAGACCGCTTTCGACCGCGGTGACTTCAGTCTGCACTATCAGCCGCAGCTCAACCTGCCGAGCGGCCGCATCGTCGGTTATGAGGCGCTGATCCGCTGGAAGCACCCGGAGCGCGGCATGATCCCGCCGATGGAGTTCATCCCGATCGCCGAGGAAACCGGCATGATCAATCCGATCGGCGAATGGGTGCTGCGCAAGGCCTGCAGCGACGCCCGGTACCTGCCGCAGGATTGCTTTGTCGCCGTCAATATCTCGCCGGTCCAGTTCATGACCAGGGATTTCGTCGGCATCGTGCGCGAGGTGATGGAATCGACCGGCATCAAGCCGTCGCGGCTCGAGCTCGAAGTCACCGAGACGGCGATGATGCAGGATCGCGACCGCGCCGCAGCGATCCTGGAGCAGCTTGCCGAGATGGGGATTTCGGTGGCCGTCGACGATTTCGGCACCGGCTATTCCAATCTGAGCTACCTGATCGACTTCTCCTTCGGCAAGCTGAAGATCGACCGTTCCTTCGTCAGCCGCATCGATACCGATTCCAACTCCGGCGCGATCGTCTCGACCATCGTCGGGCTGTCGCGGGCGCTGGGCGTCGGCATCATCGCCGAAGGCGTCGAGACCGAGAACCAGGCCACGCTGCTCAGGGCCGCCGGCTGCGAGGTGGTGCAGGGTTATCTGTTCGGCCGGCCGGCACCGCTCAAGATCGAGCTCGGCGAAGCGCAGGCCGCCTTCTGCATGCACGAGCCCGCCCGCATCGTGAGCGTGCAGTAAGTAACACTGACTGCACCTACGCCGCCGCCGACGGGAAAGCAGCCTCACTTCTACCGCCGCGCCGAGAACACCTTGAATATACCGTCGCGAGCGATCTCGGCATGGCTGGAGAACGTGGCGGCCAGAACCTGTTCGTAAGGGAGCTGGCGGTTGGCGACCATGAACAAGCGTCCGCCCGGCTTCAGTGCCTTCGACGCAGCGCGGATCATGCCGGCGCCGATCTCCGGCTCGGCTGCCCGGCCGTGATGAAAGGGCGGGTTCATGACAATCACGTCATAGCGCCGTTCGACCGCCTCGGTGAGAAGATCGGTCCAGAAGAAGCGCGGCTCGACGGCACTATGGACATTCAGCCTGGCTGCTTCCAACGCTTCGAAGTCCGCTTCGTAGAGATCGAGCGCTGAGAGACGCTGCGAGCGCTGCACGACCTCCGCCGAAAGATAGCCCCACCCGGCGCAGAAATCAGCGATGCTGCCTTTGAGATCGTCAGGCAGGCTTGTGGCGAGCAATTTCGAACCGGCATCGACCCGATCAAAAGAGAACATGCCAGGCGCGGTTTT
Source organism: Mesorhizobium montanum (assembly GCF_033977145.1). Classification (NCBI taxonomy): domain Bacteria; kingdom Pseudomonadati; phylum Pseudomonadota; class Alphaproteobacteria; order Hyphomicrobiales; family Phyllobacteriaceae; genus Mesorhizobium; species Mesorhizobium montanum. The sequence goes on along the minus strand of NZ_JAVIJF010000011.1, from coordinate 113,978 downwards.
GAAGCCGCCTTCGACGATCAAATCGGGGTTGCCGGCGCGCAACGTCGCGGCCGTCTCCGTGTCGGCTCGCCGGAACCAGAAGGCAATACCGTGATGCTTCGGCAGATGGCCTTCGAGCGGTGCCAGCGCGTTGATCCGCTTGCGCAGGCTGTCGACGCCATCGTCCTTGCGGCCCGCGACAACGATCAGCCCGGCCGGTACGACGCGCTCGATGGCTTCGGCAATGCGCAACTCATTTTGCCCGCGATGCCGGCCGGCGAGCACGAGAGCCATGTCGTAGCCCTGGCCTTCCGCCCGCGGCGCCACATCATGGCCCGACGCCTGCAAGGCGCGAAAATGCGGCCGGAAGCCTTGCACGAGATGCAGCGCCGCATCGAAGCCGATAGGCAGACGGAAGCCAGGCTCGGCGCCGAGAAAAAGGACGCGGGCATCCTTCCGGGGCAGAGGCAGCGCCTCGGCCTCGAACGGGTAGAACAGCGTCTTCAGCGGCTCCGCGGCCATTCGCATAGTTCCTTCAAACAAAACGGGCGCGACCTCGCGGCGCGCCCATCTTGAATTTATCCGGCCTGGTATTACCCTGTCAGGCCGATCAGGCGGCGTCTTCCTCGCCTTCCGGCTTCTTCTTGTCCTGGGCGATTTCCTTGCCGGTCGCCTGGTCGACGACCTTCATCGACAGGCGGACCTTGCCGCGCTCGTCGAAGCCCATCAGCTTGACCCAGACCTTATCGCCTTCCTTGACGACGTCGGAGGTCTTGGCGACGCGCTCATTGGCGAGCTGCGAGATGTGGACGAGACCGTCGCGCGGGCCGAAGAAGTTGACGAAAGCGCCGAAGTCGGCCGTCTTGACGACGGTGCCTTCGTAGATCTCACCGACTTCCGGCTCGGCGACGATGGTGTGGATCCACTTCTTCGCCGCCTCGATTTCCTTGGCGTTCGCCGAAGCGATCTTGACCGTGCCGTCGTCCTCGATGTTGATCTTGGCGCCGGTCTTCTCGACGATCTCGCGGATCACCTTGCCGCCGGAGCCGATGACGTCGCGGATCTTGTCGGTCGGGATGTGCATGACCTCGATGCGCGGCGCGAACTCGCCGAGCTCGGCGCGGGCGCCGGACAGCGCATGCGCCATCTCGCCGAGGATATGGAGGCGGCCGTCCTTGGCCTGGCCAAGCGCGATGCCCATGATCTCCTCGGTGATGCCCTCGATCTTGATGTCCATCTGCAGTGAGGTGACGCCGTTGGCGGTGCCGGCGACCTTGAAGTCCATATCGCCGAGATGGTCCTCGTCGCCGAGGATGTCGGAGAGCACCGCGAAGCGCTCGCCTTCCTTGATCAGGCCCATGGCGATGCCGGCAACCGGCTTTGCCAGCGGCACGCCGGCATCCATCAGCGCCAGCGAAGTGCCGCAGACGGTCGCCATCGAGGACGAGCCGTTGGACTCGGTGATCTCGGAGACGACACGCAGCGTATAGGGGAACTGGTCCGCGCTCGGCAGCATCGGGCGGATGGCGCGCCAGGCGAGCTTGCCGTGGCCGATTTCGCGGCGGCCGGGCGAGCCCATGCGGCCGGTCTCACCGACGGAGTAGGGCGGGAAGTTGTAGTGAAGGAGGAACTTCTCCTTGTACATGCCGGTCAGCGAATCGACATACTGCTCGTCCTCGCCGGTGCCGAGCGTGGCAACGACCAGCGCCTGGGTCTCGCCGCGGGTGAACAGCGCCGAACCATGGGTGCGCGCCAGGACGCCGACTTCCGAGACGATCTTGCGGACCGTCTTGAGGTCGCGGCCGTCGATGCGCGAGCCGGTGTCGAGAATGTTCCAGCGCACGACCTTGGCCTGGAGTTCCTTGAACACCGAGCCGATCTGCTCGGAGGTGTGTTTGGCCTCTTCGCCTTCGGCCGGCGCGAACGCGGCCTTGACCTTCGCCTTGACGGCGTCGACGGCGGCGTAGCGCTTCTGCTTGTCGGTGATCTTGTAGGCTTCGCGAAGCTCGTCGCCGACGACCTTCAGCATCTCGGCCTCGAGCGCGGAGTAATCCGGCGCCGTGAAGTCGCGCGGTTCCTTGGCGGCAACCTCGGCCAGCTTGATGATCGCATCGATCACCGGCTGGAAGCTCCTGTGGCCGAACATGACGGCGCCGAGCATCAGGTCCTCGGAGAGTTCCTTGGCCTCGGATTCGACCATCAGCACGGCGTCGCCGGTGCCGGCGACAACGAGGTCGAGCTTGGATTCCTGCATCTCGTCGATGTGCGGGTTGAGCACATATTCGCCGTTGATGTAGCCGACGCGGGCGCCGCCGATCGGGCCCATGAAGGGCACGCCCGAAAGCGTGAGCGCGGCGGAGGTAGCGACGATCGACAGGATATCCGGATCGTTTTCGAGATCATGCTGAACGACGGTGACGACGATCTGGGTGTCGTTCTTGTAGCCGTCGGCGAAAAGCGGGCGGATCGGGCGGTCGATCAGGCGGGAAACCAGCGTTTCCTTTTCGCTCGGACGGCCCTCGCGCTTGAAGTAGCCGCCCGGGATCTTGCCGGCGGCGTAGGTCTTTTCCTGATAGTTGACGGTAAGCGGGAAGAAATCGAGGCCCGGCTTCGGCTCTTTCATCGAGACGACGGTGGCGAGAACAACGGTCTCACCATACGTGGCGAGCACCGCACCGTCAGCCTGGCGGGCGATCTTGCCGGTTTCCAGGATGAGCGGACGGCCGCCCCATTCGATTTCCACTTTGTGTTGATTGAACATATCTTGTCCTTCATATGCGGAAAGGGCCGCACCGTCTTAACGGTCGCGGGTTCTCCCTTTTCCTGGCTTCCTTCGGGCAGCCACGGGCAAGACAACGGGAAGCTCGATCAAGTCCGGCTCTCAGCCGAGCGAGCATCCTGCAATCCTGCCCCATGACCGTCCATGGGCGGTTCCGGATAGCCCTCTGCAAGTCCGGAACCCGATTGGCCGATTGATCGGCCGGCCTTGCGCATGACGCCGGAAACCGCTGTTTCCGGAACGCGCCATGCGCGGAGGGGAATTTCCTTTTTCCAGCATCGAGGCACCGGACCATCCGATGCGCCAATGCGCGACCGGCGGGCCCCCTTGGAGAGCCCGCCGGTCAATTCGTCAGCGACGGAGACCGAGCTTGTCGATCAGCGTCTGGTAGCGCGCGTCATCCTTGCGCTTGAGATAGTCAAGCAGGCTGCGGCGCTGGGAGACCAGAGCAAGCAGGCCACGACGGGAATGGTTATCCTTCTTGTGGTCCTTGAAGTGCTCGGTCAGGTTCTTGATGCGCTCGGAAAGGATGGCAACCTGGACTTCCGGAGACCCGGTATCGCCCTTGGCGGTTGCGAATTCAGTCATCAATTCCATCTTGCGATCGGCAGTGATCGACATCGTGCTTTTCCTTATCTGTTGGAGGAAACGGGACGCCCACAGCCGGGATGTCGTCCAGCAGGGGCCAGTACAAGCAACGCGTCAGGGCGCGAAGCTGCGGCGCATATAGTGCAATTCCGGATAAAACGCCAGCCCAATTGTCAAGCCGGCTTGTCACAGGTTCTGGTTGTGAGAACTGCGGAACTCAAAGGCTACAGCCACTTCTTCCACTTGAAGAACGCAATCAAGCCGGCGGCGACCAGCACCATGAACACCAGCGCCACCGGATAGCCGTAATAGGCTTTCAGCTCCGGCATGTTCCAGGGCGAGCTCTGCGGATCGAAATTCATCCCCCAGACGCCGACCAGGAAGGTCAGCGGCATGAAGATCACCGAAACGATCGTCAGATAGGAAATGACGTCGTTGGTGCGGGCCTGGGTCAGCGAGACATGCATCTCGATCAGGCCGGTCAGCATGTCGCGCTGGTTCTCGACCAGTTCGATCAGGCGCAGCGAATGGTCGAGCGTGTCATTGAAGAAGATCTTGGTCTCGGCCTTCACGAAGGGCACGTCGTTGCGGATCAGCGTCGCCAGCGCGTCGCGCATCGGCCACAGCACGCCTTTCAGCACGTTGGCGTCGCGCCTGAGTTCATGCAGCTGCCGCATCTGATGCTTGTGCGGCTTGTTCAGCATCTCGTCCTCGATGCCGTCGACCGCTTCGCTCGCCGCCTCGATCGGCGGGAAGTAGCTGTCGACGATGGCGTCGATCAGCGCATAGCCAAGATAGTCGGCGCCGCGCGAACGGAGCCTGTTCGGCATCGCCCCCGCAATGCGCTTGCGCACCGGATCGAAGGGATCGCCCTCGCGTTCCTGGAAGGTGACGACGAAATTCCTGCCGAAGAACAGCGCGATCTGCTCGTAGCGATGCGAGGTGACATCGTCGACCATGCGCATGACGACGAAGGCATGATCCTCGAAGAAATCCACCTTGGGCCGCTGGCCGGTGTTGACGACATCCTCGAGCGCCAGCGGGTGCAGGTTGAAGATGCGACCGATCTCCTCGATCAACGGAATGTTGGCAAGTCCCGTGCAATCCAGCCAGACGACCGGCCATCTCTCGCAGTGGGTGTTGAGATCGTCGATGCTGGCGTTGTCGATGGTCTTGTATTTTTCGGGCGAGATCAGCGTCAGCCGAAGCTCGCTGCGCCGCGCCGCCGGATCGGCGATAAGCGTGCCCGGCGATGCCCCGACCGGTGGCCGACGGGTTTTCAGCGATTCCCGCTTCTTGTTTGCATTGGTCTTTGCCATGATTCCTCGGGCCATGATTCCTCGGGGCCGTGATTTCCTCAGGCGCGAACCCGACCCGAAGTTAGCTGAGTGCAATCACCCGGCAAAGACCCGCTTGGGCTTGAACATGCCCTGCTCGATGGCGCCTATGGCGACGAGCCTGCCGCGCGCGGTGGCGCAGGCCTCCTCGGCCTCGACCGGCGCATCGCGGCCGCGAATGATGACGGGATTGCCAAGCCGGATCTTCGTTGCCGCGTCGTCGCTGACCGCGACCTGCGGCAGGCAGTCGAGCGCGACCGCGGTGTCGACAAGGAGCGCGTCGATGGCATTGAAATCGACGGGCGCCTCGGCTTCGTCCGGGGCCGCTTCGGTCTTGCCGCCAAAACGGGCCGCTTCCAGCTTGGCCATGGTGACAAAATCATCGGGCGTGAACGGCTCGACCTCGACGCGGCGCAGTTCGGCAATGTGGCCGAAACAGCCGAGGTCGCGGCCCATGTCGCGCGCCAGCGAGCGCACATAGGTGCCCTTGCCGCATTCGACCTCGAAAACAGTCTTGTCGGCACCGTGCTCGACGATGTCCAGGCGACCGATCTCGATCTCGCGCGCGGGGATGTCGACCGTCCCGCCTTCGCGGGCAAGATCATAGGCGCGCTCGCCGGCGATCTTGATGGCCGAGAATTGCGGCGGCGTCTGCATGATGACGCCCGTGTATTTCGGCAGCAGCGCCCTCACATCGGCCTCGGCCGGGCGGCGGTCGGAGATGTTCGTCACCGGGCCTTCGAGGTCGTCAGTCGAGCGCTCCTCGCCCCAGGCGACGGTGAAGCGGTAGATCTTGGCGCCGTCCTGCACGTAAGGAACGGTCTTGGTGGCTTCGCCCAAGGCGATCGGCAACATGCCGGAGGCGAGCGGATCGAGCGTGCCGGCATGGCCGGCCTTCTCGGCCTGGAACAGCCATTTGATCTTGGCGACGGCTTCGGTCGAGCCCATGCCGACCGGCTTGTCCAGCACCACCCAGCCGGAAACCGGCCGCCCCTTCTTCTTGCCGCGACGCGCCACCTATTCCTCGTCCTTGTCGTTATTCTTGCCGTAACCGAGATCGCGCGCGACTTCGGGCGATTTCAGCAGTTCGTTGATTTTCGCGAAATTGTCGAAGGAGGTATCCAGCCGGAAGCGGAATTCCGGCATGTATTTCATCTGCCTGAGCGCGCCGGAAACACGGCCGCGGATGAACTTCGCATGCTTGTTAAGCGCCTCGATCACGGCATCGGCATCGCCCGCGCCGAGCGGCGAGACGAAAGCGGTGGCGATCTTCAGGTCGGGCGACATGCGCACTTCGGAGACCGAGACGACGCTGTTTTCGACGACCGGATCGATGATCTCGCCGCGCTGCAAGGTCTCGGAGAGGGCATGACGCACCTGTTCGCCGACGCGAAGCATGCGCTGGGAGGGGCCTGATGTTGTCGAGCGGGGCATTTTCTTCGGTCCTGAAATCGTGAAGCGCGGGATGGGACCGCGCCACATGTCTCAACTGCAAAAGGGGTCTGGGCGGCAGCCATTCGGCCGCCGCCCGTTTTCATTTCGGCAAGTATACCGAATTTAGAGCGTCCTGGTTACCATCTCGATGCGGAAGCACTCGATGACGTCGCCGACGCGCATGTCCTCGTAGTTCTGGAAGGCCATGCCGCACTCCTGGCCGCCCGGCACTTCCGAAACCTCGTCCTTGAAGCGCTTCAGCGTCTTCAGCGTGCCTTCGTGGATGACGACATTGTCGCGGATCAGGCGAACACCCGCGCCACGCTCGACCTTGCCTTCGGTGACGCGGCAGCCGGCGATCTTGCCGATCTTGGAGATGTCGAAGATCTCGAGGATCTCGGCATTGCCGATAAAGGTCTCGCGCCGTTCCGGCGACAGCATACCGGAAAGCGCTGCCTTCACGTCATCGACGAGGTTGTAGATGATCGAATAGTAGCGGATCTCAATGCCAGCCGCGGCCGCGGCCGCACGCGCCTGCGCATTGGCGCGGACGTTGAAGCCGATGATCGCCGCTCCGGACGTCTCGGCGAGCGAGACGTCGCTTTCGGTGATGCCGCCGGCACCGGCATGGACGATGCGCGCGCGCACCTCGTCGTTGCCGAGCTTTTCGAGGGCGGCATTGATCGCCTCGATCGAACCCTGTACGTCGCCCTTGATGACCAGCGGGAATTCCTTCAGTCCGCTCGTCTGCAACTGCGACATCATCTGCTCGAGCGAGCCGCGCTGGCCGGCATGCTTGGCCACCGCCTTGTCGCGCGCCAGGCGCTGGCGGTATTCGGTGATCTCACGGGCGCGCGCCTCATTGTTGACGATAGCGAAGCGGTCGCCCGCCTGCGGCGTGCCCTGGAGGCCAAGCACCTCGACCGGCATCGCCGGCGGCGCTTCCGGCACATGCTCGCCGCGATCGTCGACGAGCGCGCGCACACGGCCCCACTCGTTGCCGGCGACGATGATGTCGCCCGGCATCAGCGTGCCGGTCTGCACCAGCACGGTGGCGACGGGACCGCGTCCCTTGTCCAGCTGCGCCTCGATGACCGCGCCCTCGGCGGTACGGTCGGGATTGGCCTTGAGGTCGAGCACTTCGGACTGCAGCAGGATCGCTTCCAAGAGCTTGTCGAGATTGGTGCCCTTGGTGGCCGAAACCTCGACGTCCAGCACCTCACCGCCCATCGATTCCACGAACACTTCGTGTCGCAGCAGTTCGGTTCGTACCTTCTGCGGGTCGGCATCACGCTTGTCGATCTTGTTGATGGCCACGATGATCGGCACGCCGGCCGCCTTGGCGTGGCTGATCGATTCGATCGTCTGCGGCATCACGCTGTCGTCGGCCGCCACCACCAGCACGGCGATGTCGGTGACCTGCGCGCCACGCGCGCGCATCGCCGTGAAGGCGGCATGGCCGGGCGTGTCGATGAAGGTGATCTTCTGGCCGTTCTTCTCGATCTGGTAGGCGCCGATATGCTGGGTGATGCCGCCGGCCTCGCCGGAGACGACATTGGCATTGCGGATGGCATCGAGCAACGAGGTCTTGCCGTGATCGACATGGCCCATGATGGTCACGACCGGCGGACGCGACACCAGGTCTTCCGGGCGGTCGGCGATGTTGAACAGGCCTTCCTCGATGTCGGACTCGGCGACGCGGCGGACCGTGTGGCCGAATTCGGAGGCGACCAGCTCGGCCGTGTCGGCGTCGATGACGTCGCCCGGCTTCAGGATCTGGCCCTGCTTCATGAAGAACTTGACCACGTCCACGGCGCGCTCGGACATGCGCTGCGCCAGTTCCTGAATGGTGATGGTTTCGGGCAGGATCACTTCGCGCATGACTTTCTCGCGCGGCTCATTATGCATCGCGCGCTTGAATTTCTCCTGGCGACGACGCATCGACGACAGCGAACGGGCGCGCGCATCCTCACCCGACAGCGCCGAGTTCAGCGTCAGCTTGCCGCGACGGCGGTCTTCCTCGCCCTTGGTTGGCTTGGCCGGCCGCGCCACTTCGGGCGTGGCAATGCGGCGCGCTGGCGCACTAGCGCCGGCGCCGGTACGCCTCGGCTTGACCCCCTCGTCATCGTCGGCAGTGGCGACATCGGCTGCCAGCGGCGCGCGACGGCGAGCCTCTTCCTCGGCACGGCGGCGGGACTCGGCCTCGGCCTGCAGGCGGGCTTCTTCCTCGGCCTGACGGCGCGCAGATTCGTCACGCTCGCGCTTGCGGCGTTCTTCGTCCTCGGCGCGGCGCTTGCCCTCTTCCTGAGCGCGCTGGCGATCCTCGGCCTCGCGGGCCTTGGAGCCTTCCAGCGCCTTGCGGCGCGCTTCCATCTCGCCGCGCGAGAGTTCGTTCAGAACCATGCCGGAACGCTCCGGCGGCGGGGGCGGCGCCTTCGGCGCTTCCTGCACGACAGGCGCGGCGGCAACAGGGGCAGCGGCGGGCTTCGACGTGAAGACGGACGGTGCCACCGGTTCCGGCTTGTCGCCGGGCAGCGAGAACTTGCGCTTCTTGGTCTCGACCACGACCGACTTGGTGCGGCCATGCGAGAAATTCTGGCGCACCGTGCCCTGCTCGAGGCCGGGACGCTTCATCGTCAAGGTCTTCTTCGGCGTAACGCTCAACGTCTTGTCGTCGCCCGATTTCGTATCGTTCATTCCATATCCTCTGCGGCATCATCTTCGTCAGCAACGGCCGCAAGCATTGCCAGATCGTTCGGGGTACCGCCCCGATATCGGTCGAGCGCAACAACGCGCTTCTCAACCGCCTGTCCCGCGTCCTGCGCGAGGACGGCAGCATGTATCACATTTGTACCCCCCAATGCCAAGCTCAACTCGGCCTCGGAGAAAAGTTTGTAGGCAAGGATGGCAGGGCCGCCGAGATGGACGGTTGCCCGCCGCGCCTGGCTGATCTTGCGGATACCGTCGTCCGCAGCCTCAGCCGCATGCAGCACGAGGAGCGCCTGCCCGTCGCGCACCGCACCCTCGACCTTGGCGGCGCCGAGAACGACTGCGCCTGCCTTGCGAGCAAGGCCAAGCATGCCCAGAGCGGATCTGGAGAGCAGCCCTTCGACCATGCCGCCGAGATCGGCTGGAACGGTCACCTGTGCCTTGAAAGCACGGGCAAACAGGTTCTTCGCCGCTGCCTTCTCGATATGTAGGCGATCGGCGGTGACCCAGCAACCGCGGCCGGGCAGATTTCTCTTGATGTCCGGAACGACGGCCGAATCCGGGCCGACGACGAAGCGGATCAGTTCATCCGCTTCGGCCTGCCTGCGCGTAACAATGCAAGTGCGATCGTTCATCTCGTCCTGGGGCGGGTTGTGTGCGATGCGGTTTCACCTCACGCACCAACAGCTTCGTCAGCCGCGACTTGGTCGGCTGCAAGCTCGTCTTCGCTGATCCAGCCAGCCTTGAGGCGGGCTGCCAGAACCATCTGCTCGGCATCGGCGCGCGACACGCCGTGGCTGGCGAGCACGCCCGGATAGACCTTGGTCTCGCCGTCCTTGCGTTCCTTCCAGCCGGTCAGGTCGTCGGCGGCATAGCCGGCGAAGTCCTCGATCGTCTTCACGCCGTCCTCGCCGAGCGTCACCATCATGGCGGTGGTGACGCCGGGGATATCGCGCAGCTCGTCCGCAACGCCGAGCGCCTTGCGCTTCTCGTCGTGCTCGGCCTCGATCTTTTCCAGATATTCGCGCGCGCGGGTCTGGATTTCCGAGGCGGTGTCCTCGTCGAAGCCATCGATCGAGGCGATCTCGCCTGAATCCACATAGGCGACTTCCTCGACGCTGGTGAAGCCTTCCGAGGCGAGCACCTGGCCGACCATCTCGTCGACGTCGAGGGCTTCCATGAACAACGCCGAACGCTCGACGAATTCCTTCTGGCGGCGCTCGCTCTCTTCCTGTTCGGTCAGGATGTCGATATCCCAGCCGGTGAGCTGCGAGGCAAGCCGCACATTCTGGCCGCGACGGCCGATGGCCAGAGACAGCTGGTCGTCCGGCACCACCACTTCGATGCGCTCGGCATCCTCGTCGAGCACCACCTTGGCGACCTCGGCCGGCTGCAGCGCGTTGACGATGAAGGAAGCGGCCGAAGGCGACCACGGGATGATGTCGATCTTCTCGCCCTGCAACTCGCCGACCACCGCCTGGACGCGGCTGCCTCGCATGCCGACGCAGGCGCCGACCGGATCGATCGAGGAATCGCGCGAGATGACGGCGATCTTGGCGCGCGAGCCCGGATCGCGGGCGACCGACTTGATCTCGATGATGCCGTCGTAAATCTCCGGCACTTCCATGGTGAACAGCTTGGCCATGAACTGCGGATGCGTGCGCGACAGGAAGATCTGCGGACCGCGCTGCTCGCGGCGCACGTCATAGACGTAGGCCCGCACGCGATCGCCATATTTGTAGTTCTCGCGCGGGATCAGCTCGTCGCGGCGGATGATCGCCTCGCCGCGGCCGAGATCGACGATGACGTTGCCATATTCGACACGCTTGACGGTGCCGTTGACGATCTCGCCGATGCGGTCCTTGTATTCGTCATACTGGCGGTCGCGCTCGGCCTCGCGCACCTTCTGCACGATGACCTGCTTGGCCGACTGGGCGGCGATGCGGCCGAAATCCATCGGCGGCAGCTGCTCGGCGATGAAGTCGCCGACCTGGGCGTCCGGGTTGCGCTCGCGGGCCGTGGAAAGCGCGATCTGCGTCGCGTAGTCCTCGACCTTCTCGACCACTTCCATCAGCCGCTGCAGCTTCATCTCGCCGGTGTTCGGGTTGATGTCGGCACGAATGTTAGTTTCCTGGCCGTAGCGCGAGCGCGCCGCCTTCTGGATCGCATCGGCCATGGCGGCGATGACGATCGACTTGTCGATCGACTTTTCACGCGCGACCGCATCGGCGATCTGCAGCAGTTCAAGCCTGTTGGCGCTTACAACCATTGTCTTTCTCCCGATTTCGCGCCGGCATATGGCCCGGCTACTCAATCAACTTTCCTGTTCGGTTTCGTTTTCCTCGCCGGCGGCGTCTTCCGCTTCGCCGCGGCGCTTCTTGGCTTCCTTGCGGGTCCGGTTGTCCTTCGACAGGGCATCGCGGATGAGATCGTCGGTCAGCATCAGCCGGGCTTCGGCAATCGCGTCATAAGGCACGCGCACCGTCGGCTCTTCGCCATAGGCCGCCTTGTCGCGCTCGACCAGGATGCCATCGGCGTCGGCCTCGGCGATCTTGCCCTTGAAGCGCTTGCGATCGCTGACAAGAACCGACGTTTCCAGCTTGACCAGATGGCCGGTCCAGGTGGCGAAATCCGACTTGCGCACCAGCGGCCGGTCGATGCCGGGCGACGAGACTTCGAGATGATACGCCTTTTCGATCGGATCATCGACATCGAGGGCCGGCGACACCGCGCGGCTGACCTCCTCGCAATCCTCGACGGTCATGGTGCCGTCTTCGCGTTCGGCCATGATCTGCAGCGTCAGCCCGTTCTGGCCGGTCAACTGCACTCGCACCAGGCGGAAGCCGATCGCCTTGAGCACCGGCTGTACGATCAGCGCAATGCGCGCATCGATGCCGCTTTCGCGGACGATACGGTCGTCGGCCTCGCTTGCCGCTGCAGTCATCAGATCCCTGTCGCTTTTTGGGTTCCGGCCGGCAGCTAACAAAAAAGAGCGGGACCGGGTGGACCCACTCTTCGTCATACCGACCAAGAATTTGAGGCTGATATAGACGATCCGGGGCTGCGTTTCAAGCCTGACGGCAAAGCGCGTTCGGTGGTGTGACCCAGGATGCGGGATCCTCGACCCGTCGCGACTTCGCTGAACGCGGCGCCTCGATCCTACTTCCGGGCTTCCACGAGCGACGCGGCAATTGCCGCAATCGAACGGAACAAGACGCGCGGATCGTCCTTCGTTGGGAGAAATCCCCGCCGCTGCCAGAATTGCGCCGCGTCCTCATCGATTGCATTGACCATGAGCGCGCGGCCTCCAATCAGTTCCGCGGCCTGAACGCAGCGCTGAAGGGCATGCTTCACCAGGCCCGTGCCGATGCCGCGCCCGGTCCATCCGGTATCTGTCGCAAGCTGGCCGAGGAGGAGACAGGGCACCGGATCTGGCGGCTGCCCTGGGCGGATCGATCGGGGCAAGATCGACGGCACGACAGCCGTCGGTGCCAGACCGTAGTATCCGACCACGAGGCTGGCTTCATGGACAACGAGAACAGCGGTAAAGCCCTTCTCCTGATTGGAGAGCGCGCGCGTTTTCAGCCAGTGATCAAGCGTAGGTTTCCCGCAGGAAAATCCGGAAGCGTCATGGGCTGCGGTAAGCGGTTCGGGAGCCGATAAGGCCACGGCTTAGCGCTTCGCTGTATAACCAGCCTCCCAGGGTGCGGGCCGCTTTGCTAATTCCACCATATCGGGAACCGGAGCGACCGGGGCCGCTAGAACCTCCATAAACTCCGCAAAGCCTTCCGGACTCATGCGGAAAAGACGGTTATCCATCAATACATCCTCGGCCGCGCGCACGGCGGCATCGCGCACGAAGTCCGTGCGGGACCGGCCACGGAGAGCGGCGGCACGATCAATCATCGCCACGTCCGCTTCCGGCAAGCGCATCGAGATCGGGTATTCCTTGCGTTCGGCGGCGGCGGCCACGATTGACTCCTTGCCGGCAATATATCGCCTGTAGCGTTAAATGCAATACAGCACAGCGCGCCTAACTCCCCTAAAGCGCGTCGCCCGAATCCGTTTCAGCGCCACGCGCTTCAAGGCGTGCGGGCTTTAGCCTCGGCCTCGGATTATTTCCGGATAAAGGTCAAATAAGCAGGCCGCCGTCCCTCGCGGATGGCCTTGGCCTCGTAGCGGGTGCCGGGCCAGCCCTCATAGGGCCGCTGCCAGCCGGCAGCGTCCTCGGCCTGCCATGCGAAGGCGCTGTGATCGCGGCAGGCAAGCAGCGTCCAGTTCACATAGCTGTCGATGTCGGAGGCGAAGCGGAACCTGCCGCCCGCTTTCAGCACCCGGGCAAATCGGCCGAGATTGGCGACGCTGACGAAGCGCCGCTTCCAATGCTTCTTCTTCGGCCACGGGTCGGGATAGAGCAGGTCGATACCGTCGAGCGAGCCTGACGGCAGCCAGTCGAGCAGGCGCGTGGCGTCGTCGTCATAGACCCTCAGATTGGCAAGCGGCGCCTTGCCAAGCGCCGTCATCATCTTGGCCATGCCGTTGACGAAAGGCTCGACGCCGATGAAGCCGATTGCCGGCGATTCGGTGGCGCGATGCAGCAGATGCTCGCCGCCGCCGAAGCCGATTTCCAGCTGGAGCGCCGAAACATCCGTCTTGAACAGGCTCCTGAGATCGACCGGCGCTTCTGCCGTCAGGTCGACCCGGTATTCGCGCAGACCGTTTTCAAGGGCGACCGCCTGCTGCGGGCGTATAGTCTTGCCGTGCCGGCGGCCGAAAAATCCTTCGGTCGCGCGGCTCGGCCTGTCGTTTGGCTCCATGGATGGGCTTGGCGAGGCCGTCAGGCGGCTATCGCATCGGCAACCGCGTCCTTGAGGGCCTTGGCGAGGTCGGTCTTCTCCCATGAGAAGGAACCGTCGCGGCCGGCCTTGCGGCCGAAATGGCCGTAGGACGAGGTTTTTGCGTAGATCGGCTTGTTGAGGTCGAGATGACGGCGGATGCCCGACGGCGACAGGTCCATCACCTTGCGCAGCGCATCCTCGAGCTTCGATTCGTCCACCTTGCCGGTGCCGTGCAGGTCGACATAGACCGACAGCGGCTGGGCGACGCCGATGGCGTACGACAGCTGGATGGTGCAGCGGTCCGCAAGCTTGGCCGCCACCACGTTCTTTGCAAGGTAGCGCGCCGCATAAGCCGCCGAACGGTCGACCTTGGTAGTGTCCTTGCCGGAGAAGGCGCCGCCGCCGTGGGGTGCCGCGCCGCCATAGGTGTCGACGATGATCTTGCGGCCGGTGAGGCCGGCATCGCCGTCAGGCCCACCGATGACGAACTTGCCGGTCGGGTTGATGTACCAGTTGCAGTCCTCGGCGATCTTGAGATCGCCAAACGCCTCACGGATGTAGGGCTCGACGACCTTGCGTACCTTCTTGGAGTCCCAGCTCGCATCGAGATGCTGGGTGGAGAGCACGATCTGCGTGACTTCCGCGGCCTTGCCGTCGGCATAGCGCACGGTGACCTGGCTCTTGGCATCCGGGCCAAGCCTGCCGGCCTCGCCATTGCCTTCATGGCGCGCCGCGGCCAGCAATTCAAGAATCTTGTGGCTGTAATAGATCGGCGCCGGCATCAGGTCGGGCGTCTCGCGGCAGGCATAACCGAACATGATGCCCTGGTCGCCGGCACCTTCCTCGCCCTGGCGATCGGCGGCATTGTCGACGCCCTGGCCGATATCCGGCGACTGGCCGTGCAGCAGCACGTCGATCTTGGCGGTCTTCCAATGGAAGCCGGACTGCTCGTAGCCGATCTCGCGGATCGCCTTGCGGGCAACCGACTTGAACTTGGCGGGGTTGACCACAGGGTGGCCGGAGGCATCCATCAAGACGTTGCCCGCCTTGTCCTTCTTCAAAAGCGTGTCGGGGACGCGGACCTCGCCGGCGATGACGACGCGGTTGGTGGTGGCCAGCGTTTCGCAGGCGACGCGAACCTTCCACGGGTCCATACCCGTCTTCTTGGCTTCGCGATAGACCAGATCGACGATCTCGTCGGAGATGCGGTCACAGACTTTGTCGGGATGGCCCTCGGAGACGGATTCCGAGGTGAAGAGATAATTCTGCCGCGTCACGGGTGTCCCCTCTTGAAAAAGATCGGCAGGCTGCCGATTTTGGCGCGCCACGTGTTAGCGGTGCCGGGCGCCGCTCGTCAAGCGGCGCGACGGATCTGGCATGAATGTAGGCAAAGCCGGCTATGCCACCAGCGGCAGGGCGCCGCTGGTGCCATAAGCAAAAAATCAATCGGCGTCGTCGGTGGACAGCGCCTTCACCAGATCGATGATCCTGCGGCGTACCTTGACGTCGCCGATCTTGACGAAGGCCCGGTTGAGCTGAAGCCCTTCGGGACTGCCGCAGAATTCGATGGCAAACGCCATTGAGGAGTCTTCGGCAAATCCCCGATTGCCGCCGGTCTCCTCGCCCGGGGCATCCTCGAAGAAGAACGCGACGGGAACGCTCAGGATGGAGGCGATGGCCTGCAGACGACTGGCGCCGACCCTGTTTGTCCCCTTTTCGTACTTCTGGATCTGCTGAAACGTGATGCCGAGATTTTCACCCAGCTTTTCCTGGCTCATCCCAAGCATATTGCGACGCAGCCGGATGCGACTCCCAACATGGATGTCGATCGGATTCGGCTTCTTCTTGTTCTCTTCTGTCATTTTTTCCTCGCCGAATTTTTCCGGCTTTTTCTATTTTTGTTCGCCCAAATGAAGCCGGAGCCACCTGCCCCAACAGAACCCTCCAACCGACTTCGAGAAAATTTTAGGCGTTACAGTATGAGTTTCTAATGTGCCGACTGTCAATTCACCCGTAGCCGCTGCCTTACATTCAATGTGAAGGCCATCAGCGCAAACGCCAACATGATCAGCAATCCGTTAATGCGCCGCTGGTCGGCGGGAAAAAGCGCGTGGCCGGAAATCGGCACATGCGCGTCAATGGCGCCGCGCGCATTGACGGCCAGCGCATCGACAATGCGCCCGCGCGAATCGACGACGGCGGAGATGCCATTGTTAGCCGCACGCAACAGAGGCAATCCATTCTCCACCGCACGAATCTGGGCCTGCCTGAAGTGCTGATAAGGGCCCGGCGTGTCGCCAAACCATGCGTCGTTGGTGACGTTCACAATAACGTCAGCTGACGTAACGTCAACGGCCACGAGATCGGGAAAAATCACCTCGTAGCAGATGAATGGAGCGGCACGCAGGCCGCCCGGCACGGTAATCGGATGCCGCTCGTTGCCGGCGGCGAAATTCATCGGTCCGGCAACGAGCTGGCCTATGCCGAAGCGTTCGAAAAGATCGGCAAAGGGCAGATACTCTCCGAAGGGCACCAGATGCACCTTGTCGACGGCATCGACGATCTCGCCCCTGTCGTTGATTGCCACCACGGAATTGTAGTAGCGGCTGCCGGCATTCGCCGATCCGCCCTCCTCGCGCACGACACCGGCAACCAGCATCTGGCCGTCGGCCAGCATGTCGCCCAGCGCCGTCAGCGCGTCCGGACGCTCGGTGAACAGGAACGGCACCGATGTTTCCGGCCACAGAATGAGCTGCGGCTTGGCGTGGCCGTCTTCCGGGGCTTTGCCCGATAGCCCCAGCAAAGTTGCGAAGATGCGGTCCCGCACCGAGGCATCCCATTTTTCGCTGAGATCGACCGCGGGCTGGACGATGCGAACATCGATCGAGCGCGTGGCCGGTTCGGCCGGCATGGCGAGCCTGAAATAGCCGAAGCCGACATGAGCGGCGACCAGGATGACGAACAGGGCAACGCCCAGCCTCAGATGCCGGCGCGCCGCAACCAGCGCGGGCAGGGAAAACAGGAAGACCGCGAGCACATTCATGCCGATCATGCCGGTCACCGATACGCTCTGCATCAGGAGCGGCACCGGCATTGCCGCGTAGCCGACGGCGTTCCAGGGAAAGCCGGTGAAGAGAAAGTCGCGCAACCATTCGGCGAGGCCGAAACCGAAGGCAAGGGCCGCGATGCGGCCGATATCGCTGCTCCAGAACAGCCGCGCCACCACGGTGGCAAAGCCATAGAAGAAGGCCAGCGCGAAGGGGATGCCGACAACGGCGAAGGGCAAGGCCCAGGCGAAACTGTCGGCCTCGACCAGCAATGCCTGGCCGATCCACCAGAGACCGGCGAGGAAATAGCCGAAGCCGAACCACCAGCCGATGGCGAAAGCCGGCTTCAGGCGCCTGAACCAGCCATCGGAAGCCTCGCCGGTGGCGCCGTCGAGCAGCCAGACCAGGACCGGGAACGAAACGAAGCAGACGGCGAAGAAATCGTAAGGCGCCTGGGCAAGCACCGCCAGGGCTCCGGCGGCAAACGCCACCAGCGCCCGCCACCACCCCCACAGCAGAATTATCCGGCCGGCAAAGCGCTGCATCCAGCTTCCCAAGTCGCACGAATCAGGGAGTTAGAGATTTAACAGGCTGCGCTGCCTGATCCAAACCCCAGATGAGCGCGGCCTGAACACGGTCGCGCTACAGCGTTTCACCGTTTCACGGAAACGGCGAACCGCTCTATCTCTTTGTTTTGACGCAATTCCGGACGGAAGGCTACGGCGAAGTCGCCGAGCCTAAACCACTCACACTTTTCCTGGAATTGCTCTATAGCGGGAACAAGTATCCCGCTGTAGCTCTTTGTTTTAGCCGCATTTCTGCAGCGCCAAGCGATTTCGCTTGCTGCAAAAAATGCTCAGCTGTGCCAGCCCTCGATCCGCAGGCCGCTCAGTTGCTCGGCCTCGTCCTTCGAAACAACGCGCACGGTCCGGGTGAATGTCCAGATATGGCCTTCGGGATCGCGGGCACGATATTGCCGCTCGCCGTAGAAATGATCCGTCGGTTCTTCAACAATTATCGCGCCCGCCATACGTGCCTTTTCGCAATGAGCATCAAGGTCCTGCTGCAGGCGGACATAGACGGCCTGCGTGTTCTTGCCGCCGACGGAAGCGGGACTGGCGACATGGTCGGCCCATTCGGAATCGACGATGATATAGCCGTCGCCGAAGCGCATTTCAGCATGCACGAGCCTGCCGTCGGTGTCGCTTACCAGCATGCTTGGCTCGAAGCCGAAGGCCGCCTGCAGCCAGGCCAATGCCGCGCGCGGATCGCGATAGAAGACGGCTGAGCCCAGGACCGCGTGCTTGAACGGATCGTCGATCGGCATGCCGGGAAGATATCAGGCCTGTTCGGTGCGGGCCGCGCGGCGGCGCTGCCGCTCGCCCTTTGGGCTCTGCACGATGCGCACGCGCTTGACGCGGCGCGGATCGGCGTCGAGCACATGGAACTCGAAACCTGGAATGGCCTGCACGACTTCGCCCCTGGCCGGAACGCGCCCGAGCGTGTTGAAGATCATGCCGCCGATGGTGTCGACATATTCGCCGTGCTCGCCGGCGGCGAAATCCTCGCCGATCATCTTGGCGACCTCGTCGATCTCGGCCTTGCCGTCGACGACAAAGACGCCGTCGCCGGTCTGGGTGATCATCGGCTCGTCATCGTCGTGCTCGTCCTCGATGTCGCCGACCACCATCTCGACGATGTCTTCCAGCGAGGCGAGGCCGTCGGTGCCGCCATATTCGTCGATGACCAGCGCCATCTGCGTACGGTTTGTCTGCATGCGGCCCATCAGGTCGGAGGCAAGCATCGAGGGCGGCACGAACAGCACCTGACGGATCAGATTGAGATCGCCGATGGTGCGGGCGAGATCCACCTGCGCGAGGTCAAGCGCGGTCGCCACCGGCGTCTTGCGGCTGGCGCGGCCCTTCTTGACGCGGGCGACCTTGGTGATGTGGGCGAGCACGTCGCGGATGTGGACCATGCCGCGCGGATCGTCGAGCGTCTCGGAATAGACCGGCATGCGCGAATGGCCGGATTGCTCGAAGAGGCCGAGCAGATCGCCAAGCGTCGTGTTGATCTCGACCGCCTCGATATCGGCGCGCGGCACCATGACGTCCTCGACCCGCACTTCGCGCAGGCGCAGGATGTTGTTGAGCATGGCGCGTTCGCCGGGCGAGAACGCGCCGGCATCGGTCGCCGTTTCGGCAAGCGCGCCGGCAATCTCCTCGCGCAGGCTGGTGCCGTTACGGTGCCGGAACAAGCCGAGCACACGGTCAAAGAGGGAAGGACCGGCATACGTCGGCTCTGCGGCCGCGCTGCCGGTCGGAATACTCGGACTGGAGCCCTCTTCCGTCTTTTCGGAAGACTTGGCAGCACTGCCGGCGTCCGGACGGGCGGCAGTTTCTGGTGTGTCGTTCATCGCCATCGGGTCAATTGAGCTTTTTTGTTACGCGTAGGGATCGGGAATGGCAAGCCTCGCAAGCGCCGCGCGCTCGATCGCTTCCATCTCCTCGGCCTCGGTGTCGGTCTCGTGATCATGTCCCAAAAGATGCAGCAGGCCATGAACAACGAGATGAGTGATATGGTTCGCAATCGGCTTGTCTTCCAGTGCGGCCTCGCGCGCCACCGTCTCGGAAGCCAGCACGATATCGCCCAGCATCGGCGGCATCAGGCCGCCTTTCGGCACTGAAAAAGCCGGGAAAGACAAGACGTTGGTTGGCTTGTCCTTGCCGCGCCATTCGGCGTTGAGCGTCTGGATATGGGCATCGTCGGAAAAAACGATGCTGAGCTCCGAGGCGCCGCTCGCGCCGGTTTCGGCAAAGGTGGCCGCTACGGCGCGATCGACCAGACGCGTCAATTCGGCTTCCGCGGGCCAGTCGCCGGCCTCCACGAAAATATCGATATCGACCGGCGTCCCGGCGGCGGATTCAGTATTTTCAGCCATGCGGCCTTTGATCAGCTTTCGGCGCCCAGGCCTCTCGCCAGCTTGCCGTCGCGGTCATAAGCCTTGACGATCTCGGCAACCAGCGGGTGGCGGACCACATCGCCTTCGTTGAAGCGGACGGTGACTATACCGGGCACACCGTCGAGGACGCGCAGCGCCTCGACCAGCCCCGACTTGGTGTTGGGCGGAAGGTCGATCTGCGTCGGATCGCCGGTGACGATCATGCGCGAGTTCTCGCCGAGACGGGTGAGGAACATCTTCATCTGCATCGGCGTGGTGTTCTGAGCCTCGTCGAGGATCACCGCCGCATGCGCCAGCGTGCGGCCGCGCATGAAGGCCAGCGGCGCTATCTCGATCACCTCGGCGGCGATGGCGCGCTCAACCTTGTCGGCCGGCATCATGTCGTAGAGCGCGTCATAGAGCGGTCGCAGATACGGATCGACCTTTTCCTTCATGTCGCCGGGCAGGAAGCCCAGCCGCTCGCCTGCCTCTACCGCCGGACGCGACAGGATGATGCGCTCGACCATGCCGCGCTCCAGGAGCATCGCCGCGTGCGCCACCGCCAGATAAGTCTTGCCGGTGCCGGCGGGACCGATGCCGAACACCATCTCGGAGCGTTCCAGCGCCCGCATATAGGCGTCCTGGTTGAGCGAGCGGGCGTAGATCGTCTTCTTGCGGGTCGCAATCTGGGCGGCCGATACCTTGCCCTTGCGCTCCATGGTCGGCAACGTCAGCTGGTCGTCGGCGGCGATCGCCATGCGCACGGCGCCGTCGACGTCGGACTGGCCGATATCGACGCCTTTCTGGAGAATGCCGTAGAGGGTATCCAACGCGCGGCGCGCCTGCTCGGCGGCCGCGGCCGTACCTTTGATCGCAAGCTGATTGCCGCGCGAGCGAATATCGACGCCGAGCTTTTGCTCGAGCCGGGCCAAATTCTCATCGAACTGACCGTAAAGGGCGCTGGCCAGCTTGTTGTTGTCGAAGGTCAGTACGATGTGCGCCATGTCGGAAGCCCCGGACGCCTGGTTCTGGGGCGGATTCTTCAGTTCAGCAGCGCTCAACCGTCTCTCCTCATCTGCCGAGGCTTGTGGCTATGCATGTCGTTGTCCCAAAACCGCGAGCACTTTTGGGCGACATGCATCAGGCCAACTCGGCGAACAGGCTATTGTAGCCCGTCCTTGTGATTCGTACGTCGATAATGTCACCGATTCCGCCGGCCTTGTCGTCAACAATAACCGGCTGCAGCCAGGGCGAACGGCCAACTTTCTGTCCGGCCTGCCGGCCAGGCTTCTCGATCAGCGTACCGATGGTCCTGCCGACGAGACCCAAGCCGAAATCCTGCTGCTGCCTCAGGAGCAGCGCCTGCAGGCGCTGCAGCCGCTCATCCTTCACCGCTTCCGACACATGGCCGTCCATTTCGGCGCCCGGCGTGCCGGGGCGCGGCGAATATTTGAACGAGAAGGCGGAGGCGTAGTTCACCTCGCGCACCAGTCTCATGGTCGCCTCGAAATCCTCTTCCGTCTCGCCGGGAAAGCCGACGATGAAGTCACCGGACATGGCGATGTCGTCGCGGGCGGCGCGGATGCGCTCGATGAGCGCCAGATAGTCGCGTGCCGTATGGCGGCGGTTCATCGCCTTGAGGATGCGGTCGGAACCGGACTGCACCGGCAGATGCAAATAGGGCATCAGCGCCGGCAGGTCACGATGCGCGGCGATCAATTCGTCGTCCATGTCGCGCGGATGGCTGGTGGTGTAGCGCAGCCGCGCCAGGCCGGGAATTTCCGCCAAGCGGAACAGCAGGCGGCCGAGGCCCCATTCCTGGCCATTTTCGCCGACACCATGCCAGGCGTTGACGTTCTGGCCGAGCAGCGTCACCTCACGCACGCCGGCCTCGGCCAGGCGCTCTGCCTCGGCAACGATCTGCGCCACCGGCCGCGACACTTCGGAGCCGCGCGTATAGGGCACCACGCAAAAAGTGCAGAACTTGTCGCAGCCTTCCTGCACCGTCAGGAAAGCGGTGACGCCGCGCCTGGCAAGCTCGGCGCGCTTCGGCTGCGGCAGGTGCTCGAATTTGTCCTCGACGGCGTATTCGGTCTCGACGATCTTTTCGCCGCCACGGACCCTTGCCAGCACGTCCGGCAGCCGGTGATAGGTCTGCGGGCCGATGACCAGATCGACCGCAGGCGCACGGCGGATGATCTCGGCGCCCTCGGCCTGGGCCACGCAACCGGCGACACCGATCAGCAATTCGCGCCCCGTCTCGGCGCGCTCGGCCTTCACGTCGCGGATGCGGCCAAGCTCGGAATAGACCTTTTCCGCCGCCTTTTCGCGGATATGGCAGGTGTTGAGCAGCACCAGATCAGCATCATCGATCGCGTCGGTGGCGACATAGCCGTCAGCGGCCAGCGCATCGGTCATGCGCTGGGAATCGTAGACGTTCATCTGGCAACCATAGGTCTTGACGAAGACCTTTTTCGCCGTTCGGCCCGTGCTGGCCGAATGCTCGGACGCAGTCGCGATGTCGTGGCTTTCAATCGTGTTCAATTCCATCGGGCGGCTTCTACCGCCTTTCCGTGACAAAAAACAGACGATTTTGGTGGATTACCGGCTCTTGGCCGGGTCGGCGAGGATGGCTTGCGTCATCTCGCGCACTTTGGCTTCCATCAGCCTTGCCGTTTCCTTGCGGCTCGAGCCCTTGGAGAACGGCACCGGCTTGCCGAAATGCACCTCGGCATCGATCGCGCCTTCGGCAAGCAGACCTTTCAGATGGGGCATCAGATCCTGGTCGCCAATCCAGGCGGATATCGGACGGTGTCGCCGGCCCATCGGCATGCCGTGCAACCGCGTATAGGCGATCGCCACGGGCTGGATGAAGACCTGTTCCGCAGCGCCTTCCGAAATCGCCATGGTGGCCGCGCCGAACAGGGTGCTCTTGAACGGCAGCACGAGGTTGCCGTCGCCGGTCGAGCCTTCGGCGAACAGCACCATGGCGTCGCCCTTGGCCATGCGCCTGGCGATGTCGCTTGCCTGCTCGCCGGAGGCGCGCTTGCGCTCCCGCTCGACGAAGACGGTGCGCTGCAGCTTGGACAGCATGCCGATCAGCGGCCAGCCTTCCATGTCGGCCCTGGCGATGAACTTCACATCGACGAAGGAGCCGAGCACCATGATGTCGGTCCAGGAAATATGGTTGGCCGCGACAAGCAGAGGGCGTTCCTTGGCCAGCGCGCCCTTCACATGCACCCGCATGCCGAGCGCCCGCAGGATCATGCCGTGCCAGATTTTCAGGATGAACGTTTCGGGCCAGAGTCCCGTCTTCATCGACAGGATCTGCAGCGGCACCAGCACCAGTGAACAGACGACGACATAGCCGAGCGCCAGGAAAATCCGCAATCTCTTGATCATTCGCTCCGGCCCCAACATTACAGCGCCACGCGCCTTGGGGCGCGCAAAGGACGCTGTAACACTCCCACTTGGCGCATGATCCTTTCCGAAAATCGGAGCCGATTTTCGGGGTCACGCGCGACTGTGGCTAGCGAAGATCGCGGCGCATGACAAGCGCGCCGGTCGGACCGTGCTCTGTCGAGCGATAATAGTTCGGGCGATGGCCGACCTGGCGGAAGCCAAGCCTGCGGTAGAGCCCGATCGCCGCCGCGTTGGTCTCGTCGACCTCGAGAAAGAGCGCTTCGGCGCGCTGCGCATGCAGTTCGCGCAGCACCGCGTCCATCAATTGCCAGCCAAGTCCCTGGCGGCGATGCGTACGGGCGACGGCCACGGTCAGGATTTCGCCCTCGCCGGCGGCGAGCCGCGCCAGGACGAAGCCGACCGGCGGCTTGGCACCCTGCCCGGTCTCGCGCGCGGCATATCCGAACACCGTGTCCTGTTCGAGCAGCGCGGCGAACTCGCCGTCGGTCCAGGGCCGTACGAAATCCTCGCGATGCAGCACCGAAACGGCGGCGCTGTCGGCAACCGTCAGCGGTTCCAGCGCATAGTCCCTGCGGCGGGGCTGAAAGAACGGGATGCGCATCAGGCGTCGTTTCCCTTTGGACCAAGACCTTTCCCAAAAACCGGGTCCCATTTTTTGGGATCATGGTCTGCCTTTGGACCATTGTCCTGCCTTGGAAGAATGAAACCCGCCTGCGGCTTGGCGTCGGCACCGCGCAGATAGAGCGGCTTCGGCTTGTCGCCCGGCCCCTTGGTCGAAGCCAGCCTGGCGTAGGTCGCAATGTCGGCGGTGGCGGCAACCGGGCCGGTGTCGAAAGGACGCCCGGCCGACGCGGCAATCTGCGGTGCGGCGGTCCCGACAAGGACCGCATCGGCGCCGATGGCCATGGTCGTCGCCTCGGCAAGCGTGGTTACCGAAGGTCCGTAAGCTTCGGCTAACATTTTATCATAGAGCGCCGCATGGATTTCCTCGCGGCCGGCATCGAGCGCGGCAAGCACCGCGCGCCCGGGAAAGGCATTCGCACCCTCCGCCGCCAGGGCTTCCAGCGTCGTCACGCCGATCGCCGGTATCTTCAGCGCCAGCGCAAGGCCGCGCGCGGTCGAGACGCCGACGCGCAGGCCGGTGAAAGAGCCGGGTCCGATCGAGACGGCAATGGCGTTAAGGTCGTGATAGCCGATCCCACCGGCTTGCAGGGCAGTCTCGATAATGGCCATCAGATGCTCGGCATGCCCCTTGCCGAGATCGCGCACCTCGCGGCCAATCTCTGTGCCGGCGCCTGTGTCATAGATGCAGGCGGCACAAAGGTTGGCGGCGCAGTCGATGGCAAGTAGCTTCATACGGGCAGGGCCGGTTAACGAACTGGATCGAAACACAATTCCCTCTGCCCGGCATAGGCCGCCACCGCAAGGGCCAGGGCGGAGAAATGTTAAGCGGCTTTGCTTCTACGCGCGGCGATCACGCCGTCGCGACAATGCGCAGCATGTGATTGTCCCAGACATAGTCCGGCTCGGAACGGCTCACGCCGGCGCCACCGACGATCTCGCCGGCGCCAGTGGTTGCCATGAAGCCGGCGCCGTCGGGCGCGAGGCCGCAGACCTCGACCAGCGGCCTGGTCACGACCACGCGTCCGCTGGCGGCATCGATGACGGCCAGCGAATTGCCTTCCGGCGAAGTGACCGCAACCGTGCCGGTGGCGGCATTGGCGGCGACCGAGCCGATATAGTTGCGGAAGCCGAAGAGCACGTCCGGCGGCATCTCCAGCAGCTCGAGCTCCTTGCCGCGCGCGGCGCGGCCGACCAGCGCCGGGCGGTCGGTCGCCGGCCCGCGATATTGGCAGCCGAACCAGACGGTGCCCGCCTCGTCGCGATCCATGTGCCGGATCGACAGCTGATGCAGCGCCGGCGGCAATTCGTGCTTTTCGATCAGGTCGCCGGTGACGCGATCGACCAGCGTGTAGGACGGCTTCATCGTGGCGATATTGAGCTCGGCGCGGCCATAGTCGGGATGGGTTTCGATGCCGCCATTGGCGATGCCGAGCGTGCGGCCATCGCCGAGCAGGAGCAGCTCGTGCGGGCCCATGCCGTAGGTCGGGAACTCGCCGATGCGGTTGAATTTTGCCCGCGCGTCATAAATGCCGACGACGCCCGCGGCGTTGTCGAAATCGTTCTCCGTCGCATAGAGCAAGGCGCCGTCGGGCGAGAACACGCCATGGCCGAAGAAATGCCGGCCGGCAATGCTGGCGATGGTCAAAGGCTTGTCGCGGCCGGCATGGTCGAAGACGACAGCGAAGGTGCCGGGCTGCCTCGCGAAGACGACCGAGCGTTTCGACACCTGATCGAAGGTGACGTCATGGCCGCGGTCGGGCAGATCGACCGTGTGCAGGATCCTGCCGTCCTCGGAGAGCACGGCGGCGCCGAAGCTGCCGTCGTGCTTGGCGAAAGCCGTGGCAAACACCGCGTCCGCAGCCAGCGTGTCGGCCCATGCCCGCGGCGCCATGGCGGCGGCGAAACTCGCGCCTGCGGCTCGCAGGAAATCGCGGCGGTCGATGAGCGAGGTCTTCACGGCGTCAATCCCCGTCCAGCGACGAAAAGCCGGCGGTCAGGCCGAACGCGGCAGTCATCCTGGTGCCGATCAAGGTCGACAGGCTCGAGGTTATCAGCGCGAAGTGCTCGAGCTTGTCGCGCTGCGCCGGATCGGCTAGCGCCTTGTCGATCGGGCCGCTGACGGATTTCGCGGTCGTCACACTGTTGGCGAGCTGGATGTGGATGGACTCGGCCATCCATTGCGCATCGGCGGGCAGCGCATCGCCGAGCCGGGAAGCCTGGAACAACTCGTCGATACCGGACAGATTCCCGGCCAGCGACGTCGTCGTGTTCCGCGAGCGCCAGTAGATCGCCTGCTTCGGCTTGTCGGCATCGGGTTTGGCGCCGAGAAAGCCCTTGAGCCGCACGTCGCGGATCATTTCCAGCTCGTTGATGAAGACACCGACCAGTTCCGTCACGGCTTCGGCGCCGTCGCGGTAGAGCGGGTTTTTCGGCCCCGGATTGGCCCAGAGCGACGCAAAGCCCTCGGGCTTGTTCCAGGCATCACGCACCTCGCCGGCAATCGTTTCGATGTTGCCGGCGACCGCAGCGCCATAGGCGCAGCGGTAGGGATCGTCCTTCCCGGCAAGCGTTTCGGCGCCATCGCCGTAAAGCACAAATTCGAGCGCGCCGAGGCCCTGAATGGCGACGCTCTTTTGCGCCAGTTGCGCCGGATCGGTGGCGGAAGGATCCTTCGCGGCGAGTGTCGACTGTACCTGCCGCAGGCCAATGCTCTTGCGGTCCGGCCAATAGAGCATGCGCTCCAGCCGGTTGTTTTCCTTGATCGGGCCGAAGGCGATGATCTCGGCGACCGACCAGGCTTCGACCGCGCCGGAAAACGCCGAGCGCGCCGCTTCGAGATTTTGCCCAGACGGCGTTTCGCAAAGCTGGCGCATAGCCTTGTTCAGGCCCGCCGCATGCTCGTCGAGGCCGGCATAGGCCGGCCGAACAAAACCGTCGATCGCGCGTCCGATGACATCGGAGGCCTTGATTGCGGCCGAAGCCGGCAGCACGGCGGCCAGAAGGAACGAAAGAGCAAGGGCCAGGCGTTTCGACATCAGAGCGACGCGTTTTAACATCAGAGAGACTCCAGGAATTTGATCAGCGCATCACGATCGGCCGCGGAGGCTCCGGCGAAGTGGTCGCGCGCCTTCCGGCCCTCGCCGCCATGCCACAGGATCGCCTCGGCAAGCGTGCGGGCGCGGCCGTCATGTAGATAAAAAGCATTGCCGTTGACTGTCGCGGTGAGCCCGATGCCCCAGAGCGGCGGGGTGCGCCACTCGCTGCCGCTTGCTTCGCCCACCCGCTGCCCGTCGGCGAGGCCCTCGCCCATGTCGTGCAGCAGGAAGTCGGAATAAGGCCAGATCAGTTGGAAGGCCTGCGCCTTGTTCGGCGTGCCGCGCACGGTGACGAATTTCGGCGTGTGGCAGGAAATACAGCCCATCTCGTAGAACTGTTTCTTGCCGGCAAGCACATCCGGCTTGTCGAGATCGCGCCGCGCCGGCACGGCCAGATTCTGCGAATAGAAGGTGACGAGGTCCATCACCGGCGGCGGCGCCTCGGCCGTGCCGAGACGCTGCTGCACGCCGTTCGGCATGGCAAGGCAATCCTTCTGCGCCTCGGTGCAATCGCCCCAGGGCTTCGGCATTTCCGGCGTCGAGATGCCGATATCGCCGGCAAAGGCGTCGGCCGCCTGCTGGCGGATCGACGCGGTCTGCGCCTTCCAGCCGAAGCGGCCCAAGGTTACCGCGCCGCTCAACTCATCGCGCACGATGTTCGGCCTGCCCGAAATGCCATCGCCGTCGCGGTCGTCCGGATCGGCATGGGCGAGGATATCGGCCGGAGCGATCTGCTCGATAAGGCCGAGCCCGATCATCGGCGGCGTCAGGCGCGGCGAGAGCGTGGTGCGCGGATCGAGCGGACCATAGCCGAGACCTTCCACCGAATAGCTCGGCTTGCGCAGCGAAACGGCGGTGCCGTCGCCGAGCGTCACTTTTTCCTCGGAGTGCTCGACGTGCATGCGGCCTTCGCCCCTGAGGCCGGGCACCGCCAGATCCTGCAGTTGCGCGCCATAGACCGGATCGGGAAAGTTCAGCACCTTGTGGTCGGCAAGCGCGGCCTTTTCTTCGGCGCTGCCGGCGTCGCGCGCCAGCCGGAGAAACATCGATGTCGAGCCGGCGTTGCCTTCCGGCGGGCGGCCACGGCCATCCTTCAGATGGCAGTTCTGGCAGGCGCGCTCATTGAACAGGGGACCGAGCCCATCCGAAGCCTGGGTCGATGACGGCGACGACACCCAGTTCTTGCGGAAAAGCGCGTTGCCGAGCTTGAAGGTCCCTTCTTCCTCGAAGGTGATGTTGGCGGAAGATTGCGAGAAGGCGTCGCGGTTGACGTCCTTGCGCGACGTGCCGGCGCCGCCCTGCATCAGTTCGAACGGCTCGGGCTTGGTGAAGTCGGCCGTTGGCTTGGTGACCATCAGTACCCGCGCCTGATCCTTTGGCGTCAGGTCGGTCCGGCTTGCCGGCAGATCGGCTGGCTCGCAGGCCATAGCGGGAACAGAAAGCACCATCGCCAGCAAAAGCGATGCCCCGCGATAGATCCGGTGTCGCGGGGTCTTGTGAAGCGGCAGGCCGTCGTTTTCAGCCCGGCGCGAGCGGCACGAGCAATCTATGGGGCGCCGCATTCCCGCATGTCCTTACTCCGCCTCGTCAGCCGAGTCGGCATTGAGCTGGCCGTACTTTTCCTCGCCGATCGAGGCAAGCAGGTCGAGCTGCGTTTCCAGGAAGTCGATATGTCCTTCCTCGTCGGTCAAAAGGTCCTCGAACAGCTTCATCGAGACGAAATCGCCTTCGTCGTGGCAGATCTCGCGCGATCGCTTGTAGGCAGTGCGCGCGTCATATTCGCCGGCCAGATCGGATTCGAGCACTTCCTTGACATTCTGGCCGATGCGCAGCGGCGCGACGGACTGCAGGTTCGGATGGCCTTCGAGGAAGATGATGCGCGCGATCAACCGGTCGGCGTGATGCATTTCCTCGATCGATTCCGCCCGCTCCTTCTTTGCCAGCTTGGTGTAGCCCCAATCCTCGAGCAGACGATAATGCACCCAGTACTGGTTGATGGCCCCGAGCTCCAGGAACAGAGCTTCATTAAGCCGCTCGATGATCTGCGGTTCGCCTTTCATGGGTTCTGCTCCCGTATTGGCCGCGCAAGCCTCTCACGCGATCCAGGTGTGAAACGATGTCCACGTTCCCCACCTCTGAGCGGGCGTGGTAGGTCTCGGTAACCCGAATGATCGTTTCCACCACATTTGGGAAACAGCCGCAACAGCGGCCGCGCTTGTGCATGGCATGATAGACCTTGGCCGGCACAATAAGCTGCCAGGGATCTTCATCAAGCAGGCCGACGATCGTCTGCTCGATCTCCTTTTCGGTGATGATGTTGCAATGGCAGATCAGCATTTACTTGTACTTGCTCTGGCTGACGGCGCCGGGCCGGCGCCGCGTGGCTGTTGCTCGCCCGACGGTCTTACTTGAACACCTTGTCAGAGGCGTCGAGGCTGTCGGAACCTTCGAAGGCGATGTTGTTCAGCTTCAGGGAACCGACGGCGCGCCCGATCGACTTGGTCTGGTCGACCAGCGCGTCGATCGCTGCCTGCACGGTGGCGTTGCCTTCGGTGTTGCCTTCGGCGATCTGCTGGTCGTAGGCCTCGCCGGCCAGCGCGCGCGCCTTGATGGCCTCCATCCTGGCGACGCTGGTATCGAGCTTGCCCGACAGCTCCTTGTCGATCGCCGGATCGGCGGCCTTGACCATGTCCGACACCGACGGACCCGAAACCACGGAACCGTCGAGCCGCTTGTAGCTGGCATGGTAGGCGTCGCGGATGCCGACGGCGTCATAAAGGTGCGAGTTGTAGGTGTTGTCGGAGAAGCAGTCGTGCTCCTCCTCCGGATCGTGCAGCAGCAGGCCGAGCTTCATACGCTCGCCGGCAAGCTCGCCATAGGAGAGCGAGCCCATGCCGGTGAAGATGGTGGAGATGCCGGTGTTCGCATCGCCGTCGGTCAGGTTCTTGCGCGCGGCGCCGTCTTGCTTCCAGTCGTTGACCATCTCCTGCAGGTCTGACACCAGAAGGTCGCTGGCCGACTTCAGATATTCCGCGCGACGGTCGCAATTGCCGTTGCTGCAATTCTTGAGGTCGTAGTCGGTATGGGGCCGCTCGCCGGCGCCCGGACCGGTGCCGTGCAGATCCTGGCCCCAGAGCAGGAATTCGATGGCGTGATAGCCGGTCGCTACATTGGCTTCGACGCCGCCGGTCTCCTGCAGCGTGCCGGACAGGAATTCGGGCGTCAGCTTCGAGGCGTCGACCTTCTTGCCGTTGATCTCGATTTCCTTGTTGGCGATGACGTTGGCCGTATAGAGCGCGTTTTCGTCCGACTCGGTGCCGTAGCTCTTGGCGACATAATCGATCAGGCCTTCGTCCAGCGGCCAGGAATTCACCCGGCCTTCCCAGTCGTCGACGATCTTGTTGCCGAAGCGATAGACCTCGGTCTGCTGGTAGGGGATGCGCGCAGCCTTCCAGGCTTCGCGGGCGGCGTTGAGCGTGTCGACCGAGGGGCTGGCTATGAGCGCGTCGACCGCCTTGTCGAGCGCCTGCGCAGTGGTCAGCGAATCCTCGTATTTGGCCAGAGCGATGTCGGCATAGGTCTTGATCACCGCTTTCGCATCGGTCTCGGCCATCGCCGGCAACACGAACACCGCCGCCGTCAGTACAGCTGTGGCGCAGATCGCAGCCAGCCTGCTGCCGTTACGTGCCGTCATTAACTTTCTCCAGTTCTTTGGAAATTCAATAAAAGGCGCCCACCCGCGCCGAGGCATGAGCCTGCCGGGAAAAATGGTGGCCGCGTCGATGCGCGGTTCGCGATAAAAAAAGACATCCACTTGCCTCCAATCGAAAGGGTTCAAGGCCCAGACATCAAAGGGAACGCGCTTTGCGCGCAGCTCTCCATAAAGCGATGGAGAGGCCCGAAGTCAACTGGCGTTGCAGAAAAAATTCAATTGAAACAATAGTTTAGAACTATTCTAAACTACGATTATCAACTTTAGACACATCGCCGCGTCGCCACATGTTGTTGACAGGTGGCCGTCCTGGGTGCGACCCGGACGTCGGCTCTTGCGGCGGCGGCAGACAATCGCCACCTGGCGGAAGATCCTAGATTTCAAAAGAAAAAAGGATTGCGATGACGAACGGGGTTGTGATTGTCGGTGCGGGCCATGCCGGCGTGCAGGCAGCCGCGAGCCTGCGCGAAGAGGGCTATGAAGGGCCGGTCGTCCTGATCGGCGACGAGAGGGAACTGCCCTATCACAAGCCGCCGCTGTCCAAGACCTTCATCAGGGATGCCGAAGCCAAGCCGCAGCCGTTGCGCGGCGAGGTTTTTTACACGGGCAACAATATCGACTATCGGTCGGGCGTGCGCATCGAGAGCATCGATGCCGGCGGCCGCGAACTGGACGTGGCGGGCGGCGGCAAGCTTGCCTTCGACCGGCTGATCCTGGCGACCGGCTCGCGGCCGCGCCTGCTCAAGCTCGACGGCGCCGGCCTCGCCGGCGTGGCCTCGCTGCGCTCGCTGGCCGACGCGCGGGCGATCCGCGAGCTCAGCGCGCGGACCGAGGACGTGGTCATTCTCGGCGGCGGCTTCATCGGCCTGGAGATCGCGGCGACGCTGAGGGCTGCCGGCCGCAACGTCACCGTCGTCGAGGCCGTCGACCGGCTGCTCGGCCGCGCCGTCGCGCCTGTCATCGCCGCGCATGTGCGCCAGCGCCTGGAGACGATCGGCGTGCGCATCTTGACCGGCACCACCGTTGCCCGTCTCGAGGAAGAAAGCGGCCGCGTTTCGGCGGCCATCATCTCGAGCGGCGAGCGCCTGCCGGCGCAGATGGTGATCATCGGCATCGGCGTGGTGCCCAATGTCGAACTGGCGGAAGCCGCCGGCTTAGCCACCGGCAACGGCATCCGTGTCGACCAGCATATGCAAAGCTCTATTCCCGAAATCCTCGCCATCGGCGACGCCGCCTCTTACCGGCACTGGTTCACCGGCGGCGACGTGCGGCTGGAATCGGTGCAGAACGCCACCGACCAGGCGCGGCTTGCCGCGCGCACCATCCTTGGCCATGCCGAGCCCTTTTCGGCGGTGCCATGGTTCTGGTCGGATATCGGCGACATGAAGCTGCAGATGGTGGGGCTGACGCAAGGCGGCGACAGCCATGTCGTGCTGGGCGACCTCGCCGACAACAAATTCTCGATCTATCACTATGCCGGCAGCCGGCTGCTCGGGATCGAATCCGTCAACCGGCCCGCCGACCACATGCTTGGCCGCAAAATGCTCGGCGCCGGCTTCTCGCCGACGCCGCAGACGGTCGCGGGCGGACCGGACGCGCTGAAGGCAGCGCTTGCGTCCTTCAGCGGAAGCGAAGCGGCAAGAGCGGCGGGTTAAGCCGCGCGCGCCTCGCGGATCGAGGTTTCCAGCATGTCCAGCGCCTCGGTCATGACGCCGTCCTGGATGGTGATCGGCGACAGGAAGCGGATGACGTTGCCGTAGACGCCGCAGGTGAGCAGGATGAGGCCCTTGTCCAGCGCCTTCAGCCTCACCGCATTGGCGAGTTCCGCCGACGGCAGGCCCTTCTTCACATCGTTGAACTCCACCGCGTTCATGAAGCCCGGGCCGCGGATGTCGACGATCTCCGGCACGTCGTCGCGGATAGACTCCAGCCGCTGCTTCAGCCGGCTGCCCAGCGCATTGGCGCGGTCGCAGAGCTTTTCCTCCTCGATCACGTCGAGCACGGCATGCGCGGCGGCGACGCCGATCGGGCTGCCGCCATAGGTGCCGCCGAGACCGCCGGGGCCTGGCGCGTCCATGATCTCGGAGCGGCCGGTGACCGCCGACAGCGGGAAGCCGCCGGCGAGGCTCTTGGCCATGGTGGTGAGATCGGGCGCCACGTCGTGATGGTCCATGGCGAACATCTTGCCGGTGCGGGCAAAGCCGGTCTGCACCTCGTCGGCGATGAGCAGGATGCCGTGCTGGTCGCATATCTTGCGGAGTGCCGCCATGAAATCGCGCGGCGCCTCATAGAAGCCGCCCTCGCCCTGGACCGGCTCGACGATGATTGCGGCAACGCGGCCCGGATCGACGTCGGCCTTGAACAGCTTGTCGAGCGCGGCGAGCGAATCCGCGACCGACACGCCGTGCAGCGCGACCGGGAACGGGGCGTGGAAGACATCGGCCGGCATGGCGCCGAAGCCGACCTTGTAAGGCACGACCTTGCCGGTCAGCGCCATGCCCATGAAGGTGCGGCCATGGAAGCCGCCGGAAAAGGCGATGACCGCCTGGCGACCGGTTGCGTTGCGGGCGATTTTTATCGCGTTCTCGACCGCCTCGGCGCCGGTGGTGACGAACACCGTCTTCTTGTCGAATTTGCCCGGCAGCATGCCGTTCAGCCGCTCAGCGAGATGCACATAGCTCTCGTAAGGCACGACCTGGTGGCAGGTGTGGGTGAAGCGGTCGAGCTGCGCCTTGACCGCCTCGATCACCTTCGGATGGCGGTGGCCGGTGTTGACCACCGCGATGCCCGACGAGAAGTCGATATAGCGGCGGCCCTCGACATCCCAGATTTCCGAATTCTCGGCGCGATCGGCGTAGATCTGCGTCGTCATGCCGACGCCGCGCGAGATCGACTGGTTCTTGCGTTCGGAAATGGCTGAATTCTTCATCTCGTCCCTCATCGGGCGAAAGCCCGTTTTTTTGGTCTTGCTGCCGTTGAAGCCTCTTCTCACCTTATTTCAGGCATTACTCAAGTCGGCACATTGGCCCAGTCGATTGGGCCTGACAACTGCCAGCGGAGCGCGGAACCGCTCACGCGGTTCTCACAAACCCCTCGCTCGCCCTGAGCAAATTCCGCGTATAATCCGCGCCCACCCGATGCCCGATCAACTGGCTCGCGGTCAGCGTCTCAACCGCCTCGCCGTTCTGCATCACCATCAGCCGCTCGCACATATGGGTGATGATGGCGAGGTCGTGGCTGACCATCAGGAAGGTGAGCTTGCGCCGCCGCCGCACCTCTTCCAAGAGGTTGAGCACCTCGGCCTGCACCGAGGCATCGAGCGCCGAGGTCGGCTCGTCGAGCAAAAGGATCGACGGTTCGAGGATGAGCGCACGGGCAATCGCCACGCGCTGGCGCTGGCCGCCGGAGAGCTGGTGCGCGTAGCGGAAGCGAAAACCGTTGCCGAGCCCGACTTCGTCCAGCGCGCGCTCGATGCGCTTCTCGCCGTCGGCAATGCCGTGGATGGCCAAAGGCTCCTGCAGCAGGCGATCGACGGTCTGGCGCGGATGCAGCGAGCCATATGGATCCTGGAACACCATCTGCACTTCGCGGTAAAAAGGCTTGTCGCGGTTTTTGCCCAGCGTCTTGCCGTTGATAGCGATGGTGCCGGAAGCGGCCGGAGCAAGGCCGGTAACTGCCCTGAGCAGCGTCGACTTACCGGAGCCGCTTTCGCCGACCAGCCCGTAGGATTCGCCCTCCTTCACTTCGAGGCTGACACCCTTCAGCGCGCGGAAGCGATCGAAAACCACCTCCAGCCCTTCGATGCTGATCGCTGCCGTCATGCCGCCCACTCCGGCTTGCGGTCGAGCACCGGCAGCGGATGGCGCTCGAAGCCGATCCTCGGCATGCAATTGAGCAGGCCCCGTGTGTAAGGATGCCGGGCATCGCGCAGTTCGGAGGCCTTGATCTGCTCGACCACCTTGCCGGCATACATGACGACGACCCGGTCGCAGAAGGACGAGACCAGACGCAGGTCGTGCGAGATGAAGATCAGCCCCATGCCGCGCTCGGCGACGAGCTTGTCGAGGATCTTGAGCACATCGAGCTGCACGGTGACGTCGAGCGCCGAGGTCGGCTCGTCGGCGATCATCAGCTCGGGTCCGGTGATCAGCATCATGGCGATCATGGCGCGCTGACCCATGCCGCCCGAGACCTCATGCGGATAAAGGTCGAAGACGCGGGCCGGGTCGCGGATCTGCACCGCCTGCAGCATGGCGAGCGCCCGCTCGCGCGCCTCGGCCTTGGAGACCTTTTCGTGCGTGCGCAGCGTCTCGACGATCTGGCGGCCGATGGTCATCACCGGATCGAGCGAATATTTGGGATCCTGCAGGATCATGGCGACGCGGTTTCCCCGCAGCGCGCGGCGCTGGCGAGGCGATATGGAGAGCAGGTCGATGCCGTCGAAGGCGAGTTTCTTCGCCGAAACCTCCGCCTGCGGCGGCGTCAGGCCCATGATGGCGCGGCCGGTTTGAGACTTGCCGGAGCCGCTTTCACCGACAATGCCCAGGCGCTCGCGGCCAAGCGAGAACGAGACGCCGCGGACCGCCTGCACGAGGCCGGTGCGGGTCGGGAAGGTGACGCGCAGATCGTCGACTTCGAGAAGCGTGTCGCTCATTGATCGCCGCTCATTGGTCGCCGCTCCGGGGGTCAAGCGCGTCGCGCAAGCCGTCGCCGAGCAGGTTGAAGCCGAGGCTGACGATGAGGATGGCCGCACCCGGCGCCGCGGCCACCCACCACTGGTCGAGAATGAAGCGTCGGCCGGACGCGATCATCGCGCCCCACTCAGGCAGCGGCGGCTGCGCGCCGAGGCCGAGGAACCCGAGGCCGGCTGCGGTCAGGATGATGCCCGCCATGTCGAGCGTCACCCGGACGATCAGCGAGGAAATGCAGAGCGGCATGATGTGGCGCAGCACGATGCGGAAGGGCGAGGCGCCCATCAGCTGCACCGCCTTGATGTAATCGGAATTGCGCACCGTCAGCGTCTCGGCGCGCGCGATGCGCGCGTAAGGCGGCCAGGAGGTTATGGCGATCGCCAGCACGGCGTTCTCGATGCCGGGCCCAAGCGCCGCGACGAAAGCCAGCGCCAGCACCAGCTTCGGAAAGGCGAGGAAGATGTCGGTGATGCGCATCAGGATCGCGTCGGTCCAGCCGCCGGCATAGCCGGCCACGGTGCCAACCAGGAGGCCGATGGGCGCCGCGATGACGGCGACGAGGATCACCACATAGAGCGTCCAGCGCGAGCCGTAGACGATGCGGGAATAGATGTCGCGGCCAAGGTCGTCGGTGCCGAACCAGTGCGCGTCGCTGGGCGGCAGCAGCCGGGCGTTCTTGAGGTCGCCTATGGTCGGCGAATAGGGCGCCAGCACATTGGCAAGGGCCGCGACCAACAGCAGAGCGATGATGATGAGCAGGCCGACTAACGCCAACCGATTGGCGGAGAAACGTCGCCAGGCGACATAGGCGCGGCCGAGCCTTGCCTGCAGGCGCGAGGCCGGCCGGTCGCTCAGCAACCATTCGCGGCGGGAGAGGTGGACGGCATCGGAGGCGATCATGACGATGCCTCTTGAAGCTGTCGACCCCCACTCCGGTCTGCTTCGCAGACCACCTCTCCCCCATTCGACGGGGGAGAGGAAAGGCGCCAAGCGTGCGACCAGCTTTTCCTCTCCCCCGGGCGGGGGGAGAGGTAGCCCGAAGGGCCAGAGTGGCGGTGATCGGCCGCGGCCAAGCCCGAAAGCATGATATCTCTGTTCATCCAACCTTGGTCCTTGGATCGAGAAGCCGGTAGAGCAGGTCGGACAGAAGGTTGATGCCGATGAAGACCGAGCCGATGGCGATCGTGCCGCCCAGCACCGCGTTCATGTCGGCATTCTGCAGCGAATTGGTGATGTAGAGGCCGATGCCCGGCCAGGAGAAAACGGTCTCCGTCAGCACCGAGCCTTCGAGCAGGCTGGCGTAGGAAAGCGCGATCACCGTGACCATCGGCACGGCGGCATTGCGCAGCGCATGACCCCAGATGATGCGCGTCTCGGAAAGGCCCTTGGCGCGGGCGGCGACGATATATTCCTGCGCCAGCTCGTTCAGCATGAAGGAGCGCGTCATGCGGCTGATATAGGCGAGCGCGAAATAGCCGAGCAGGCCGGCCGGCAGGATGATGTGACGGTAGGCGTCATAAAAGACATCCCACTGCCCCTGCATCGCGGCATCGAGCAGGTAGAAGCCGGTGATCGGCGTGAAGGTATATTCGTAGACGACATCGAGCCGGGCCGGGAAAGCGACCCATTGCAGCTTGGCGTAGAACAGCACCAGCCCGAGGAGTCCCAGCCAGAAGATCGGCACCGAATAGCCGATCAGGCCGATGATGCGCGCGATCTGGTCGATGAGGCTGCCGCGCCGGACCGCGGCCAGGACGCCGAGCGGCACACCGATGACAGCGCCGATGATGGTGCCAAGCGTCGCGAGCTCGATGGTCGCCGGGAAGACGCGGCGGATGTCCGACATCACCGGATTGGTGGTCAATACCGAGGTGCCGAAATCGCCGTGAAGGGCGCTTTTCACGTAGATATAGAACTGCTCGATCCAGGGCAGGTCGAGACCCATCTCACGACGCGTGCGCTCGACGACGGCGATGGGCGCCCGATCGCCGAGCACGGCCAGCACCGGGTCGATCGGGATGACGCGGCCGATGAAGAAGGTCACCGCAAGCAGACCGAGATAGGTCGTCACCGCGATGACCAGGAAACGGCCGATCGATGACAAGATCGCGACGGCACGGGCGCTATCGCGTCCGGCCGCCGCCTGATTGTCAGCTACGCTCACGCGTCGCGTCCGCCGGGTCTACTGCTTGGAGACCGACCCGACGAAGTTGGTGTCGAAGCTCGGGCCGAGCTTGAAATCCTTGAGGTTCTTGCGCAGCCCCGCCACTTCCAGCTGCTGATGGATGATGACGAACGGGCTGGTGTCGAGGATCTTCTGCTGCAGGTCCTTGTACATGTCGGCGCGCTTGGCCGAGTCCTTTTCCAGCAGCGCCGCTTCCGTTTCCTTGGTCAGGTCCGGAATATCCCAGGAATTGCGCCAGGCGAGCGTGTGGGACTTGCCGGCATCCGAATTGTCCGGGTTCGAGGCGAAGGTCTGGGCATTGGAGTTCGGATCGAAATAGTCCTGGCCCCATTGACCGATATAGATGTCGTGGTTGCGGGCCCGGTATTTGGTCAGGGTCTGCTTGCCGTCACCGGGAATGATCTCCAGCTTGATGCCGGCCTGGCCAAGCGTCTGCTGGATCGATTCCGCCATGCCAGTGATGGGCTGGCCGGTGCGCACATCCATGGTGACGCTGAAGCCGTCGGGCAGACCCGCCTTGGCGAGCAGCTCCTTGGCCTTGGCAACGTCGAGCTTGAACGGATTGTCGTCGACGGCGCCAAGGTCGCCCTTGGGCAGGAAGGACTGGTGAATCTCGCCGATGCCCTTGAGGATGGTCGAACTCAGCGCATCGTAATCGACCAGATATTTGAAGGCTTGGCGTACCTCCGGCTTGGCGAGGGTCGGGTTCTTCTGATTGAGGCTGATGTAAAAGACCGTGCCCTTCGGCGCGCTGGTGCTGGTGAGATCAGCGTTCTTGGCGATGGCGTCGAGGTCGTTCGGCTCGAGGTTGCGTGCGACGTCGATATCGCCGGCTTCGAGCGCCAGGCGCTGGGCCGAGCTTTCCTTCATGTTGCGGTAGATGACGCGGGCAAGCTTGGCCTTGTCACCATTGTAATTGTCGTTGCGCTCCAGGACGACGGCTTCGTTGGCGCGCCATTCGCGCAGCTTGTACTGGCCGGAGCCGGCATAGCCGGTCTTCAGCCAGGCATTGCCGAAGTCGTTGTCCCATTTGTAGTCGGCGCTCGGCGTGGCCGCCGCGACATGTTCCTTGACCAGCTTGGCATCGACGACGGAAGCCACGGTCGCCGACAGGCAGTTCAGCACGAAGCTCGGCGCATAGGCCTTGTCGACGACGAACTGGAAGGTGGTGTCGTCGACCGCCTTGGCCTTTTCGGTGACATTGTCGCCGCTGATGCCGAACTGGCCGATGATGAAAGCCGGGCTCTTGTCGAGCTTGATGGCGCGTTCGAAGGAATAGGCGACATCGGCCGCGGTGATCGGATTGCCGGACGCGAACTTCATGCCGGGCTTGAGCTTGAAGGTATAGGTCAGGCCGTCGTCGGAAACGGTCCAGCTCTCGGCGAGGTCGCCCTTGACCTTTGAGGTGTCGCTGAGATCGAGACGGACCAGGAGATCATATGTGTTGCCGGTGACTTCGGCCGTCGATAGCTCGAACGCCTCGCCCGGATCCATCGAGATGATGTCGTCGATGGCAAAGCCCTCGACCAGCGTATCGGCGGGCGTGACCGCGAAAGCGGGCGCTACGAGCAGCGCGGACAGCGCGGCGCCCGCAAGCAAGGCGCGAGAGCGCAGAGCAAACTTTTCCAGCATCATGGTGATCGTTCCCTGTTTTGTTGACCTGAGTTCCCGGCTCAGGGCTGTATTGTTCTTTGCAAAGCCGGCAGCGGCTTTGACCGCTTACCGTCGTGGTTTTTGTCCAGCCGGTCAACACCCTATTCGGCGGCTCTCGAACGAGAAACTGGCATCTTCATGACAAATGCCATCGCCGGACCGGCGGCATCATTGGCGCTCGCCGGTCGAAAAAGCGAAATTTTTCCAGTTACTTGATAGCGGCGACCAGGTTTGCGTCGGGAAAGCAGGTGGCGGGCTTGCCGTTCTTTGCCTGCCAGACGCCGATCGAACGGCGGGTCTTGAAGCCGGGCAGGCCGTCGGCACTGCCGACATCGTAGCCCTTGGCCTCCAACGCGTGTTGCAGGGCGGCGATGTCGGACCGGTGCAGGTCGCCAACCGCGCCCCAGCTGGCGTTGAAGATTGCGTCACCCTTGGCAATGCGGTCGGCTGCGTGGCCGATGAACAGGGCATAGAGGTCGCTGGTGTTGTATTCCTTCAGCACGTAAAAATTCGGCGTGACGACGAAGGCTGGTCCGCTGCGCCCGGCCGGCATCAGCAGGAAGCCCTCTGCCTTCAATTCGCTCGCCGGGAACGCCTTGCCGTCGACACGCCTGATGCCCATTGCCACCCAATCGGAAATCTTCTTGCCCTGGTCGGGTCCTTCGAGCGAGCAGGAGACATTTGCCGGTACCGTCACCTCGGTCCCCCAGCCGCGCCCCCGCACCCAGCCATAGTGGACAAGGTAATTGGCGATCGAAGCGAGCACGTCGGGCGTCGAATTCCAGATGTCGGGCCGGCCGTCGCCGTCGAAGTCGACGGCGTGTTTCAAGAAGGAAGTCGGCATGAATTGCGGCTGGCCGAGCGCGCCGGCCCAGGACGACTTCATCGCGTTGACCGGGGCGAGCCCGCGCTCGACGATGTCCAACGCCGCCAGCACCTCGGTGCGGAAGAAATCCTTCTTGGTCGACATGAACGCCTTGGTGCCCAGCACCTCGAAGGCGTCGTAAGGCATCTTGGCCCCGCCGAAGCCGGTCTCGCGGCCCCAGATGGCCAGCACGATCTCGCCCGGCACACCGTAGCGCTTCTCGATCAAACCGAGCACTCTCGCATTGGCACTCTCGCGCGTCCGCCCACCGGTGGTGACGGCGCGAACGATCTTCTCGGCGAAATAGCTGGCTGGCGGGCCGAATTCCGCCTGATGCTGCTTCTCAGGTGTCGTCGGCGTCTCGCCGGGCGTGACGAGGTCAGGCAATTTCAGATTCGGCTTCACGCCAAGGAAAGCGGCGTCGAAGGTTTTTTTAGAGATGCCTTTGGACCTGGCTTCCGGCCAGAAGTCAGTTTGCAGCCAGGCCTGGAACTGGTCGTCGATGGGCGCGGCGCGGGAGGGCGCGGTGAAAAACCCGATCAGCGCGACCACTAGAAATGCGAGTGCAAGCATGCAAAAGCCGCGTTCTGTCGCGCCCCCCTCTGTCCTGCCGGACATCTCCCCCTCTTGGGGGGAGATTGGCTGTCGGTTCGGCTTTCGCCAATTACCGGCGTGGAAAAGGGGCGGGGTCGATGAAGCTGCCAATCTCCCCCCTTGAGGGGGAGATGTCCGGCAGGACAGAGGGGGGTGCCCTGGCATAAGCTTCGAAGGATGCATTTCAGTCATGGCGTGCACCCTCCCCAATTCCCTCAAAACGCCGTCCTCGACCGCAGCGCCGCGGCCAGCGTGCCTTCGTCGAGATAATCGAGCTCGCCGCCCACCGGCACGCCGTGCGCCAGCCGTGTCACCTTGAGATCGAAGCCCGACAGCTGATCCGTCAGGTAATGGGCCGTCGTCTGACCCTCGACTGTCGCATTGACGGCAAGGATCACTTCCTTCACCTCGCCGCCGGCGACACGGTCGACCAGTGAGCGGATGTTGAGCTGATCAGGACCGATGCCGTCGAGCGGCGACAGTGTGCCGCCGAGCACATGGTAGCGCGTGTTCATGGCGGCCGCGCGCTCCAGCGCCCAGAGGTCCGAGACGTCCTCGACGACGATCAGCGTGCCGGCGTCGCGGCGCGGATCGGTGCAGATCATGCAAGGGTCGGAGGTGTCGACATTGCCGCAGGTCGAGCAGATGCGCACCTTGTCGACCGCCTCGCCCATGGCGGCGGCTAAAGGCTCCAGCAGCTGTTCCTTCTTCTTGATGAGATGAAGCGCCGCGCGCCTGGCCGAACGCGGCCCAAGCCCCGGCACCTTGGCCAGGAGCTGGATCAGGCGTTCGATTTCCGGACCGGCGATTCTCTTCGACATCGCCTTGATCTAGAGCAATTCCAGGAAAAGTGCGAAGCGGTTTTCCGTCCGGAATTGCGTCAAGGCAAAAAGGTGGAGTAATTCACTGTTTCCGTGAAACGGTGAACTGCTCCAGGATTTTTCAGAACGGCCAGCAACGGCACAGGACCCGCCATGCTGCCAAGACAGGCCCTGCGCTGGACGAAATCGGGTTCAGTTGGCTTCGAGCGGCCGGTCCTGGCTGACGATCATCGCGCCGATGGCGTCGGTGTTTTCAGGCGTCGACTGGAAGCCCATCGACGCTTCCTGCGGCGCGCTGGGCACCGAACTGACGTAGCGGCCCTTGAGCGTGCCGCCGAAACGCGCGGCGTCCGGTTCGGCCATCGGCTCCTGCATCGCCACGACCATCTGCTTTTGCGCGAGGCGGCCGGACTTCGTGGATGATACCGGGGCAGCCGGCGCCGCGGCAGCCGTCACATAGGTCTGTTCGGCCGGAGCTGCATTGGTCAGCGCTGCCGCGGCCATGGCGGCCTGCTTTGCGGGATCCGGGCGAACGATCGTCCTGACGATCGGCTCGGCGGAGGCGACGAGCACCGGCGCGGCGGCCGCGGGCTTCCGGCGACCTGACTTCTGCTGGTCGTCTACGTTCATGGCGACCATCGGCTCGTCCGGCAGCGGCTGCCAGTTGCGGCCGCGCTTCTCATAGAAGGCGTTGCCGCCGGCTACCATCGTGTAATGCATGTTGTTATAGGGGAAACGCAGGCCGGCGGTGTGGAAATACATGGTGTTCTTGAGCTTGGCCTTGCGCTCGCCCTTCAGCACCGCGTCGGCGGCCTCCTCGACATCGGGCAGCGCCCTGGAGTTCATCGGCCGCGTCATCACGCCGGGCGCGAACTGGCCCCTCTCGCCGACGACCTCGCAGATGGTGTTGCCGTGCTGGCCCGAGCGCAGCCGGTTCATCACGACGGTGCCGACGGCAATCATGCCGTCGCGGCTCGACCGGTTGGACTCGAAGAACATCGCCCTTTGCAGGCATTCCTTGTCCTTCAGCGAGTGACTGGAACGTGTGGTCAGAAAGCTCGGCGTGAGGGCGTCGGTCAGACCCGACACCGACATGCCATGGGAGGAAGTGGTCTGGCTGCAGCCGGCCAATAGCAAGGGGGAAGTGACGATGCCGGCAAGCAGCAGCGGCGTCTTCCATCGCGTCGCGATCACCAAAAAAGCCTCATGTCCAGATGCCAGCCCGCCCCGAGATGTGGCAAGAATGAGACTCTTTCAGGCAAAAAGATGGCTAGAGGGTTAGCAACTTCTGGACTTGGGTAAAACTTTATGAAAGCCGCGAAATGAGCGCGTGAGCAACGCCGGCAAAATGGTTAATATTGCGGCTTGGCCTCAATTTTCGTTCATAATCAATTAACTGGCGGATAGCGCCTCAGAACGGCAATTTCATTCCGGGCGGAATCGGCAGGCCTGCCGTAAGAGCCTTGGTCTTCTCCTGCATGATCTGCTCGACCTTATTTTTGGCGTCATTGTGGGCGGCCAGGATGAGGTCCTCGAGAATCTCGGCTTCGTCCGCCTTGATGAGCGACGGATCGATCTTCAGCGTCTTCATCTCAAACTTGCCGGTGAGCGTGATGCTGACCAGACCGCCGCCGGCCTGACCGGTGGCTTCGAGCGTGGCGATCTCGTCCTGCATGGCCTGGAACTTGGCCTGCATTTCCTTTGCCTTGCCCATCAGGCCGAGAAGATCTTTCATCGGGTGGTCCTCTACAAGTGTTTCAGGTCTCGTCGTCATCCGCCGCCGGCTCGACCGGCAGGTCGGCCTCGGCCTCTTCCACCTCCGGCACCTCCGGGATGCGTACGTCGATGATCTTGGCGCCGGGGAATCGGGCGAGGATGGCCGCGACCGTCGGGTCGCTCTTGGCATCGGAGAAGGCGTTCTCGCGCTTCGTCGTCTCCATCTCGGCCAATGTCTGGCCGCCCTCTTCCCTCGACAAGGACACCAGCCAGTTGCGGCCTGTCC
The DNA here is from genome assembly GCF_033977145.1 of Mesorhizobium montanum. Classification (NCBI taxonomy): domain Bacteria; kingdom Pseudomonadati; phylum Pseudomonadota; class Alphaproteobacteria; order Hyphomicrobiales; family Phyllobacteriaceae; genus Mesorhizobium; species Mesorhizobium montanum. The sequence continues at coordinate 70,661 of NZ_JAVIJF010000011.1, read as the reverse complement.
AGGCGCGCAGCTTGGACGTCAGGTCGTTGAGCAGCATCTTGGGCGCGTCGTCGGTCAGGGTGACGTCGAGACGGCCTGGCTCGATGCGCACCGGCCGCACGCAGCGTTTCAGCAGCACCTTGAAGGCCATGTCGCGGTTGGCATCGGCAAGCGCAACAATGTCGGCCAGCGATTTCACCGGAACAACAGGCGTTTCGGCGACCGGCTCCGGCGCCGGAACAAACGCGGCGGGCGCGGGCTGCGTTTCGACAAGGCGCATGGTCTGCGCACCGCCATTTGAACTGGGCATCCGCGCCTGCGCTACGGCACTTGCGCCGCCGCCATTGCCGGCCGGTGCTGCATTGGCGCGCGGCGCGCCATTCGGCAGCGGACCAGCGCCTTCCAGCGATTTCAGCGCCTCGTCCAGCGTCGGCAGGTCGGCGGCATGCGCCAGCCTGATCAGCACCATTTCGCCGGCGCTGACCGGGCGGTTGGACGACTGCACCTCGGGAATGCCCTTGAGCAGCATCTGCCAGGTTCGCGACAGCACGCGCACCGAGAGCGTGCCGGCGAATTCGGCGCCGCGCCGGCGCTCGTCCTCGGAGAGCGATGCATCGTCGGCGGCTGTCGGCACGAAGCGCAGCCGGGTGACGAGGTGGTTGAATTCCGCAAGATCGGTGAGCACCGCGGCCGGATCGGCGCCGGTGTCGTATTGCGCGCGGAACTCGGCCAGGGCTGCGGCAACGTCGCCTTTCATGATATGCTCGAACAAGTCGATGATGCGGGCGCGGTCGGCGAGGCCGAGCATGGCGCGCACGGCTTGCGCGCTGACGGTGCCGCTGCCATGGGCGATCGCCTGGTCGAGGATGGACAGCGAATCGCGCGCCGAGCCTTCGGCGGCCCGCGCAATCATCGCCAGCGCATCGTCGTCGACCGCAATGCCCTCCTTGGCGGCGATCGAGGAGAGATGCGCCACCAGCGCGCCGGCATCGATGCGCCTCAGGTCGAAGCGCTGGCAGCGCGACAGGACCGTGATCGGCACCTTGCGAATCTCGGTGGTGGCGAAGATGAATTTGACGTGCGGCGGCGGCTCTTCCAGGGTCTTCAACAGGCCGTTGAAGGCCTGGGTGGAGAGCATGTGCACTTCGTCGATGATGTAAACCTTGTAGCGGGCCGAGACCGGCGCGTAGCGCACGCGGTCGATGATGTCCCTGATGTCGTCGATGCCGGTATGGGAGGCGGCGTCCATCTCGATGACGTCGACATGACGGCCTTCCATGATCGCCTGGCAATGCTCGCCGGGGATCGAGAGATCAACGGAGGGCTGGTCGACGGTCGCGGTCTTATAGTTCAGTGCCCGCGCGAGGATGCGCGCAGTCGTCGTCTTGCCGACACCGCGCACGCCGGTCAGCATCCAGGCCTGGGCGATGCGGCCGGTGGCGAAAGCATTGGTCAGCGTGCGGACCATCGGCTCCTGGCCGATCAGCTCGGAAAAATTCGAAGGGCGATATTTGCGCGCCAGCACGCGATAGGCGCCGGCCTTACCTGTCTCCAGGCTTTCTGGCCCCAAATTTCCGGCTTCGCTCATTCGCCGTCAAAAGCTCCCTGGACCGCGACGGAAGGCGGCCGATTCCTGCGCATAGTCTCACCCGCACGGCTTGGCGCCGTCAATGTCGCGGGAGAAAGGCGAAGAGGCGGGAGGCTGGAACAATGACCCGTTCCGGGCTCGTTAGGGCTGCTTCCTTCCGGACCTGACCCGGTTGGCGAGTGGATCGTCCACCACCAACCTCCCGCGCTCCATATCGGCAATTCAGCGGCGAAATGCAAGGGCCGAGCCAAAACCTGCAGACTTATCGAGACAGGAAAGTCCTTCAATCGATAACAGCGGTCAATGAATCGCTTGCAGCCACCTTGCCGCCGCTCTAGCGTTCTGGGTTTGGAAAATGCTCACGAAAGTAAAGGAAACGCCCATGCTGCCTGGCCTCAAGGCCGGATTCACGCTGGACGCCCGGCTTGAGGCGGACAGCGAGCAGCTTATGTGGCTCGGCCTTTGCGAACTCAGGCTGATGAATGATCGCCGCTGGCCGTGGCTGGTGCTGGTGCCGCAGCGGCCAGGCACGGAAGAAATCCACGAAATGACGCCGCTCGACCAGGCGATGCTGACCTTCGAGACCAATATGGTGGCGCAGGCGCTGAAGCGGGTGACCGGCTGTACGAAAATCAACACCGGCGCGCTCGGCAACATCGTGCGCCAGCTGCATGTCCATGTCGTCGCCCGGTCCGAGGGCGATCCCGGCTGGCCGGGACCGGTCTGGGGGTACGGCGTTCGCGAACCCTATCAGCACTCCGATATCCGCCGGTTTGCCGAAACGATCAAGGCGGCGCTATAAGCTGACCAGTGTCCACCAGCACTCCCGAGTTTCCCAGCCGCGAGTCCCCATGAGCTTTCGCCTGTTTGACGCGCCCTTGCGCGAGCCGAGCCAATTCGTCGGTTTCGCCGGCAACCAAATCGACCGGCAATCCGAGAACCGCGCCGACGACGCGGTCGAAAAGGCGCTGACCGACCAGACCGCGCGGCTGTTGCTGATGCATGCCGGCCGGCTCTACCTCAAACTCGACGACGGCAAGTTCGACCCTTGGTTCAAGGAGGACGAAAGCCAAGCCTTCGAGGTTTCGCTCGACCACGGTGTGCTGCTCGGTCATTCCGACGACGGGCCGGTGCTGGCGGTGCCCGCCGGCGTCGAGCCGGAAAAACTGCCCGAGACGATCAAGGCGATCGATTATCGTTCCGTTTATATGCAGGGCCTGATCGACGAGGCGGCCGCCGGTGCGCTGGCGCAGGGCGCGGCGCTGCTCGCCTGGCACGCAAGCCACGCCTTCTGCTCGAAATGCGGCAACCGCTCGGAAATGCGCGCCGGCGGCTACAGGCGCCATTGCCCCGCCTGCGGCACCGACCATTTCCCGCGCACCGACCCGGTGGCGATCATGCTGACGGCGACGCGCGAAAAATGCCTGCTGGGGCGCGGCCGGCATTTCGCGCCGGGCATGTATTCAGCGTTGGCCGGCTTCATCGAACCCGGCGAGACGATCGAGGCGGCGGTGCGGCGAGAGACGCTGGAAGAGGCCGGCATCCGGCTCGGCCGCGTCGTCTATTACGCCAGCCAGCCCTGGCCGTTCCCCTATTCGCTGATGATCGGCTGCTTCGGCGAGCCGCTCAACGAGGATATCCAGGCCGACCTCAACGAACTCGAGGACTGCCGCTGGTTCTTGCGTGACGAGGTGCGCGCGATGCTGGACAGGCAGCATGCCGACGGCTTGATTACACCGCCGAAAGGGGCGATCGCCCATCACCTCATCCGGGCCTGGGTCGACAGCGAATAGGAGCCGAGAAATGATCCGTCACACCGTCGTGTTCACCCTGAAGCATCCGTTGCAGTCGCTGGAGACAAAGCGGTTCCTCCACGACGCCAAGAAGATCCTCACCGGGATCAAGGGCGTCACGCATTTCGAGCAGTTGCGGCAGGTGAGCCCGAAGAACGACTACCAGTTCGGCTTCTCGATGGAGTTCGCCGATCAGGCCGCCTACACGCGCTACAACGAGCATCCCGACCACGTCGCTTTCGTGCGCGACCGCTGGGTGCCCGAGGTCGAGACGTTCATGGAGATCGACTACGTGCCGCTGGGGTTTGGCTAACAAGTAGCAGTTCCGGCGCCAATGTCAGTAGTGATCACTAACCCGCCCTGCCGCTCCCTTTCTGCAGCGTTGACGATTGGCGAAAGCGCCGATGACAGCGCCCCTCTCCCCGTCACTATACGGGGAGAGGATGCCGGCAGGCAGGTGAGGGGCGGCGCAGACGCTGGATGGGCAAGGCCCAGGCTTCAGGCCTCGACTCGGATCCGGACCGTTAAAGTCGAAGCCAGCGCTGCCCCTCATCGCCCTGCCGGGCACTTCTCCCCGTATAGTGACGGGGAGAAGGGGCTGGCCGCAGCGTCGGCTCCCTACCGTCGGCGTGCGGTAAAACTAGTCCGCCACCTTCCACTGCTCGCGCGAGGCGCTTGCCGGATAGACGCCGAGTATGCGCATTTCGCGCGAGAAGAAGCGCAGTTCATCCAGCGCCAGCTTGACCAGCGGGTCGTCCGGGTGACCCTCGATGTCGGCGTAAAACAGCGTCGCGGTGAAGGCGCCGAGCTGGTAGCTCTCGAGCTTGGTCATGTTGATGCCGTTGGTGGCGAAGCCGCCCATCGCCTTGTAGAGCGCCGCCGGCACGTTGCGGACGCGGAAGATGAAGGTGGTCATCATCTTGGCGTCCGGCGCGGGGCGCTCCACCCATTGCTTGTTCTTGGTCAGCACGACGAAGCGGGTGACGTTGGAGTCGGTATCCTCGACATTCCTCTCGATGATGTCGAGCCCATAGAACTCGGCGGCTAAAGCCGGCGCCAGCGAGGCCATGGTGCGGTCCCTCACCTCGGACACCATTTTCGCCGAACCCGCCGTGTCGCCGGCGATCACCGGCTTCCAGCCGTTCTTGCGGATGTATTTGCGGCATTGGCCGAGCGCATGGATGTGGCTGTGCACGGTCTTGATCTCTTCGCGCTTCACGCCCGGCAGCACCATCAGCTGGAAGTGGATCGGCAGGAAATATTCGCCGACGATGTGCAGCTTCGATTCCGGCAAGAGGTGATGGATGTCGGCGACGCGGCCAGCGATCGTGTTCTCGATCGGGATCATGGCGAGCTCGGCCTTGCCGGTCTCGACCGCGTTGAAGGCATCCTCGAAGGTCGGGCAAGGCAACGGTTCCATCGACGGGAACATGTTGCGGCAGGCGGTGTCGGAGTTGGCGCCGGGTTCGCCCTGGAAGGAAATTCTGTTGGTCTTGTCAGCCATGCCCCAAATGTCTCTGTCTTGTCTCAGTTTGAAAGGATCTTTCTTGCCCGCTCGAGATCGTCGGGCGTGTCGACGCCGAGCGGCAGCGATTTGACGATCTCGGCGTCGATGCGCATGCCGGCTTCCAGCGCGCGCAACTGCTCCAGCCGCTCGCGACGCTCCAGCGGCGACGATTTCAGCGCCACGAAGCGTTCGAGCGCGGCGCGGCGATAAGCATAGAGGCCGATGTGGTGATAGAGCGGCCCTTCCCCCCAAGGCGCGGTGGCGCGGGTGAAATAGAGCGCTTTCAGCCGTGTCGCCGACAGCGGCGAGCCGACGATCTTGACCACGTTCTGGTTGGTCTTCTCCTCGTCGCGCACGATCTCGACGCCGAGCGTGGCGATGTCGACCGATTTGTCCTCGAAAGGCCGCAGCGACGCGCCGATAATCTCGGGATCGATGGTCGGCAGGTCGCCCTGCACATTGACGATCGTTTCCACCCGCTTTTCAGGATCGAGGGCCGTGAGCGCCTCGAAGATACGGTCGGAGCCCGACTCGTGATCCATACGGGTCATGGCCGCCTCGAAGCCATGCGCCCGCACGGCCTCCGCGACCGCTTGCGTGTCGGTCGCCACCACCACGCGACCAAGCCCAGCCTCGGCGGCGCGGCGAGCGACATGGACGATCATCGGCGCGCCCGCAATGTCGGCCAGCGGCTTGCCAGGCAGGCGCGTCGAGGCCATGCGGGCGGGGATCAAGATCAAGGTCGACATCGGATTTTGAAGCGCTCGAAAAACGCGGATGGAAAGTGGCAAAAGGTCTCACTGGAAGCGCCCTTATAGGTGTTGCAACGCCTGAGCAAAAGACCTAGTTTCCGCCCGGTTTGACAGCCTCGCGGGCTGTTTGCGATACCGACGGACGGAGTGGACGGGACGGTCCGCCGGAAAAGGGAGCAAGGGGCGCATGGATTCCAACGAAGTCAACAAGCTGCTCGGCGGATTTCTGGGAACCTGCTTCATCGTCTTTTCGATAGGCCTCGTCTCCGACGGGCTGTTCGCCTCGCCCGCCCCCGAAAAGCCCGGCTTCGCCATCGAGGCCCAGGAGCCGACCGAGGGCGGTGCCGCTGCGCCTGCCGCGGCCGAAAAGCCGATCGCGGACCTGCTGGCCAAGGCCAGCGTCGAACAGGGCGCCGCCATCTTCAAGAAGTGCCAGGCCTGCCATTCCGGCGAAAAGGGCGGTCCCAACAAGGTCGGCCCCGACTTGTGGGACGTCGTCGACCGTCCGGTCGCCTCTCACGAGGGCTTCGCCTATTCGGCCGGCATGAAGGAATATTCCAAGGGCGGCACCGAGAAGTGGACCTATGAGAACATCAACCACTTCATCACTTCGCCCAAGAAGGACGTGAAGGGCACGGCGATGGGCTTTGCCGGCCTGCCGAAAGAAGAAGACCGCGCCAATGTGATCGCCTATCTGCGCACGCTGTCGGACAATCCGAAGCCGCTGCCGCAGCCAGGCGCCTCGGCCGAAGCTAAGCCCGCCGAAGCCGCCAAGCCCGCGGAAGGCGCCAAGCCGGCCGAAGGTGCCGCCAAGCCGGCCGAAGGAACCGCTCCGGCCAAGCCCGCCGCTCCCGCTCAATAAACAATTTGTCATAGAGACTTCCTTGGAAAAGCCGGGTTCGTCCCGGCTTTTCTGTTAGGAAAGCTGCATAGACGGCGACAAAGACGGCGCCTGCGGTTTTCACCGGCGTCAAATGATCTAGATTGCGGTGGGTAAAGTTCGCGACGAGGAGAACGCATGACGGTTGGCCGCTCCCGAACATTTTTCGCCTCGATGCTGGCGGTCGCTTTCGCCGCGAGCCTGCAGGCCAGCTTCGCCGATGAATGGCACACCACCTCCTCGCTGATCGGCCCTTCGAAATATGGCGAGAATTTCCAGCGCTACGACTACGTCAACCCGGATGCGCCGAAAGGTGGAACCTACAATTCCGTGGTTACGGGCACATTCGACAGCTTCAACCCCTATATCGTGCAGGGATCGCCAGCCTCCGGCTTCGGACAATTCGGCGGCGGGCTGCTCTACGATACGCTGATGGACCAGGCGACCGACGAGGGTAGTACCTATCATCCAATGATCGCCGAGGCCTACAAATATCCGCCGGATTATTCCTCGGCGACCTACAGGCTCGACCCGCGCGCCAAATGGCATGACGGCCAGCCGATCACCGTCGACGACGTGATCTGGTCGTTCAAGGTGCTCAAAACCAACAGCCCGATGTACAACCGCTATTTCGAGAACGTGACTGAAGCGGTCGCGGTCTCCGACCGCGAGGTAGAGTTCCATTTCAACCAGAAGGGCAACCGCGAACTGCCTAGGATCCTCGGCGATCTCGTCGTGCTGCCGAAGCACTGGTGGGAAGGCACCGACGCAAGCGGCAGGAAGCGCGACATCACAAGGCCGACACTGGAGCCGCCGCTGGGTTCCGCCGCCTACAAGATCGCCAGCTTCAAGCCGGGCTCCGAAATTGTCTGGCAGCGCGTGCCGGACTATTGGGGCGCCAAGCTGCCGGTGAAGATCGGGCGTGAGAATTTCGACACCCAGCGCTTCACCTACATCCTGGACGACAATGCCGCGTGGCAGGCTTTCTCCAAGGGCGGGCTTGACGACATCAAGCCGGAAAACAGCTCGCGGCGCTGGGCGACGGCTTACAACTTTCCGGCGGTCAGCGCGGGCGACGTGATCAAGAAGGAATTCAAGACGACATCGCCGGCGCCGATGCAGGCTTTCGTGCTCAACCAGCGGCGGCCGCTGTTCCAGGACCGGCTGGTGCGCGCGGCGCTCACCTATCCGTTCGACTTCGAAACGATGAACCGCACGTTGTTCTACAATTCGAACACGCGCACCAAGAGCTATTTCCAGGGCACCGAGCTGGCGTCGAGCGGGTTGCCGCAAGGCAAGGAACTGGAGATCCTGGAAAAATACCGAGACAAGCTGCCGCCGGAACTGTTCACCCAGGAATTCAAGCTGCCGGTCTACGATTCACCGCAAGCGGAACGGAAAAACCTAAAGCAGGCGGTCGACCTCTTCGCCCAGGCGGGCTGGGTGATCAAGGGCGGCAAGATGGTGAACGCCAAGACCGGCGCGCCGTTCAAGTTCGAGATCCTTGGCTGGAACGACACCGACCAGGTCATCGCCAGCCCCTGGATCGCCAATCTGCGCAAGATCGGTGTCGATGCCACGCTGCGGATCATCGACCAGACCCAGTACATCAACCGCGTCAACAACTTCGATTACGACGTCGTCACCAGCATACTCGCGCAATCGGAATCGCCAGGGAACGAACAGCGCGACTTCTGGAGCTCGAAGGCGGCGGACACGCCGGGATCGCGCAATTATTCCGGCATCAAGAACCCGGTCGTCGACGCGCTCGTCGACCGCATCATCTTCGCCACCGACCGCGACGATCTCGTCGCCACCACCCATGCGCTCGATCGGGTGCTGCTGTGGAACTACTATACCGTGCCGCAATACTACCGCGCGGTGGTGTGGCTCGCCTACTGGAACAAGTTCGGCATGCCGGAGAAGCAGCCCAGCTACCGCGGCGCCGATATCGATTCCTGGTGGATCGACCCGGCGAAAGAAAAAGCACTGGCCGCCAAGTACAAGGGCGTCAATTGATGAGGCGGCAGAGCTTGCTTCCTCGTCGCGACTTCCTGGCGTTCGGCGCCGCCGCGGCCGCTGCGGCACTGCTCCCCGGCAAGGCGTTTCCCGCCATTCCGACCGGCGTGAAGGTGCACGGCCTGTCGGCTTTCGGCGACCTCAAATACAGGCCGGACTTCACGCATTTCGACTATGTCGATGTCGATGCGCCGCAAGGCGGCACTTTCAACTTTTCGCCGCCCAATTGGGGCGCCAATCAAAGCCCGCAGACATTCAACACGCTGAACGCATTCGTCCCCAAGGGCGATGCGCCGCAGCGCATGGAGATGTGCTTCGATTCGCTGATGGTGCGGGCGCTCGACGAGCCGGACGCGGTATACGGGCTGATCGCCGAAGGCGTCACGATCTCGGACGACCGCAACGGCTTCACCTTCTCGCTGCGTCGGCAGGCGCGCTTCCATGACGGCACGCCGCTGACCGCCGATGACGTCGCCTTCACCTTCAAGCTGCTGAAGGACAAAGGGCATCCGGACTACGCGTTGCCGTTGACGCATCTTGACGATGCGGTGGCGAAGGACACCCACAGCGTCGAACTCAAATTCTCCGGCAAGCAGTCGGCTCGCACCATCCTCAACGTCGTCGGATTTCCGATCCTGTCGAAGGCCTTCTTTACGGCCAATCCGTTCGATTCCTCGCAACTCAATCCGCCGCTCGGCTCAAGCGCTTACAAGGTCGGGCGCTGGTCGGCGGGAGCCTGGATCGAGTATGAGCGGGTGGCCGACTATTGGGGCAACGACCTGCCGGTCAATCGCGGCCAGAATAATTTTGAGCGTATTCGCATCGAATTCTACCAGGACCGCACGACCGCCTTCGAGGCCTTCAAGAAGGGCGAGATCCTCTATCGCGAGGAATTCACCTCGCGTGTCTGGGCAACGGCCTATGATTTTCCAGCGTTCACCGCCGGCAAGGTGGTCAAGCACGAATTTCCGGCCGAAACGCTGCCCTCGATGCAGGCGACCGCCGTCAACCAGCGGCGCGCGCAGTTCCAGGACCCACGCATCAGGGAGGCGATCGCACTGTGCTTCGATTTCGAATGGACGCGGCGCAATTTCTTTTACGGCTCCTATGAGCGCTCGCAGTCCTGCTTCGAAAAATCTGACTTTCGTGCCGCGGGAACGCCATCGCCGGACGAGCTCGCATTCCTGGAGCCGCTGCGCGACAAGCTGCCGCCCGAGACTTTCGGCGAGGCCGTGACACAGCCGGCCTCGGATGGATCGGGACGCGACCGGAAGCTGCTTGGCAGGGCGGCGAAGCTGCTTGCCGAGGCGGGCTGGAAACGCTCCGGCGATTTCGTCGTCAACGACAAGGGGGGGAAGCTGCCCGCTGAATTCCTCGTCGACGACGAGACGTTCGTGCAGGTCTTTTCGCCCTGGGTCGCCAATATGAAGGCGATCGGCATCGATGCTTCCATCCGGCTGGTCGATTCGGCCCAGTACCAGCTTAGACAATCGACGTTCGATTTCGACCTGGTCTCGGCCGCTTTCTCCTTCAGCGCCACGCCGACCCGCGACGACCTCGAGATCTTCTTTCATTCGCGAAGTGCCGGCGTTTCAGGCTCGCGCAACCTGCCTGGCATAGCGAGCCCGGCCATCGACGCGCTCATAGACTCCGTCGGCGCCGCCAAGGACCGCGACAGCCTGACGGTCGCGATGCGGGCGCTCGATCGGGCCTTGCGCGCGCGGCGCGATTGGATTCCAAGTTGGTATCTGGCGAATCACCGAAGCGCCTATTGGGACATGTTCGGTTTTCCCGAGCATAAACCCGATTTCGGCTTTCCGGTCGAAGCGCTGTGGTGGATCGACAAGGGCAAGGCGGCAAAAATTGGCAAAGCCTGACACTCCCCTTCGCGCGGGGCCGGTGGCCTGATGGGCGCTTATATTCTGCGCCGCATCCTTCTGATGATCCCGACGCTGTTCGGGATCATGGCGATCTCCTTCGCCGTGATCCAGTTCGCGCCGGGCGGGCCGGTTGAGCAGGTCATCGCCAGGCTCACCAGCCAGGGCGGCAACGATCGGCTGGGCGGCGGCGGTGGCGATGCCGGCGCCACCAATTTCGATGTCTCAGGCGATGTCAGCTCGAAATACCGCGGCGCGCAGGGACTCGACCCCGAATTCATCAAGAAGCTGGAAAAGCAGTTCGGCTTCGACAAGCCGCCACTCGAGCGCTTCGGCATGATGCTGTGGAACTATAGCCGCTTCGACTTCGGCGACAGCTATTTCCGCGACATCTCGGTGCTCGACCTGATCCTGGAGAAGATGCCGGTGTCGATCTCGATCGGGCTGTGGATCACGCTTCTGTCGTACCTGATCTCGATCCCCCTCGGCATCCGCAAGGCGGTGAAGGACGGCTCGACCTTCGACGTCTGGACGAGCGGCGTGGTGATCGTGGGCTACGCCATTCCCGGCTTTCTGTTCGGCATCCTGTTGATGGTGCTGTTTGCCGGCGGTTCGTTCTGGGACTGGTTCCCGCTGCGCGGCATCGTCTCCGACAATTGGGACCAGTTGTCGTGGCCGGACAAGATCATCGACTATTTCTGGCACATGACGCTGCCGCTGACCGCACTGGTGCTGTCGGCCTTCGCCACGACGACGCTGCTCACCAAGAATTCCTTCCTGGAAGAAATCCGCAAGCAATATGTGGTGACGGCGCGGGCCAAGGGCCTGTCCGAGCACAAGGTGCTCTACGGCCACATCTTCCGCAACGCCATGCTGATCGTGATCGCGGGGTTCCCCGGCGCTTTCATCTCGGCCTTTTTCACCGGCTCGCTGCTGATCGAGAACATTTTCTCGCTCGACGGGCTTGGCCTGCTCGGCTTCAAGTCGGTGATCGACCGCGACTATCCGGTGGTCTTCGCCAATCTCTACATCTTCTCGCTGCTCGGCCTTTTCGTCGGCCTGCTGTCGGACCTGATCTACACCTGGGTCGATCCGCGCATCGATTTCGAGCGGAGAGACGTCTGATGGCGGTGGCATCGGCCGAGACCACGCCGACGCGCGCCGCCCGGCCGTGGCTGTCGCCGCTCAACCAGAGGCGGCTGCAGAACTTCAAGGCGAACCGGCGCGGCTACTGGTCGCTGTGGATCTTCCTCCTGCTGTTCGTGCTGTCGCTGTTTTCCGAGCTGATCGCCAACGACAAGCCGATCATCGCTTCCTACAAGGGCGAGATCCTGTTTCCGGTGCTGGTCGCCTACCCGGAAGAGAAGTTCGGCGGCTTCTATGCCGTCACCGATTACCGCGACCCGGTCATCCAGGACGAGATCAACGCCAATGGCTGGATGATCTGGCCGCCGGTCCGCTATTCCTACCAGACCGTCAACAACGCCATTCCGGAGGCTGCGCCCGCCAAACCCTCCTGGCTCTACGACAAGAAGGCGCGTTGCAGCCAGTACCCGAAGGGAGAGGCCGACGAGAACTGCGTTGTCGGCAACTGGAACTGGCTGGGCACCGACGACCAGGCGCGCGACGTGCTGGCGCGGGTGCTTTACGGCTTCCGCATCTCGGTGCTGTTCGGGCTGATCCTGACGCTCGGCTCATCGCTGATCGGCGTCGCGGCCGGCGCGGTGCAGGGCTATTTCGGCGGCTGGACCGACCTTCTCTTCCAGCGCTTCATCGAGATCTGGTCGGCGATCCCGGTGCTGTATCTCCTGCTCATCATCTCCGCGATCCTGCCGCCGGGCTTCTTCATCCTGCTAGGACTGATGCTTTTGTTCTCCTGGGTGGCGCTGGTCGGCGTGGTGCGGGCCGAGTTCCTGCGCGCGCGCAACTTCGAATATGTCAACGCGGCGCGCGCGCTCGGCGTGCCCAACCTCACCATCATGTTCCGCCACCTTTTGCCCAACGCCATGGTGGCGACGCTGACCTTCCTGCCCTTCCTGCTGAGCGGCTCGATCTCGACGCTCACCTCCCTCGACTATCTCGGCTTCGGCCTGCCGCCGGGTTCCGCATCGCTGGGCGAGTTGCTTAAGCAGGCGCAGCGCAACCTCAACGCGCCGTGGCTCGGCATTTCCGGTTTCATCGTGATTTCGCTGATGCTGTCGCTGCTGGTTTTCATCGGCGAAGCGATGCGCGACGCCTTCGATCCGCGCAAGACGTTCAAATGACGGCAATGCGGACTGGCATTCGGCATGTTATATCCTCAGTGTCACAATTCGCACAAAAGTCGGCGTATGCGTCAACTGGCGACCGTGACTGGTGAATGTCCGCACGTTCTCCATGCCACGCTACACGAGAGGACGGAGTTATGAATAAGGTCATCCTCGAGCATTACCCCGCATCGAAACTCCCGAATGAACTGCGAGAGGGTATAGCTTTGAGTGCCTCGGTTACGGTGACCGTGGAAGAGGAGGCCAAACGGCCCCTCGACCGCAAGCAATTGCTTGAACTTATGCGGAATGCTCAGGCCAACGCTCCAGGGACAAGCCTCGAGGAGGCCGTGGCGCGTGTTCGTGCTCTCCGTGATGAGTGGGAGGATTGATGGCCGCCTTCCGGCTTTACGTCGATACGAACATTTTCATCTACGCTTTCGAAAATAATGATGCCCTTGCAAGAAAACTGCTTCATCTCGTGTCCTTGAACGAGCGCAGAAAGCAGCCTTTCATCGCGACAAGCGAGATCGTGTTGGCGGAGTTGATGGTGGACCCTCTGAAAAAGGGCAATGAGTCGCTTGTCGAGCTTTATGACAATATCTCGATTGGTAATGCCTTTGTCTCGATTGGGACGGTAACTCGCGAAGTCCTGTGGCACGCGGCACAGCTTCGTTCAAAATTCGTTTCTCTCAGGCTACCAGATGCGATTCACCTTTCCACGGCGATGCATTTCGGCTGCGCACAATTCCTGACTGCCGATACCAGGTTGAAAGGCACCTATTCTGTCGCGCCGGATAGACTCGTTCCTCCTCAGTTGACAGCCGAGATTTCGATCGTCCGACCGGAAATTTCCGCCCTGGATAAAATTATCACGGAAATTGAAGGATGACCGCTCCCCTCCTTTCCGTCCACGATCTCAGCGTCTCCTTCGCGCAAGGCGGCAATCAGTCGATTGCCGTCGACCACATCTCCTTCGATATCGCCAAGGGCGAAACACTGGCGCTGGTCGGCGAATCCGGCTCCGGCAAATCGGTCTCGGCACTGTCGGTGCTGAAGCTCCTGCCCTATCCCGCGGCCAGCCATCCATCGGGCAAGATCCTGTTCCAGGGCGCGGACTTGTTGAGCGCCAACGAAAGGACGTTGCGCGGCGTGCGCGGCAACAAGGTCACCATGATCTTCCAGGAGCCGATGACCTCGCTCAACCCGTTGCACACGATCGAGCAGCAGATCGTCGAGGTGCTGCAACTGCATCAGGGTTTGCGCGATGCGCCGGCCCGCGCCCGCACGCTGGAACTGCTGAACGAAGTCGGCATCCGCGATCCGCAAAAACGTCTCGACGCCTATCCGCATCAGCTCTCCGGCGGTCAGCGTCAGCGCGTCATGATCGCCATGGCCCTGGCCAACGAGCCGGAGCTTTTGATCGCCGACGAGCCGACCACCGCGCTCGACGTCACCGTGCAGGCGCAAATCCTCGAGCTGCTTGCGAAGCTGAAGAGCCGCAAGGGCATGTCGCTGCTGTTCATCACGCACGATCTCGGCATCGTGCGCCGGATCGCCGACCGCGTCTGCGTCATGACCAAGGGCAAGATCGTCGAGAGCGGGCCGACGAAGGAAATCTTCGCCAACCCCCAGCATGCCTATACCAAGCACCTTCTGGCGGCCGAGCCCAAGGGCAAGCCGCCGGCGGCCAATCCTAATGCCAAACCCGTCATGACGGGCAAGGACATCAAGGTCTGGTTCCCGATCAAGAAGGGGTTCTTCCGCACCACGGTCGACCATGTGAAGGCGGTCGACGGCATCGATGTCGCCGTGCGCGCCGGCCAGACGCTCGGCGTCGTCGGCGAATCCGGCTCGGGCAAGACGACGCTCGGGCTGGCGCTCGCCCGGATGATCTCCTCGAACGGCACGATCAATTTCAATGGGCGGGACATCAACCAGCTCTCCTTCAGCGCCATGCGGCCGCTGCGGCGTGAATTGCAGATCGTCTTCCAGGATCCGTTCGGGTCGCTCAGCCCGCGCCTGTCGGTCTCGGAGATCATCGAGGAAGGGCTGAAGATCCACGAGCCGAAGCTCTCGCCCGACGAGCGCGACGACAAGGTGGTCGCCGTGCTGAAGGAGGTCGGCCTCGATCCGGAAACGCGCCACCGCTATCCGCATGAATTCTCGGGCGGCCAGCGCCAGCGCGTCGCCATCGCGCGCGCCATGGTGCTCAACCCGCGCTTCGTCATGCTCGACGAGCCGACCTCGGCGCTCGACATGAGCGTGCAGGCGCAAGTGGTCGACCTGTTGCGGGCCCTGCAGGCCAAGCACAATCTCGCCTATCTCTTCATCAGCCATGATTTGAAAGTCGTGCGCGCCCTTGCCAATGACGTCATCGTCATGCGCAATGGCCAGATCGTCGAAGCTGGAACGTCCGAACAGATTTTCAGCAGCCCGCAGACCGACTATACGCGGGCGCTGATGGCGGCAGCCTTCAAGATCGAGACGGCACCGACCGGCGTGGTCAGCGAATAATCCGACCGGCTTCGGCAAAACAGGGAAGAAAAATCCGCAAATGGAAAAAGGCAAAGTCCTGCTTGCCGTCACCGGCTTTCACCCGCAGCGCTGGCATGAACTGCTCGCGGCCGAGCGCGAGGTCGTGCTGGAACCGAACGGCCCGAACGACCCGTCGATCACCTATGCGGTGGTGTGGAAGCAAAAGCCCAATCTTCTGTCGTCGCTGCCCAATCTGCGCGCCATCTTTTCGATCGGCGCCGGCGTCGACCACATCTTTGCCGATCCAGGCCTGCCCGACGTGCCGATCGTCAAGGTCGTCGCCGACAATCTTACGCAATACATGACCGAATATGTCGTGTGGCGGGTTCTCGACCATCACCGCCAGGGCATGCTCTACCGCGCGCAACAGGCGAAGAAGACCTGGCACGAGCCGCCGCAGCGCCCGGCCGGCGACATCTCCGTCGGCATCATGGGCCTCGGCCATCTCGGCCGCGCCGCGGCCTCGGTGCTGCTTTCGCTCGGTTTTGCCGTCAACGGCTGGTCGCGCAGCGAGCGGCCGATGAAGGGCGTTTCGACCTATGCCGGCGAGACGGGGCTGATCCCGTTCCTCAACTCCACCGATATCCTGGTCGTGCTCTTGCCGCTCACGCCGCAAACCCGGGGCATCGTCAATTACGGGCTGCTCAAGGAACTGCGCCGGCGCAACGGCCTGGGCGGCGCCGTGCTGATCAACGCCGGACGCGGGCGGCTGCAGAAGGACGCCGACATAGTGCGCGCGCTGGAGGACGGCACGCTGAAGGAAGCGAGCCTCGACGTGTTCGAGGTCGAGCCGCTGCCGAAGACCAGCCCGCTGTGGGGCCATGCGAAAGTGTTCGTCACACCGCACGCGGCGGCGACGTCGGACCCCGCCCATCTGGCGCCGATCATGCTGCGCCAGATGGCGGCTTTCGAGCGTGGCGAAAAGCTCGAAAACCTAGTCGACAGACAGGCCGGATATTAGTCGGGAGTCAAACCCCATTCGTGGAAGCATTGCTTGATCGCTCTCACGGAGGCGAGCCGCAGCTTCGGCAGATCGAGTGCATCGAACATCGCCTGGTATCGCTTGCGATTTCGCGGTTGAACCACGGCGATATGGTGGATCATATCCCATTTGACGCTGTCGCGTCCGCCTTCCAACGCGCCATGCCTGGCGGTCTCGAACAGCGTTCGCCGAAAATAGCGCAGCAGGCTCATAGGTGTGGATATCTCCAGGAGAATCAGGCCGGTCGCTCGCCGAAAGCGCTGCGGCATGCAAACCGAATAATTTCCGTCCATCACCCAGCGTTCGCCGGCTATCGCGGCATCGTGCAGGGCGATGAACTCGTCCCTTGGACGCGGCTCCCAGTCCGTATCGGGAAGGTGATGGAGCTGATCGAGGTGAATGGCTTCGCAGCCGAGCTTGCGCGCAATCGCATTGGCAAGAGTGGACTTGCCGCTGTTGGATGGCCCCAGGATACAGATGCGGTCGCCGAGGTCCGTGAGGTTCATCGGGTCATAATTTTCGGGCGCTCGGGAAAGCTCGACGGTCGGTCGATCGTAGAGCGAGATAGCGAATTCTCAGGATGGTTTCGAACCAGGCAACCCGAACGTCTCCTTCTTCTTCGGCTTGCCGCAGTCGCGACGCTCGATCGAACGGTTCATGGCGTCGATCCCGCCGCTTGCCTTGTTGCTGGCGCGCTGTGCCTTGGAGCGCGTGTCGGGTATGAACGGGCCGAAGCCCATCGCCGGATTGGAGAAGCCCGGCTTGGCGGTGGCAGGCAGATTGTTCTGCTGTGCCAGCTGATTGCGCTGCGCCACCAGTTGATCGCAAGGCACATCGTCATATTGCAATGAGGATTGGACATCCTCGTCCTGGCGCTCGGCCAGCGACGTGCCGCCGACACATCCGGCGACCGTCAGGCAAGACGCCAACGCAACCATGGTCCAGCGCATGGATATCTCCTCGTCGTATCCTCCCCGCGCCCCCGACCATGCCATTCAGGCGTTTTCGCAGCAAGCGCGGGCTCATGTGGTTTCCGGACTCTTCTCCCTGGTAGCCGGGAAGCCAGCCACGATGGCAAGGCCCACGACCGGGTCACTCCGGTCGTGCCGGATAACCGTGCTTTCCAGCGACAGGACAGCAAGCCCGTTGGCGGAAAGCACGCGCCGCGCATAAGCCTCGGAATGGGCATAACGCCGTGACGGCCGCAGGGCGAAATCACCGCCGCCGGCAAGCGACTCGAGCGAAAACGCGAATATGCCGCCATCGGCAAGCATGCGTGCAATCGCGCCGACGATGCGTTCAAGCGCGCCGACATAGATGAACACGTCGGCCGCGACCACAAGGTCAGCCCTGTCGCCGGTGCGAGAGAAATGCTGAAGGTCGGCCCTGGCCAGCTGGTCATAGATGCCTTTGGCCTTCGCCTTCCTCAGCATGCCGACGGAAATGTCGTAGCCCTCCAGCCGGTCGGCGAGCGGGCGCAGCCTCTCGCCCATCAGGCCGGTGCCGCAGCCGAGGTCGAGCGCCAGCCGGAACCGGCCGGGCCTTGCCTTGCGGATGGCGAGCCTGAGAAAATCCGGCAGCCCGTAGCCGAGCTTCCCGACAAGCGATTCTTCGAAACTGTCGGCGTAGTGGTCGAACAAAGTCTCGACGAAGGCGCTGGGCGGCGCCGCAGCAGCCGGCGCCTCGCCTATCAGCTGAAGCTTCAGCGCGGCGCCGAGGCGATCCGCCGGCTCCAGCTTCAGCGCCGTGGTCCAGGCTCGCGCGGCCTGGTCGAGCAGGCCAGCGGCTTCCTGCATCTCGCCGAGGCGAAACCAGCCGGCGGCCCATCGCGGCGCGAGTTCCAGCGCGCCGAGCAAAAGCTCCGCCGCCTGCGCGGGCTCGCCCGAGGCGAGCAGCATCTCGGCGAAATCGGCGCGACGGTCGGCGTTCAAATCGCCCGACGAGGCCTGGAGCGGTTTCATCTGTGAAGAATCCCACCGGCGAGGGGCCGGCGGCCGGCTCCATAGCATGATCCCGAAACTGAAGGTCAGCGAAGCAAAAAGTGGGAACCGGTTTTCGGAGAGAGATCATGCTCCAAAGAGCTGGATCGTGATGGCGTTTCAACGAAAACGCCATCACGATCCAGGACGAGTCAGCAGTCTCTTGCAACAGGCTTCCCACGGCATATTTAGCCACTATCTTGGAGCGATGCGCGCCAGCGACCTGCTCAAATCCCGGCCGGAAGGCCTCTACTGCCCGCCCGGCGATTTCTTCATCGACCCGGTACGGTCTGTCGAGCGGGCGCTGATCACGCACGGCCATTCCGACCATGCGCGCTCCGGCCACCGCTCGGTGCTGGCAACGCAACAGACGCTCGACATCATGGGGCTGCGCTATGGCGAGGATTTCGCCGGAACGACGCAGGCCGCGACACTTGGCGAAACGGTGGACATCAATGGCGTTTCCGTCACATTCCACCCGGCCGGGCATGTGCTGGGCTCGGCCCAGATCGCCGTCGAGCACCAGGGCATGCGCATCGTCGCCTCCGGCGACTACAAGCGCCAGAAGGACGCAACCTGCCTGCCGTTCGAGCCAATCCGGTGCGATGTTTTCATCACCGAGGCGACCTTTGGCCTGCCGGTGTTCCGGCATCCGCCGGACCATGAAGAGATTGCGCGCGTGCTCAAATCGGCGGTGCAGTTTCCCGAACGATCGCATCTGATCGGCGCCTATGCGCTCGGCAAGGCGCAGCGCGTGATGCGACTGCTGCGTGACGCCGGCTATGACAGGCCGATCTACATCCACGGCGCGCTGGCGAAGCTCAGCGAATACTATCAAAGCCAGGGGATCGATCTCGGCCGGCTTGAACCGGGGACCGTCGAGACTGGCGGCAAGGCAGATTTCGCGGGCGCGATCGTCGTCGGGCCGCCGTCGGCCTTCGCCGACCGCTGGGCGCGGCGTTTTCCCGACCCCATCTCCTGCTTCGCCTCGGGTTGGATGCGCATCCGCCAGCGCGCCAAGCAGGGCGGCGTCGAGCTGCCGCTGATCATTTCCGACCATGCCGACTGGGACGAGCTGATCATCACGATCAAGGAAACGGGCGCTAAGGAAATCTGGGTGACGCATGGCCGCGAGGAAGCGCTGGTGCGCTGGTGCGAGTTGGAAGGCATCGCGGCGAGGCCGCTGCATCTGGTGGGGTATGAGGACGAGGGCGATTGATGCATCAGGGTTTGCCAATCGCCACCGACGAGCTCTACGGCGCCCCCCTCTGTCCTGCCGGACATCTCCCCCTCAAGGGGGGAGATTGGCAGCTTCATCGCCGGCTCATCTTCCGCAACGTTGAAGATTGGCGAAAGCCGAAACGACATCCGATCTCCCCCCTTGAGGGGGAGATGGCCGGCAGGCCAGAGGGGGGCGCCTCGCGCTGGCTTTCGCCATTGGCGTGGTGCACCCAGCCATGAACCGCTTCGCCGAACTCCTCGACCGCCTTGTCCTGACGCCGTCGCGCAACGGCAAGCTGACGCTGCTCAGAGACTATTTCCGCAGCGTCGAGGACCCCGATCGCGGGCTGGCGCTGGCGGCGATCACCGGCGACCTGTCGATCGCGGCGGTGAAGCCGGCCATGCTGCGCACGCTGGTGGTCGAACGCATGGACGCGGTGCTGTTCGGCTATTCCTACGACTATGTCGGCGACCTCGCCGAGACGGTGTCGCTGGTCTGGCCGAAGCCGGCTGGGCATATTCCCAACCATGTGCCAACGCTTGCCGAAGTAGTCGGCAAGCTGCAGGCCGCCAGCCGGTCGGATGGGCCAAAGGTGCTGGCGCGGCTGCTCGACGACGCCAGCATCGCGGCGCGCTTCGCCATCATCAAGCTGGTGACCGGGGGTTTGCGCATCGGCGTGTCGGCCCGTCTCGCCAAACAGGCGCTGGCCGACCTCGGCAAGGTCGACGTCGCCGAGATCGAAGAACTCTGGCACGGGCTGACGCCGCCTTACACGGAGCTGTTCGCCTGGCTGGAAGGTCGGGCGGAAAAGCCGAGGAGCACGGCGCTGGCGCTGTTTCGGCCGGTGATGCTCTCCAACGCCGTCGACGATGGCGACCTCGAAAAACTCGAACCGGCCGCCTATGCGGCGGAATGGAAATGGGACGGCATCCGCGTGCAGGCGGTGTGCGAAGGCGGCGTCCGTCGGCTCTATTCGCGCACCGGCGACGATGTGTCCGGCTCCTTTCCGGACCTTGCCGCGGCAATGAATTTCGAAGCGACGCTCGATGGCGAGCTGCTGGTCGGCGATCCGCGCGAGGCGACAGGGACTTTCTCCGACCTGCAGCAGCGGCTGAACCGCAAGAGCGTGTCGCCAAAAATCCAGCAGCAATATCCCGCTTTCATGCGCTGCTACGACGCGCTGCAGATCGACGGCGAGGATTTGCGTCCGCTGCCCTTCGCCGAGCGCCGTAAGCGCCTCGAGGCCTTCTTCAGGACGCTCGACCCCAGCCGCTTCGACCTCTCGCCGCTGGTCGAGTTCCCTGATTGGGAGACGCTGGAGCGGCTGCGCCAGGCGCCGCCGCACCCGATCATCGAAGGGGTGATGCTGAAGCGCTGGGATTCGCCCTATCTTGCCGGCCGGCCGAAAGGTCCATGGTTCAAGTGGAAGCGCGACCCGCACACCATCGACGCGGTGCTGATGTACGCGCAGCGCGGCCATGGCAAGCGCTCGAGCTTCTATTCCGACTACACGTTCGGCGTCTGGGCCGGCCCAGACGGCGCGGAGGAGCTGGTGCCGGTCGGCAAGGCCTATTTCGGCTTCACCGACGAGGAACTGAGAGAGATCGACAAATATGTGCGCGACAACACGATCGAGCGTTTCGGGCCGGTACGCTCGGTGCGCGCGGACCGCGGGAACGGCCTGGTGCTGGAGGTGGCGTTCGAAGGCCTCAACCGCTCGACCCGCCACAAATCAGGCGTCGCGATGCGCTTTCCCCGCATTTCGCGGCTGCGCTGGGACAAGCCGGCCGCGGAAGCCGACCGCATCGAGACGCTGCAGGCGTTGCTCGACAGCTAGAAAATCCAACGACGGCGCAGCACCCCACCCGCGCCTTCGGCGCGACCTCCCCATCAAGGGGAGGTAGGGGGATGGCGCTCCGTCCTACCTCCCCTTGATGGGCAGGTCGGCGCGAAGCGCCGGGCGGGGTGCTGCGCCTGCTTCGGCAGGTACACAGACGCGATCACTGCGCGATCGAAACGCGGATCTCGTAGATATCGACGGACTTGCCCTTCTGGTCGAAGTCGGAGTTGACGGCGATGGTGCCGGCGGCGCCCGGGTGCTTGTTGGGGAACTGCACGTCGAACAGATATTCGTTGCGCTCGTGGCCGACCGCGTAGCGCTTGCGGCCGCAATCGCCGAGATCGCCGAAATTGCAGTCGACCGATATCTGCGTCTCCTTGCCTTCTTCCGAGCGGGCGACGATGTCGAACATGGCATGCTTGCCGGCAAGCTTCTCCAGCACGCCCTGGCCGACATCGAAGGCAATGGCCGAGCCCGATGCGCCGGAACGGATGCGCAGGAACTGGCCGGTGTCGTCCTTCATCACGTCGGCGCCGGCGTCGGAAGGCGCGCTGACATGGGTCGGATCGGCGGGCGAGAAGACGTTGATCCAGTTCTTCGACTGATCCGCCTCACCCGGCTTCTGCGGTGACCCGGGTTCGGCCGGCTGCGAGGAGTCCTCGTCGTCCAGCGTCGGCGTCGGCTCCGGCGGGCCGGTGTTGAGCTCGGCCGCGGTCTTGAAGACCCCGGTCTGTTTCGCGAAATAGAGGCCGATGCCGGCGGCCGCGAGCAGTGTCGCGACGACGAAGATCGCGGTCAGCGGCAGGCGCCGCCCCCTGATCCGCCGCTCGTCGCGGTCCGGCGCGACCTGGGCGCCGTTGCCGACCGGAGCGCCCGGCGAGTCATCGAGCGACGGCGCATCGGGCAGCGCGGCTTCGTCCGGCATGATATCGGGCACACGCGGCAGCACGCGCGAGCGAGGCTGGTCCGAAGCATCGGGCTGGACCGGGCCGTCAACGGTGATCGAGGGCGACGGCGCGGTTTGCGACGGCGGCAGCGGCGCGTCGACCGACGGCGCGGCCGAAGCGACTGGTTCGTCGACGCGGGGACCAGGCGCGCCATTGCCGGCCGGTGCGACGTTCTCCGGCGGCAGCGTTACGTCGGGGACGGCCGGCAGGAATTCGGATTCGATCTCGGTGATCTTGGCCTGCACCGCCTTGCGGCGGCTTATGGCGGCCTCGACCGTAACGTTCGGATTGGCCTGCAACACGCGGTCGAGCGCGGCAAAGGCCGATCGATAGACCTTTTCGCGGAACGCCCGGTCCTCGGCATTGCCTTTCTCGAAGGCATTGCGGATCGCTTTCTCGATGGGGTCCAAGCGAGCTCCCTCTGCGCTTTCGCTCACAATTCGCCTGATCGTTAGCCGCAGGCGACCAATCAATCAACGGGCGAGCGGCTGCCTTGCCGGCCAACGCCATTTCGGCATTTTTTGTTGAAGAATCAACATTTTTCGTCAGTGCTCGCCCGGCCGCTCCGCCCGGCCGGGTGTAAACAGCGGCCGCCCCGCACGCCGCCGCAGGCCGCGCCTGTGCCCGTTGCGCGGTAACCGTAGATCGGAATTGCCGACGACGAGGCCGGAATTCACCGCTGCCCATCTTGAATTAGCGAGCGGTTGAGTCTATCACCCAGCCCATTCTGGAAGCCCAATGCTTCCCGGGCCGCTTTAGCTCAGTTGGTAGAGCACATCATTCGTAATGATGGGGTCAGGTGTTCGAGTCACCTAAGCGGCACCAGTTTTCTCCCCCGCATCCCCGGCCCTGCACCACGTCATCGACACATCTCGGCTATTGTCGGGAATCGCCGTTGGTGGGAAACTCGCCTTGTCAGCATGGGAGGTCGAAATGCCCAATAGTTTCAAGACCGGAGACGTCGTCAGGCTGAAATCCGGAGGCCCGGATATGACCGTCAGCGACGGCGCGGCCTCCGGCACGTATCTGTGCCATTGGTTCAACCGCGAGGGCGACGTCTGGACCCCGCAGCATGCCGGTTTCAAGCCGGAGCAGTTGGTGGAAGTCGACAACCCGAGATAGAAGTCGCTTTCCGTTCCTTCAGGGACGCTCCGTCCGGCGCCGCCGGGCCCGGTGGATTTTTTGTCCGGTCGAAAAGACCGACGGATTTTGCTCGTCGCCGCGTTCAACGGCTGAAGCGTGGCCGCCAATGGCCGCGCCCAACCGGAGACGAGAGCATGATCCGCCCCACGATATTCGTCGTTGCCCTTGGTTTGCAGATCGCGGCCGCGGTCGGCCAGACAACGACGCCGACCCCTGCCCCGGCACCGGCCCAGACGTCGCCGGGCACCTCGGCTCCCGCTGCCGCCATGTCTGACCCCACCAAGTCCGGCCTCACCCTGGAAAAGTTCGAGGCGCGCCGCGAAAAGGCGTTCATGCGGGCCGATACCGACAATGACGGCAAGGTCAGCCTGGCCGAGTGGACCGCTTTCCAGACCGAGCGCAAGGCCAAAGGCGATCCGGCCAAATCCTTCGCGCGCATGGACACCGACAAGGACGGCTTCGTCGACAAGGCCGAGCTCGATGCCCTGCTGGCCAAACGCTTCGCCAGGCTGGACGAGAACGGTGACGGCGTGCTCGGCGCCGACGAGAGGCCGGGCCACAAAACCGCTCCCAATCAGGAGCAATGACCGAGAGGTTATGCCGCATAATGACAATCGCGAGCGCCCAGTTTGATGGGCGCCGATCCGGACGAGGAATTGGTACGCCGCATCGGTGCCGGCGACGTGGCCGCCGTGCACGCGATGGTGGCGCGCAAGCTGCCGCGCGTCCTGGCTCTTGCCACGCGCATGCTCGGCGACGCGGCGGAGGCCGAAGACGTCGCCCAGGAGACTTTCGTGCGCATCTGGCGCCACGCCTCGGGCTGGCGCCGGGGACGCGCGCGCTTCGACACCTGGATCCACCGCGTCGCGCTCAACCTTTGCTACGACCGGCTGCGGCGCCGGCGCGAATGGACGACGGACGAGCTGCCGGAGGTGGCCGATGAGGCACCGCTTCCCGATGCCTTGCCGGGCGACGACGAGCGCAGGGTGCAACAGGCGCTGCAGCGCATCGCGCCGCGCCAGCGCGAGGCAATCGTGCTGGTGTATTATCAGGAACTGTCCAACATCGAGGCCGCCGGCGCCATGCAGGTCAGTGTCGATGCGCTGGAAAGTTTGCTCGCGCGGGGACGTCGCTCGTTGCAGGCCATGCTCGCGGGAGATGGCGATGACTGAGATCTCGAAGGGACTGCGAATTTTGAGGACCGCGGCGTGGGGGGCCACGTCAAAACGGTGGAAGGGGGAACGAGATGGCTGAGAAAACCGCAGATGGGCCAATGGATGCCGGGCGCTTCGCCGCGCTGGCGGATGCTTATGGCAGCGCCTTGCATCGCTGGCCGCAGGCCGAACAGGCAGCTGCCTTGCTGTTTGCCGAGACCGACGAGGGCCGCGCCGTTCTGAGGCGCGCCGGCAGGCTCGACGCCATGCTCGACCGGCATCGGGTCGAAGCACCCAGCCCGACACTCCATGGCGCCATTGTCGCCCTGGCCGCGACCGAGGTCAGGCAGGGGCGCCGCCGGCGGTTCTGGTGGATGGGCTTCGGGCTAGCTGGCGCCGGGCTTGCCGGCGCCGTGGCCGGGCTGGCGCTGGTAACCGTCGTCAACCCGGATATCCAGTCCGACCAGTATGTCATGGACGCCAATGCGACGTCGTTCGGCGACGCCGGCCCCGACGCCGATCCTTACGAGGAAGACCTATGAGCCCCCGTCTTGTCGCGGCATCGCTGCTGCTCAACGTCTTTCTGATCGGCGCGCTCGCCGGCGGCGCAGGATGGCTGATCGGCAAATCCAATCCAGGCTATTCGCTGGAATCGGCGGGCGGCCGGCTGCCCGCCGCCGACCGCAAGGTTTTCCGCCAGGCACTGCGCGAGGTGCGCCGGGAATCGCGGGATGTCATCCTCGACGGCCAGGCCGCTCGGCGCGAGGCCGCCAACCTCCTGCAACAGCCGACGGTTGATACCGCTGCCCTGGCCGCAGCGATCGAGCGGGCGCGCAATGCCGACGTTACCGTCCGCACGAGGCTGGAACAGCGCATCATCGAATTCGCGGCATCAAGCTCGCCGGAGGACCGCCAGTTGCTGGCGGACGCCCTGCTGCGGCGTGCCGGCAGGCAGCCGCCGGCAAAAAAATCGCAATAGGCAGCGACGGAAAGGGCGGGCACGCCCCGTTCAAGGGAAGAGGGACAGGCCTGCGGCCGCCTTTGGCGGGCAGGTTCTCTTAACGTCGAAACTTTCGGGAGTATCCCATGAACAGTCTGACAAGATATTCGATCGCGGCCGCGCTCGCCATC
Organism: Mesorhizobium montanum; assembly: GCF_033977145.1. Classification (NCBI taxonomy): domain Bacteria; kingdom Pseudomonadati; phylum Pseudomonadota; class Alphaproteobacteria; order Hyphomicrobiales; family Phyllobacteriaceae; genus Mesorhizobium; species Mesorhizobium montanum. The sequence continues at coordinate 45,084 of NZ_JAVIJF010000011.1, read as the reverse complement.
GGCGGGACGGCCGCGGCAAGCGCCGCCTCGGCGATGCCGATCGCACCGGTTGCGCCGGCGCCCGCGCTTGTCGAACACGTCGCCTGGGGCTGCGGTCCAGGCTGGCATCCCAACCACTGGGGTCGCTGCGTACCCAACCGCCGCGTGATCTATCCCGGCTATTATTACTGGGGCGGACCGCGCGTCTATATCGGCCCGGGCTGGCATCCCTATCATCGCTGGCACCACTGGCGCCGCTGGTGATGAGCCGCTCGTGACGCCGTTCTGCGGCCGGCGTCATGTGACCTTGCTGTCCATAAACATGCCGGCCGACGCGATCGGCGTCGGCCTCAACGGAGGCTTCGTTGGCCGCACCGGTTTCAAATCCCACCTCGCCCGATCCGGCTGTGGTCGCGCTCAACCGCTTCGGCCTCGGCGCAAAAGCCGGCGACGACCTCGGCAAGATCGCCGCCGATCCGCGCGGTTACCTCAAGGCCGAGCTCAAGCAGCAGGACATCGCGCTTATTTCCCCCGACGATCCGAGGAATGCCGGGTTGCTCGACAGCACCGCGGCGATCCAGGCCAGCATGGCGGCAGCCATGGAGCGCAAGGCGGCGCGGGCCGAGAAGGCGGCGGTCGCCATGCAGCCGACGGCCGCGGAAGAGCCGGGGGCCCAAACCGAGACAAAAAACAAGCCGGCGGTGCCGCGCGTCGAGGCCGATATCTATCGCGACGAAGCGCAGGCCCGTTTCGACAAGGCGCTCGCTGCGACACCCGGCTTCGTGGAAAGGCTGGTCGGCTTCTGGTCGAACCATTTCTGCGTTTCCGTCGCCAAGGCGCCGGTCGTGCGGGCAAGCGCCGGCGCCTTCGAGCGCGAGGCGATCCGCCCCTTCGTGCTCGGCCGCTTCGCCGACATGCTGCTGGCGGTCGAGCATCATCCGGCCATGCTGTTTTTTCTCGACAACCAGCAGTCGATCGGGCCGGACTCACGCGCCGGCAAGCGACGCAGCCGCGGCCTCAACGAGAACCTCGCCCGCGAGATCCTGGAGTTGCATACGCTCGGCGTCGGCAGCGGCTACGACCAGGCCGACGTCACCAGTTTCGCCGGCATGTTGACCGGCTGGACGATGGCTGGACGCGAGGGGTGGCTCGGCGAGCCGGGAACCTTCGTCTTCAACGCCAATGCGCATCAGCCGGGCAAGGCGGTGCTGCTCGGCAAGACCTATCCCGACGGCGGCATGGGCCAGGCGAAAGCCGCGCTCAACGACATTGCCCGCCATCCGGCCACCGCGCGGCACATCGCCACCAAGCTTGCCCGCCATTTCATCGCGGACGACCCGCCGCCGGCGGCAGTCGCCCGCCTTGCCACCGTCTTCACCAAGACCGACGGCGACCTTCGGTCGATCGCGCTGACGCTGATCGACATGCCCGAAGCCTGGTCGACGCCGCTCACGAAGCTGCGCTCGCCACTGGACTATGTCGACGCGCTGCGGCGGGCGGTCGGCGCTACCGCCGGCAACGAACCGCAACGGTCGCTTCGCTGGCTGAGCGTGCTCGGCGAACCGTTGTGGCAGCCGCCGGGGCCGAACGGCTTTTCCGACCAGACGGACGCATGGGCTTCCGCCGAGGGTCTCAAGACGCGGCTGGACATCGCCTGGCAGGCCGCAAAGCAAGCGGACGACATCGGCGATCCCAACGAGATGCTGGCATCGCTGGTCGGCACGTCCGTATCGGCGGAGACACGGCAGGCCATTTCGCGTGCCGAGTCCAGGCAGCAGGGCCTGGCGCTGCTGTTGATGGCGCCGGAATTCCAGCGTCGGTGAAGAGAATGGAGATGCGGCCGTGAGCCTTCTTTGCGATACCCCAAACCTGTCCCGCCGCGCGGTGCTGATGACCGGCGGCGCGCTGTTTGCCTGGGCCTATCTGCCACGCTTCGCGCGCGCCGCCGCCAACCGCGACCCGCGCCTGATCGTCATCGTGCTGCGCGGCGCGCTGGACGGGCTGTCGACGGTCGGGCCGGTCGGCGATCCAGATTATGCCGGCCTGCATGGCGACATCGCGCTTTCGCTCTCAGGCGCCAACCCGGCATTGCCGCTCGACGGCTTCTTCGCCGTCAACCCGGCAATGCCGGTGTTTGCGCGCCTGTTCAAGGCAGGCAAGGCAGCGGTGGTGCACGCGGCGGCGACCGGCTATCGCGACCGCTCGCATTTCGACGGCCAGGACGTGCTGGAGAGCGGCCTGCCCGGCCCCGGGAACGCCGCCACCGGCTGGCTCAACCGGGCTTTAGCCAACCTGCCGGCGGGCGACAGGATAGCGAAGGCCGGCGGGCTCGCGGTCGGGCCTTCGACGCCGCTGGTGATCCGCGGTGCCGCCCCCGTGCTCGGCTGGGCGCCGCAGGCCCTGCCTACGCCCGGCGACGCCTTGGCCGAGCGCGTGCTCGACCTCTACAACCATCGCGACCCGGTTCTGGCGGCAGCACTGCAGAAAGGCCTCGACGCCGAACGAATGGCAACGAGCGACCAGCTCGACGGCAAGACAATGAAGCCGAAGGGCGGCCTCGCCAATGCCGCCGGCATGCGACAGTCGGCGCAGGGCGCGGCGAGGCTTATGGCTGCCGATGACGGGCCGCGCATCGCGGCACTGGCCTTCGACGGCTGGGACACGCATGTCAACGAAGGCGGCGCCACCGGCCGGCTCGCCAATCTGCTTGGCGGCCTGGACGGCGCCTTCGAGGAATTCGAGAACGGGCTCGGCGAGCGGTGGAAGGACACGGCTGTCGTCGCGATCACCGAGTTCGGACGCACGGCGCGCATCAACGGCACGGTCGGCACCGACCACGGCACCGGAACGGTGGTGCTGCTCGCCGGCGGCGCAATCAAGGGCGGCCGCGTCATCGCCGATTGGCCGGGGCTGAAGCCGGCTCAGCTTTACGAACAACGCGACCTCGCGCCGACCAGCGATGTGCGCGCGGTGCTGAAGGGCCTGCTCGCGGACCAGTTCGGGCTGTCTGCGGCGGTGCTCGGCGACAAGGTGTTTCCCGAGTCGGCGGCGGTGAAGCCGATGCGGGATTTGGTGGTGTGAGTCTTCAATCCGGATCGTGCCTACATTGGCATAGTATGGAGATTAGCCAAGGAGTCTGTCAGTTCGTCATCCTATGGCGAAGCTGAGGGGCTTCGGTCAATTAGGACGGTTTTCGGGAAGCCCACCGACATGAATCCCTCGTGTGGGAGGTCAGAAAAAGCCCGCGCCATTTCCAGCGCGGGCGTTCAATCCCCTCGGCCGATCATCAGCTCCAATGGCCGGGGTGCCAGTGGTGGTGATACCAGAAGCCGGGATGCCAGTGGCGCACCGGCCGGATGAACCGGCGGCCGTTCGGCACGCAATTGCCCCACCGGTTCATGTGCAAGCCGGGACCGCAGCGCCAGCCGACGGTTTCAGTCGGCAGCGAGGCTGCACTGGGCTTGGCCATCGGCATGGCCAGCGAGCCGACGGCGGACAGCATCAATGTGCCGGCGGCCAAGGCAATGGGCAGAAATATTTCGTGAACATGCGTTGTCTCCGTAATTCATCCCTACCTCCGTGAAACGGAGGCGAGGGTCGAAATCCGTCGGAGCGGGATGGATCACATGTTCGTTAGCGGGCGGTGCTATCGCCAAGCGTCGCCACGGTCTTCAGCGCGCCGTCCAGCATGTCGCCCTTCTCGTCCTTCAGCGCCGCCTCGCGCAGGCGGCGGAGCCAGTCGGCGGCGTCTTCACGGCCCTCGAGCATGGCGAGCGCCGAGAGCACGCGGTCGAATTTCGACTGGGCGCGGGCGTGGGTGTCGCTGTAGCCCTTGATCAGGCGACGGCAGTTCAGGATTTCGGTCGCAAGCGCGCAATCTTGCGGCACATAGCCAAGCGCCAGGCCGTACCAGCGCTCCAGATGCTCGACCTCTATCCTGTGACGCAGCAGGCGGCGGCGCCAGCGGCGCAGGCCGCCGATGAGCCAGAGCATGGCGAAGCCGGTAAAACTGTCGGTGCGGATGCGGCGGCCGCGATTGATGCGGCGGTCGAGGAAAGCGGCGAGCCTCGGCCGGTTCTCGATATAGCTGCCGAGCCCCACCGGCAGCGTGCCGCAGAATTCCTCGATGCGCGGATGGAAATATTCGGTCACCTGGAGGACCGAGCCTTCCTTGACGCCGACCTCCCTGCGCACGCGGCTGTCGCGGGTCGAACGCGTCTTCAGATCGGCGACGCGGATCATGTCGTCGTAGCACATGGCGTTGGCCAGATGTTTCGCGGCAGCGATCGACAGCGCGTAGCCGCGCTCCGCACCGTCCAGCGCGACCGCCTTGTCCAGCCGGTCGAGATATTCGCCGCCATAGGCGATGTCCTGGTAGTCGACGACCTTCTTCAGGCCGCGTTCCGCCATGTCGCGCGCTGGCACCGGCAGCGCAGCGACGCGGGCGGCAAGCTCCTGCCAGCCCTTCAGCAGAGTTTCCGGCCCACTGACCTTCGCCGTTGACTCGGCAGCGGCAGGTTTCGCGACTGCCCTCGCGCCAGCCGGCGCTGTCGCGATGCCGCACGCGCGGTCGTAAGCCGCGCCGAAGGCGGCGAGGCTCGCCTTGACGCCACGGCCGCCGGCACTGACCGCCTGCTCATAGCTCTCGCGGGTGAAGGGCAACGCACCGGAGCCGGCCAGCGCGCCGAGCAGGCTGGCAGAAATCATGGTGCCGTTGTCGGCGGCGATCCGCTCCATATCGAAGGCGATGAAGCGTTTCGCGGCCGCCTGCGCCGTTGCGTGCACCTTGTCCGACGAGGCGCGGCCGTCGCCGGGCTCGATCTTTTCCGAGACGGCGGCGATGCGGTGCGAGGAAGCAATCAGCGTCGTGCGCTCGGGCGTGACGAAGCCGCGGATGATGGCGCGGCCGGCTTCCATCAGCTCTGCGGCGATCAATATGTCGACATCGCCTTGCGAGGGCGACAGTGCGAAGACCGGCAGGCGGCCGGTGTCTCGGGCCATCTCGATATAATAGATCGTGGCGCCGGTGCGCTGGGCGACGCCGGCCACGGATGTCGACTGCGCGATATAGCCGTTGCGCTCGGCGACGTCGGTGATCCAGTCGGCGAGCACGCCGCCGCCCTGGCCGCCGACCGCGAGCACGGCAAGCTTGATGACGCGCTCGTCGTCATGGGCGCCCGCCTTCGGGCGCAGTGGAGAAGCCTGGTCAAGCATCGGCGAACATCAGGCGGCGGCTTTCGCGGCGCCGCTGCAAGAGACCGATCACGGCGCGGCGGGCGCTTTCGAGGAAACGGTCCCAGCGTCCGGGATTGTGGACGACGTCGGCGCGGTAGAAGGACGGGCAGAGCACGGCGGCATCCGCCACCTCGCCGCAATTGCCGCAGCCGACGCAGTTCTGGTCGATCGAGGCGACGGGGTCGTCGCGCAGCGGATCGTCGAGCGACTTCACCGACAGCGACGGGCAGCCGGAAAGCCGCATGCAGGCATGGTCGCCAGTGCAGATGTCCTCGTCGACGCCGAACTTCGGCTTGACTACCCTTGTCCCACCCTTGATCGCCTTGTCGACCAGCGGCTTCTCGCGGCGCTGGCGGTTCAGCATGCATTCGGAGGAGGCGACGATGACCTTCGGCCCCTTCTCCTCTGTCGTCAGCGCCTCGCGCAGCGCGGCGCGAATCTTGCCTACATCATAGGTGCGGTCGATGTGGCGCAGCCATTTGACGCCCATGCCTTTCACCGCTTCATCGATCGGATGCCTGGTCGACTTCGTCCGGTTCGAGGCGCGCGAGGACAGGATGTCCTGGCCGCCGGTGGCGGCGGAATAGAAATTGTCGACGATGACGATGACGCCGTCATTCTTGTTGAAGACGGCGTTGCCGATCGAAGAGCTCAGGCCGTTGTGCCAGAAGCCGCCGTCGCCGACGAAGGAAATCGAACGGCGTTTTGCATCGGGCGAGTTGAAAGCCGAAGCCGACGCCGGCCCCAGTCCGTAACCCATGGTGGTGGCGCCGAGCTCGAAGGGCGGCATGATCGAGAACAGATGGCAGCCGATGTCGGAAGCGATGTGGTGCTTGCCGAGCTCCTGCTCGACCAGTTTGGTTGCGGCGAAGATCGGCCGCTCGGGGCAACCTATGCAAAAGCCCGGCGGCCGGCCGGGCACGACATTGATGAGGTCGGCGGTGTCGACGCCCTCGCCCAGCTTGTTCGGCGCGCGGACCTCGCCCGGCAGCAGATGCGGGGCGTTGGCGCGCAGGAAGGAGCCGATGCCGTCGAGCATCACCTGCCCGGTATATTCGCCGGCCATCGGCAGATGTTCCTTGCCAACCAGCCTGGTGCCGCGCCCCGCCTTGTGCAGCATCGCGGCAAAAGCCTGCTCGATATAATTGGGCTGGCCTTCCTCAACGACCAGCACCGCCTGCTTGCCCTCGCAGAAGGAAAGGAACTCGTCATCGACCAGCGGGTAGACGGCGTTCAGCACATAAAGCGGCACGTCGGTGTCGCCATAGGTGTCGGCGAGGCCGAGCCGCTGCAGCGCGCGGATGACGGAATTGTACATGCCACCCTGCATGACGATGCCGACCGAGCCGTGGTCCGATCCGAATATCTCGTTGATCTTGCGGCTCTTGATGAAATCGACCGCCGCCGGCCAGCGCTTGGCGACCTTCTCCTTCTCATGCAGGAAGGAGGCAGGCGGCAGCACGATGCGGCCGGTGTCGCGGCGCGGCGCCTCCAGCGCATCGGCGACCGTCATTGGCGGGCGCTTGTTGTCCTTGGCGATGAAGTGGCCATGCACATGGCAGCAGCGGATGCGCACCTGCAGCATCACCGGCGTGTTGGAGATTTCCGACAGTTCGAAGCCGTCCTCGACCGCCTTGACGATGGAGGGCAGGTTCGGGCGCGGGTCGAGCAGCCAGACCTGGCTCTTCATGGCGAAGGCGTGGCTACGCTCCTGCATGATGGAGGAGCCTTCGCCATAGTCCTCGCCGACGATGATCAGCGCGCCGCCGGTGACTCCGCCCGACGCGAGATTGGCCAACGCGTCGGAAGCGACGTTGGTACCGACCGTCGACTTGAAGGTCGCGGCACCCCGGATCGGGTAGTGCACGGATGCGGCAAGCATGGCGGTGGCGGTCGCCTCCGAGGCGCTGGCCTCGAAATGCACGCCGAGCTCACCCAGAATAGCCTGCGCGTCGGCCAGCACGTCCATCAGATGGCTGATCGGCGCGCCCTGGTAGCCGCCAACATAGCCGACGCCGCATTGCAGCAACGCCTTGGTGATGGCGAGGATGCCCTCGCCGGCGAATTCCTCGCCGGCACCGAGCCTCAGCTTTTCGACTTCCTTGGCAAAAGACCGTTCGGCCATCTCTGCCTCCTTTCGTTGCCGCCTTCCCGTTGCCATCGGGGGCGGCGCGTATATCTAGATTTCGTGCTTGCGGATGTTCTTCAGCATTTTTTGCAGCGTCGCGATCAGCGCGGCGTATTCGGCATCGTCGACATCGTCGAACATCGCCTCGAAGGCGTCGTGCATGGCAGGCCAGGCGCGCGTGAAAAGGGCGCGGCCGTCATCGGTCAGAAAAACATGGCGGAAGCGGCTGTCGGTGACGCCCTGCTCGCGCCGCACCAGGCCCTGGCCTTCAAGCGTATCCAGCGTGCGGCTCAAGGTCGACTGCTCGATCACCGTGTAGACCGAGAGATCGTTGACGGTGACGCCGTCGGTGACCGAGAGCACGGCCAGCGTGCGCACCTGCGGGATGGTCAGGCCCTGCTTGCGAAAATCCTCGCGCAGCGTGGCGTTGTAGCGGCCCATGATGCGGTTCATCAGATAGGGCGCGAATTGCTGCAGGCCGATCTGGCCGAGGGTCGAGATGCGTTGGCGCTTTTCGGGAAGCTTCTGTTCCATCAGAGCCTCCCCGCCAAAAGGAAGCCGGAGCCGCCGCCAAGGCCGGCGCCCGGATGGGTCGAGGCGCCGATGTGGTAGAGGCCCTTGATGCCGGTCTCGTGGTTGCGGCTGGCCTTGAACGGCCGCCACAGGAAAGATTGGTCGATGGTCGACGAGCCGCCATAAGGATCGCCGCCGACCAGGTTGATGTTCATCGCTTCCAGATCGGCCGGCGAATAGGCGCGGCGCGCGATTATGGTGTCGCGAAAACCGTCGATATGGTGGGCGAGGATCGCCTCGACACGATCGGCATAGGCCTCGCGCAGCGCCTCGCTCCAGCGGCCGTCGGCCGGAACCTCGAGCTTGCCCGCGGCATCGCCTTTGATGTGGCGCGGCGCCTCCGGCAGTTGCAGCCACAGGATCGCCTTGCCTTGCGGACAGCGCGATGGGTCGAGCGCGTGCGGCTGGCCGACGCAGATAGTCGGCGCTTCCGGCAGCAGGCCGCGCAGCGCTTCGTTGCAGGCTTTCGACACACCGTCCAACCCCGGCGTCAGATGCAGCAACGCCACCTTGTCGAGGCCCGCGCCGCGCCAGGCCGGTGGCTTATCGAGCGCGTAGTGGATCTGGAAGTTGCCTTTGCCGTAACGATAGGACTGCGTGGCTTTGGCTGCCGCCTCGGGCGCATCCCTGTCGAGCAGGCGGCCATAGAGCTGCGTCGGCGTGACCGAGCAGATCACGCTCTTTTTGGCGTTCAGGGTTTCGCCGGAGGCGAGCCGCACGCCAAAGGCGCGGCCACCTGCCTGGACGATCGAGGCGACATCGGCGCTGACGCGGATCTTGCCGCCGCGTTCCCTGATCAGCGCCTCGAAGGCTGCGAGCAGGTTGCTGGCGCCGCCCTTGACGATCGGCGCACCGGCCGCCTCCAGCGCGAAGGCAATGACCTTGGCGATCTGGCCGGAGCAGGCGTCTTCCGGTCCGAGCCCGGCATGCAGCACCCAGGGCGCCCAGAGCGCGCGGACCGTGTCCGAAGTATAACTCGTTTCCAGCCAGCCCCGCGCGGGCACCAGCGCCTCGCCCATGAAGGCGGCAAGGTCGCGCGGACCGCGCCGCCAGGCCGCGCCGGCCAGCAACTTGGTCGTCGGATAGGACCAGAGCGCGCCGCCGAGCAGCCCGAACAGCAGCCCCGCATTGCGCTCGATATCGCCGACATCGCCGCCGTGGCTGTCGCCGTCGCCGGAAGCTATCGCGTTCAGCGCCGCGATGTTGGCGGCGCGGTCGGTGGTGAGCACGGCATGGCTGCCATCGGGCCTGAGGACGCCGGTCGGCGTGGCGGTGTGGCAGAACTCCAGCCCGTGCCGCGCAAGGTCCTTGCCGAGTGCCGCAAAGGCCGGCGAAGTGATGAACAGAACGAAGGTCGTCGCCATCACATCGTGGACGAAGCCAGGCACCGTGATTTCCTCGGTGCGCATGCAGCCGCCGATGCGGTCGTTGCGCTCGAGCACCAGCACCTTGGCGCCCTTGGCGCCAAGCATCGCCGCGCAGACCAGGGCGTTGATGCCGCTGCCGACGATGATGTGATCGGGGGCGGTCATTGCATGCCCGCGGTCGAGAAATGGTCGTCAATCGTGCAAAGTCGAGTTCCTTCGCGCCCCCCTCTGTCCTGCCGGACATCTCCCCCTCTAGGGGGGAGATCAGCCGTCATCGCGACTTTCGCCAATTGTCGACGTTGCAGGATTGAGCGGGGCGCGGAAGCGGCCAATCTCCCCCCTTGAGGGGGAGATGTCCGGCAGGACAGAGGGGGGCGCCGTAGAGCGCTGGCCTTGCCAGACTGCCGCCCTCTCGCTGTCATCGCTCCATCACCTGCGAACATGATCTTCTCCCGAAGACCGCCGCCTCGCCTATTTGCCCGGCACCAGCGCCAGCGCGCGGATCGGGCTGCCGGTGCCGTGCTCGATCTTGAGGGGCGCTGCGATCAGGATCGCGCCTTTCGGCGGCAGCTGGTCGAGGTTGCAGAGGCTGGCGAGGCCATAGCGATTGGCCTTGTGCATCAGCGTGTGCGCCGGGAATGGCGGCTCCATGCCGCCGGCCTTGCCGGCATCGGTGCCGATCGTCTCGCTGCCCCAGCCCTTGATGTCCTTGCCGATCAGGAACTGGATGGCTTCCGCCGTCGGGCCGGGCGTGTGTGGGCCGGTCTCGTTGGCGTTGAGGAACTCGGCCTCCGAGCCATTGCGCTTGTACCAGTCGGTGCGCATCACCACCCATTCGCCGGGATTGATGGCGCCGTGCTTGGCTTCCCAGGCCTTGATGTATTCGACGGTGAGGAGGAAGTCGTGATCGGCGGCCGATTCCATTGAGCAGTCGATGACGTTGACCGGGCCGACGAAATTCTGCGCCGGAATGGTGTCGGTGGCGCCGTCCGGATAGTCCTTGCCGGTGATCCAGTGCTGTGGCGCGTCGAAATGCGTGCCCGAATGCTCGCCGAGCTTCAGCCAGTTCCAGGCCCACCAAGGGCCGTTCTTGTCATATTTGGAGATCTGATGGATCTCGACCTTCGGCGTATCGACGGCGAGTTCCGGCGGCAGCTTGATCAGCGGCGTATCGGGGCCGAGCGGCGCCGACAGGTCGACCACCCTTATAGCGCCCGAGAGCAGCTGGCCGGCGACCTCGCCGAGGAGTTCTTGCGTGTCCATTGTCTTCGTTCCCTCTTGTTCGTGACGATCAAGGCTCGTTGCGGCCCTTAATATCCTACTAGACGAAAACATATGCATCTGCAATTATCTTTAAGCATAAAGCATTTTGGGGCGGGGCGTGAGTGAGTTCGACGCCATCTTTGTCGGGGCAGGCCATAACAGTCTGGCATGCGCCGCGCATCTGGCGCTCAAAGGCTGGAAAATCGCGGTTTTCGAGCGCAGCCAGACGATCGGCGGCGCGGTAAGAACCGCCGAATACACGCTTCCAGGCTTCCGGCACGATTTCGGAGCGATGAATCTGAGCCTGTTTGCCGGCTCCGCCTTCCACCGGAAATATGCAAATGAATTGAAAACCCACGGGCTGGAATTCGCACCCGTGGCCGACTGTTTCGCCAGCGCCTTCCCGGACAGGAAATGGTTCGGCGTCAGCAACGACCTGGAAAAGACCGCTTCCCGCCTGGCCGCCTTTTCGTCTGCCGACGCCGCCACATGGCGTCACCTGGTCGACGCCTTCCCGGGTGAAGCCGAACATCTGTTCCGCCTGCTGGGTTCGCCGATGAGCGCAAGGGCGCTGGCCCGCACGGGTTGGAACCTGTGGCGCAAGAAGGGCTTGGCCGGCGCGCTCGATACGGGACGGCTGCTTCTCTCTTCGCCCCGCGCCTGGCTGGAAGAGAATTTCGAGACGCCGCATGTGCGCACGACGCTCGCGGCCTGGGGCATGCATCTCGACTTCGCGCCCGACATCGCCGGTGGCGCCGTGTTCCCCTACCTGGAATCGATGGCCAACCAGAGCTTCGGCATGGTGCTGGGCAAGGGCGGCGCCGACACCGTCATCCGCGCGCTGGCCGGCATGGTGACGGCGGCCGGCGGCCAGATCACGACCGGCGCTGAAGTCGCCGAGATCACGGCCACCGGCGGGAAGGCGAGCGGGGTGCGGCTGGCTTCCGGCGAAACCCATGTCGCGCGCAAGGCGGTCATTGCCGGCGTCGCGCCGAAAGCGCTACCGGGCAAGCTCTTGCCCAATGGCTCCGGCGACGCCGGTTTCGACGTCGCGATGAAGAAATTCCGCCATGCGCCGGGCACGATGATGATCCACCTGGCCCTCGACGACCTGCCGGACTGGAGCGCCGGAGCCGAACTTCGCCAGTTTGCCTATGTGCATCTGGCGCCCTCGCTCGACGCCATGTCGCGCACTTACCAGCAGGCGATGGCCGGCATGCTGCCGGACCAACCGGTTCTGGTAGTCGGCCAGCCGACGACCGTCGATCCCTCGCGTGCGCCGGAAGGCAAGCACGTGCTGTGGGTGCAGGTACGCATGCTGCCCGCCGATATCCTCGGCGATGCCGCGGGCAAGATCTCGACGGGCCACTGGGATGCGGTCAAGGACGCCTATGCCGAACGCGCGCTCGACATCATCGAGAGTTACGCGCCGGGATTGAGGCAGAGGATCCTTGGCCACGCGATATTCTCGCCGCTCGATCTCGAGCGCGAGAACCCGAACCTCGTCGGCGGCGACCAGATCTGCGGCAGCCACCATCTGGCGCAGAATTTCCTCTTCCGCCCGGCCCGCTCCTTCGCGCGCTGGAACACGCCGGTCGCCAACCTCTACCTCACCGGCGCCGCTACATGGCCCGGCGCCGGCACGGGCGCAGGCTCCGGCTTCATGCTCGCCCAACAGCTGGGAGGGAACTAGAATTCCAGGATGGACAAGGCGCGGTTGCCCACCAGACCTACGAATGAAAAAACCGCCGCGCGCGCACAAATGACAACCAACAAGGGGAACGACCATGACCATCAACAGACGCGACTTGCTCGGATACAGCGCGGCGGCGATCGGCGCGGCGACGCTTGGGCTGCCGAGGGCGGCGAAGGCAGCAGACGAACTCACCATCGCCTATAACGTCAACCTGCCGTCCTGGGACCCGACGACCGGACCTTCGGCCGTCAACCCGACCATCCAGGGCCTCTATCAATCAGTGTTCGACCAGATCATCGGCCAGAAGCCGGACCTCTCCTTCGCGCCCGGCCTGCTCACCGAATGGGGCTGGAACGAGGACCGCAGCAAGGTGACGATGACGGTGCGCGACGGCGTGAAATGGCATGACGGCTCGCCCTTCACCGCCGAGGATGTTGTCTGGTCGCTGCAGCGGGCGGGCGACGAGAAGACCGGCAATCCGATCCAGTTCGTCTGGAAGAACGTCAGCAACTTCAAGATCAACGGCAACAAGATCACCGGCGACGTCGTGCAGTTCGACCCGGTCTATTTCAAGTGGATGTCTTTCCTGACCGGCTACATCATGCCGAAGGCCTATTACGAGAAGGTCGGCACCGAAGGTTTCGAGAAGGCACCGATCGGCACCGGTCCCTATATGGTCGAGAAGTTCGAGCGCAACGCCTTCCTGCGGCTGAAAGCCAATCCGAACTACTGGGGCGCCAAGCCGGCCTTCGAGAATGTGACGATCAAATTCGTCACCGACGCGGCAAGCCGCGTCGCCGAGATCGAGTCCGGCTCCTCGCAGGTGACGCTCGAAATCCCTTATGAGGAATATGACCGGCTTATCGCCAAGGACGGGCTGGCCGGCTCGATCAAGAACGTCTCCGACATCGGCATGATCTTCTTCAACGACATCGAGGCGATGCTGGACAAGAACGTCCGCCAGGCGGCGGTGATGGCGGTGGACAAGGAACTGCTGGTCAAGCGGCTGTTGCGTGGCTACGGCCAGCCGATCTCGACGCTGGAGACGCCCGAATACACGGCCTTCGACGCCTCGATCAAGGTCGAGCACAATGCGGAAAAGGCCAAGGAACTGCTTGCCGCTTCCGGCTACTCGCCGAAGAAGCCGGTCAAGTTCACCATACAGACGACCAAGGGCTTCAAGCCCAAGGACTATGAGATGATCCAGGCGATCGTCGGCATGTGGCGCAAGGTCGGCATCGAGGCCAATATCGAGGTCTACGAGATCGCCAAGCACTACGAACTGCGCGCCGCCGACAAGCTGGCGCCGGCCGCCTTCTACAATTGGGGCAACTCCATCGGCGACCCGACCACCTCGACCGGCTTTGCCATGTACGGGCCGAGCCCGCATTCGGTTTGGGACAGCCAGGACCTGATCGACATGATCAACCCGCTGTGGGGCGAGAAGGACGAGGCCAAGCGCATCGCGGGCTGGAAGGCCGTAGACAAATACATCGCCGAGCAGGCCTATGTGTTGCCGCTGATGCAGTATGCGCAGCCGATCGTGCATTCGAAGAAGGTCAATGTCGTGCAGCATGTGTCCGGCGCGCTGCTGCCGGCGTTGATGACCCCGGCCTGATCACCGGCCTAGGATTGCCGCGCGCGCCGTTCGCAAGACGGCGCGCATTTTCATCCGGGCATATGGGCGCATGCTGCTGCAGAGATTCCTCGTTCGTCTGGTGACGATGCTGGTGACGCTGTTCGGCGTCGCCATCGTCGTCTTCGTCGTCATCCGCGTCGCGCCGGGCGACCCGATCGCCATGATGTTGCCGCCCGGCGCCAGCAATGACGACATCGCGCGGCTGCGGGCGCTTTATGGGCTCGACAAAAGCATCGTGCAGCAGTTCCTCATCTGGCTGGGCGGCGTGCTGCACGGCGATTTCGGCACCTCGATCTCGCTGCGCCAGGATGTGCTCGGCCTTGTCTTCAACCGGTTGCCGGCGACGCTGGAGCTTGCCACCGTCGCGCTTCTGATGGCGATCGCGATCGGCGGCGCGGCCGCGATCCTCGGCGCGCGCTCGCGCGGCACGGCGGTCGAGGCCGGCATCGACATCGCCAGCGGCGCGACGCTCTCCATCCCCGATTTCCTGTGGGGCCTGGTGCTGATCCTGCTGTTCGGCGTGCTGGTGCCTGTCTTCGACATTTCAGGCCGCGTATCGCCGCAGCTCGACCTGCCTTTCGCCACCCAGTTCTATCTCGTGGAGAGTATCCTCAGGCTCCGCTTCGATCTCATCTGGGATCTGCTGAAGCACATGCTGATGCCGGCCGTGGCCTTGGCGCTGCCGCTGGCGGCGATCATCGCCCAATTGCTCAAACAGTCGCTGAAGGAAGTGCTCGATCTCGATTATGTGGTGCTGGCGCGTGTCAAAGGTTTTTCGGAGACGCAGGTCATCCTGCGCGAGGCCCTGAAGAACGCGGCGCTGCCGACGCTGACGCTGGTCGGCGTGCAGTTCACCTTCCTGATCGGCGGCACCGTCATCGTCGAGCGGCTGTTCTCCTATGAGGGGCTCGGCAACATGGCGATCGACGCCGTGATCAACCGTGACCTGCCGCTGATCCAGGGCATCGTCCTGGTGTTCGCGCTGCTCTTCGTGCTGATCAATCTCGCCGTCGACATGATGTATGCGCTGCTCAATCCGAGGCTGCGCCATGGATGAGGCGCGCACCCCGCGACGCGGCTTGAGCCCGAGGCTGTGGCTGGCCGGCGGCTGGCTTCTGCTGGCTCTGCTGGCGGCGATCTTCGCGCCGCTGGTTGCGCCGCAGGACCCGCTGGCGCAGGACCTAATGCTGGAGCGGCTGCCGCCTTTCTGGCTGGACGGCGCCGAGCCCGGCTATTGGCTGGGCACCGATAGCCTCGGCAGGGATCTGTTGTCGCGGCTGATCTTCGGCGGCCGCATCGCCTTCATCGTCGCCTTCGCGGCGGCGACGTCCGCCTGCCTTCTCGGCTCGGCGCTCGGGCTGATTGCCGGCTATTTCGGCGGCTGGCCAGACCGCATCATCTCGCGCATCGTCGATGTCTGGATGGCCTTCCCGCCGGTGCTGTTCGCGATCCTGCTGGTGGCGGTGCTGGGCACCGGTCTCAGCTCCGTCATCCTTGCCATCGCGATCATCGACTGGACGCGCTTCTGCCGGGTGATCCGCGCCGAGGCGATGAGCCAGGCGCGCATGGATTATGTCGAAAGCGCGCGCATCGCCGGCTATGGCCGCACCGGCATCATGCTGCGCGAAGTGCTGCCCAATGTGCTGCCGTCGGTGGTGGCGCTGCTGTCGCTCGAAATGGGAATCGCCGTGATCGTCGAGGCGATCCTGTCGTTCGTCAATTTGTCGATCTCGACCGACGATCCGACCTGGGGCAGCATCATCGCCGAGGGACGGCTGTCGATCCATCAGGCCTGGTGGGTGCTGGTGTTTCCGCTGACAACTTTAATCCTCACCGTGCTTTCCTTCAGCCAGTTCGGCGAAGCGCTGAAGGCGCGCTTCGATCCGGTGCTGCGATGAGTGCGTGCCTCGACATCCGCCGCTTGAGCGCCGTGCTGCCCAACGGTCAGCGTGTGCTGCGGTCGGTGTCGCTTGCCGTGCAGCCCGGCGAGGTGCGCGCCCTGGTCGGCGAAAGCGGCGCCGGCAAGACGATGATCGGCAAGGCGGTGCTCGGCGTGCTGCCGAAAAGCGTGCGCGTCGTTGAAGGCGAGATGCTGATCGAGGGCGAGGATCTCGGCCGGCTCGACGAAAAGGCGCGGCGGAAACTGATCGGCGCCCGCACGGCGCTGATCCCGCAGGACCCGCTGACCGCGCTCAACCCGTCGCGCCGCATCGGCTCGCAGATGACCGACAGGTTGATCCGCATCCTTGGCTGGAGCGGCGAGAGAGCCGACAAGCGCATCCGGCAATTGCTCGACGAGGTGCAGATCCGCGACCCGGAGCGCGTGCTGAAAAGCTATCCGCACGAATTGTCCGGCGGCATGCGCCAGCGTGCGCTGATCGCTGCCGCCTTCGCGGCGGAACCGAGATTGATCGTCGCCGACGAGCCGACGACGGCGCTGGACGTGACGGTGCAGAAGCAGATCCTGCGGTTGATCGCGCAGCTGCAGCGCGACCACGGCACGGCGATCCTGTTCGTCACCCATGACCTCGGCGTCGTCGCCAAGATCAGCCAGAAAGTGTCGGTGCTCTATGCCGGCAAGGTGGTCGAGGAGGCCGACACCGCTCAGCTCTTCGCCGCACCCCAGCATCCCTATACGCGGGCGCTGATCGCGGCGACGCCGCGCTACACCGACCCCTACGCCTCCCTGAAGCCGGTGGACGAGAGCGTCCTTGCGGGGCTGGCTGCCGAGATCGCGGCGGCCGACCAGGCATGGAGGCCCAGCCATGGCTGAGCCACTGTTTTCCGTACGCGGGCTGAAAGTGGCGCTGCCCGACATGACGCGCAAGCCGCTGATCGGCCGCGCGCCGCTGGCCGAGATCCTCAAGGGGCTGGACTTCGACCTGCCGAAGGGATCCGTGACCGGTATCGTCGGCGAGTCCGGCTCGGGCAAGTCGACGCTCGGCCGCGCGCTGGTGCGGCTGATCGCTCCGAGCGCCGGCTCGATCCACTTCGAGGGGCGCGACGTCAGTCAACTTTCGGAAGCTGAGCTTCGGCCGCTGCGGCGCGACCTGCAGATGATCTTCCAGGACCCGATGTCCTCGCTCAATCCGCGGCATATGATCTTCACCATCATTGCCGCGCCGCTGAGGCAGAACGGACTTGGCGACAGGCTGAAGGAGCGCGTCGCGGAAGCCCTGCAGCGCGTCGGCCTGCCGCAAAATTTTGCCAGCCGCTACCGCCACGAGCTCTCGGGCGGCCAGCGGCAACGCGTCGGCATCGCCAGGGCGTTGGCGCTGTCGCCGAAATTCGTGCTCGCCGACGAGATCGTCTCCGGCCTCGACGTCTCCACGCAGGCGCAAATCCTGACGCTGCTGGAAAAGCTCGCCGCCGAGATGGGGCTGACGGTCGCCTTCATCAGCCACGATCTGTCGGTGATCCGGCGGCTTTGCCAGCAGGTCATTGTCATGCGCGAAGGCAGGATCGTCGAGGCCAGCGCCACCGACGCGCTTTTCGAGAATCCGAAGGAGAGCTACACGCGCGACCTGCTCGCCGCCATTCCGCTGCCGGAGATCGATCCGGACTGGTTACGGCCGCCAGCGAAAGCTCCTGCATGAGGAGGGTTTGACTATCCGCGCGCCGATCAGCGGACTCCGATCCGCCAAGCGCCTGACCATCGTTCAATTATAAAACTTTAAGCTTGAAATAATTGCCCGTGGGCGCAATACTGACAATCGGAACCGCCAGCCATGCCGGCGGTTCCGGATACCCTTGAGCGTTTTACGCAATTCCGGACGGAAAACCGCTACGCACTTTTCCTGGAATTGCTCTAGAGGAGATCGCAAGACATGAAGGTTGCGGTTCTCGGCGGCGGACCGGCCGGACTCTACTTCGCCATCTCGCTGAAGCTGCGCGACGCCGCGCATGAGGTGACGGTCTATGAGCGCAACCGCCCGGACGATACGTTCGGCTGGGGCGTGGTGCTTTCGGCGGAGACGCTGGAGAACCTGACCAGGAACGACCCGGTCAGCGCCGTCTGGATCAAGAAGCATTTCGCATACTGGGACGATATCGCGGTCATCCATGACGGTGTGCGCACGGTATCTTCCGGCCATGGCTTCTGCGGCATCGGCCGCAAGCGCCTGTTGATCCTGCTGCAGCGACGGGCGCGTGAGCTCGGCATCAAGCTGGCGTTCGAGACCGATATCTCCGATCCGCGATCGTTCATGGAAACGCATGACCTGGTGGTCGCGGCCGACGGGCTGAACTCGAAGTCGCGGGCCACCTTCGCCGATATCTTCAAGCCCGACATCGACACCCGCAAATGCAAGTTCGTGTGGCTCGGCACGACGCAGAAATTCGACGATGCCTTCACCTTCATCTTCGAGAAGACGCAGCACGGCTGGGTGTGGGCGCATGCCTACCAATTCGACAGCGAGACGGCGACCTTCATCGTCGAATGCAGCGAGCAGACTTGGGCTGCGTTCGGCTTCGGCCAGATGACGCAGCAGGACTCGATCGCTGTCTGCGAGCGCATCTTCGAAAAGCATCTCGGCGGCCATCCGCTGATGACCAACGCCAACCACATTCGCGGGTCGGCCTGGATCAACTTCCCGCGCGTGCTTTGCGAGCGCTGGTCCTACAAGAACCTGGCGCTGATGGGCGACGCGGCGGCTTCAGCGCATTTTTCGATCGGCTCCGGCACCAAGCTGGCGCTGGAAAGCGCGGTGGCGCTTGCCGATTATGTCGAGTCCGAATCTGATCTCGAGGCCGCCTTCCGCAAGTATGAGGATGCGCGGCGCACCGAGGTGCTGAAGCTGCAGTCGGCGGCGCGCAATTCGCTGGAATGGTTCGAGGAAGTCGAACGATATCTCGGCCTTGATCCAGTTCAGTTCAACTATTCGCTGCTCACCCGCTCGCAGCGCATCAGCCACGAGAACCTGAGGCTACGCGACGCGGAATGGCTGGCGGGCGCCGAGGAGTGGTTCCAGCGCAAGGCCGGCGCGGGCGGCAACATGCTGCGGCGTGCACCGATGTTCGCGCCGTTCAAACTGCGCGACATGACGCTTGCCAACCGCATCGTCGTTTCGCCGATGGCGCAGTACAAGGCGGTCGATGGATGCCCGACCGACTGGCATTTTTCCCACTATGCCGAGCGCGCCAAGGGCGGCGCCGGCCTTCTCTATATCGAGATGACCTGCGTCAGCCCCGAGGGGCGCATCACGCCTGGATGCCCAGGTTTTTACAAGCCGGAACATGAGGTCGCCTGGAAGCGGCTGGTCGATTTCGTCCATGCCGAGACCGAGGCGAAAATCTGCGCCCAGATCGGCCATTCCGGCGCCAAGGGCTCGACCCGGGTGGGCTGGGAAGGAACGGACGTGCCGCTCACCTACGGCAACTGGCCGGTGATGGCGCCTTCGGCCGTGCCATGGTCGCCGAAGAACCAGGTGCCGAAGGCGATGGACCGCGCCGACATGGATCTGGTTCGCGACCAGTTCGTGGCCTCGGCCGCGATGGCCGAGCGCTGCGGCTTCGACATGCTGGAGATCCATGCCGCGCATGGCTATCTGCTCTCCGCCTTCATCACGCCGCTGACCAATCGCCGCACCGACGACTATGGCGGCTCGCTGAAAAACCGCATGCGCTATCCTCTGGAGATCTTCCACGCGGTGCGCGCCGTGTGGCCGGCCGAAAAGCCGATCTCGATGCGCATCTCGGCCAATGACTGGGTCGGCATCGAAGGCGTCACGCCCTCGGACGCGGTCGAGATCGCGACGATGCTGCACGAGGCCGGCGTCGACCTTTGCGACGTCTCGGCCGGGCAGACCTCGATCGCCGCCAAGCCGGTCTATGGCCGCATGTTCCAGACGCCGTTTTCCGACCGCATCCGCAACGAGGTCGGCATGGCGACGATGGCGGTCGGCAACATCTATGAGCCGGATCATGCCAACTCGATCCTGATGGCCGGCCGCGCCGATCTGGTGGCGCTGGCGCGGCCGCATCTTGCCGATCCGTACTGGACGCTGCATGCGGCAGTCACGCTCGGCGACCGCGGCGTCAAATGGCCCGATCCCTACCTGCCCGGCCGCGACCAGATCTACCGGTTGGCCGAGCGCGAAGCGGCAGCGGGGCTCAAGGTATGAGCGCCGCGCGGGAAATGATCGGCAAGCACGCGCTGGTCACAGGCGGTGGCTCCGGCGTCGGCAAAGCCATCGCGGAATCGCTGGCGGATGCCGGCGTGAATGTCACGATCTGTGGACGCCGCGAGATGACGCTGGCCGAAGTCGCGAAGGAGAATGACCGCATCTTCGGCCTCGCCGCTGATGTCACGAACGAGGCCGAAATGGCGGACGTCTACCGGAAGGCGCAAGCCGCGCGTGGACCGTTCGACATCGTTGTCGCCAATGCCGGGATGGCGGGCAGCGCGCCGGCGCACAAAACCTCGCTGGCCGACTGGCAACGCACGCTCGACGTCAACCTCACCGGCTCCTTCCTGACGGTGAAGCCGGCGTTGCCCGGCATGCTGGCGCGAAAGCAAGGGCGCATTGTCTTCGTCGCCTCGACCGCCGGCCTGAAAGGTTATGCCTATGTGGCGCCCTATGTGGCAGCCAAGCACGGCGTCGTCGGGTTGATGCGCGCTTTGGCCGCCGAGACCGCAAAGTCGGGCGTGACGGTGAACGCCGTCTGTCCGGGCTTCGTCGAGACCGAGATGCTTGAGGAGTCCGTCCGGCGCATCGTCGAAAAGACCGGCCGCTCCGCAAATGAGGCACGCGCCAGTCTTACGGCAACAAATCCGCAGGGGCGATTCATCCAACCTGAGGAGGTCGCTGCAGCCGTGCTGTGGCTCTGCAGCGATACCGCGCGGTCCATTACCGGGCAGGCGATCTCGGTTTCCGGAGGCGAGACATGGTAGCGGGGCCTACATCGGCCGGACCAGGCAAGGACAGGTTGCGGCTGTGGATACGCCTGCTGCGCGCCTCGCGCACCATCGAGGCCGAGCTGCGCGAACGGCTGAAGAAGGAGTTCGACACCACGCTGCCGCGCTTCGACGTGATGGCGGCGCTCTACCGCTCGCCGGAAGGCATGCTGATGAGCGACCTGTCGCGCTTCCTGCTGGTGTCGAACGGCAATGTGACGGGCATCGTCGATCGGCTCGTTTCCGAAGGGCTGGTGACGCGGGCGCGACGCAATGGCGACCGCCGCACTTCAATGGTCAGGCTGACCGAGGAAGGTGCGAAGGCCTTCGCCGCGATGGCAGCGGCGCATGAGGGCTGGGTCGGCCAACTGCTCGGCAATGTCAGCGAGGACGAGGCGCGGCGGCTGACCGGCATGCTGAAATCGTTCCGCAGCAATTGGGAGGGACGCGAATGAGCGCCATGGCCAAGCTCAAGCCGAAGCACTTCCTCTGGCAGGTCGAAGGCCGAGTCGCAAGAATCCGGCTCGATCGGCCGGAGCGCAAGAACCCGCTGACCTTCGACAGTTATGCCGAGCTGCGCGACACATTCCGCGACCTCGTCTATGCCGAGGATGTCGACGCGGTGGTGTTCCTGCCCAATGGCGGCAATTTCTGCTCGGGCGGCGATGTCCACGACATCATCGGGCCGCTGGTTAAGATGGACATGAAGGCGCTGCTTGCCTTCACGCGCATGACCGGCGACTTCGTCAAGGCGATGCTGAACTGCGGCAAGCCGATCATTGCTGCAGTCGACGGCGTGGCCGTCGGCGCCGGAGCGATCATCGCCATGGCCTCCGACATCCGCATCGCCACGCCCGAGGCAAAGACCGCCTTCCTGTTCACCCGCGTCGGGCTCGCCGGCTGCGACATGGGCGCCTGCGCGATCCTGCCGCGCATCATCGGCCATGGCCGCGCGGCCGAACTGCTTTATACCGGCCGCACCATGAGCGCCGCCGAAGGCGAGCGCTGGGGGTTCTATAACAGGCTGGTCGATGCGGCTGCGCTCGAGGCCGACGCGCTCGACATGGCGAAGCGCATCGTTTCCGGCCCGACCTTCGCGCATGGCATCACCAAGACGCAGCTCAATCAGGAGTGGTCGATGGGCCTCGACCAGGCGATCGAGGCGGAAGCGCAGGCACAGGCGATCTGCATGCAGACCGGCGATTTCGAGCGGGCGTATCAGGCGTTCGTGGCGAAGGAAAAACCGGTGTTCGAGGGGAATTGAGGGATGGGTGCTTCTATTGAGATGCCGGCGGGACAGCGCCCCCCTCTGTCCTGCCGGACATCTCCCCCTCTAGGGGGGAGATTGGCAGCTCCGCCGGCAACGCCTCTCCTGCAAAGCAGGCGATTGACGAAAGCGGCAATGACAGCCGATCTCCCCCCTAGAGGGGGAGATGTCCGGCAGGACAGAGGCGGGCGCCGTAGAGCGCAAACCTCAAAGCACTGCGGAGGCACCACGCATGCCTGACCGTTCCTTCCTCAACTGGCCCTTCTTCGAAGACCGCCACCGCAAACTCGCGGAACGCCTCGACGCCTGGTGCGCGAAAAACCTTCCCGTCGATCACCGCGACGTCGACGCCGCCTGCCGCGATCTGGTCTCCATGCTTGGCCGCAACGGCTGGCTGAAGCCGACAGCGCTCGACCCGGCCAACCCGGGACCGCTCGATGTGCGCACGCTGTGCATCACGCGCGAGACGCTTGCCCGCCATGACGGGCTCGCCGACTTCGCCTTCGCCATGCAGGGGCTGGGCACCGGCGCGATCTCGCTGTTCGGCACGCCGGACCAGCAGCGATGGCTGGAAAAGACGCGAGCTGGTGAAGCGATTTCTGCTTTCGCACTCTCAGAACCACGTTCAGGTTCGGACGTCGCCAACATGGAAATGACGGCAGCCCGCGACGGCAACGACTACGTGCTTTCTGGCGAAAAGACCTGGATCTCGAATGGCGGCATCGCCGACCTCTATGTCGTGTTTGCCCGCACCGGCGAGGCGCCCGGCGCCAAGGGGATTTCCGCTTTCATCGTGCCGGCCGGCACAAAGGATCTCGGCATCGCCGAGCGGCTGGAGGTGATTGCCCCTCACCCGCTGGCACGGCTCTGCTTCGACAATGCCCGCGTCCCGGCTTCTGCCCTGATCGGCAAGCCCGGCGACGGTTTTCGCATTGCGATGTCGGTGCTCGATGTCTTCCGTTCGACCGTTGGCGCCGCAGCCCTCGGCTTCGCGCGACGGGCGCTGGACGAGAGCATCAAGCGGGTGGCCGAACGAAAACTGTTCGGCGCGCCGATGGCGGAATTGCAGATGGTGCAGGGCCATATCGCCGACATGGCGCTGGATGTCGACGCCGCCGCGCTGCTCGTCTACCGCGCAGCGTGGACCAAGGACACGGGGGCCGCGCGGGTGACGCGCGAAGCCGCGATGGCAAAGCTGTTCGCCACCGACAAGGCGCAAGAGGTGATCGACGAGGCGGTGCAGCTGCATGGCGGCGACGGCGTGCGCAAGGGCCACATCATCGAGAGCCTCTATCGCGAGATCCGGGCGCTGCGCATCTATGAAGGCGCTTCCGACGTGCAGAAGGTGGTGATCGCCAGGCAGGTAATCGGGACGGCATGAGAACCGGGTTTGAATTAGGGGGAGGCTAGACATGCACACCATTCTGCAGCCGGAGGGTTGGGCCAAACCGGTCGGCTATGCCAACGGCGTCGCCGCGCGCGGCCGGCTTGTCTTTATCGGCGGCCAAGTCGGCTGGAATGCCGAATGCCGGTTCGAGACCGACGATTTCGTCGGCCAGGTGCGCCAGACGCTCGCCAACATCGTTGCGGTGCTGGCCGAAGCCGGCGGCGAGCCGCGGCATATCACCTCGATGACCTGGTATTTCACCGACAAGGCCGAGTATGTCGGCAACCTCAAAGGCATCGGTGAGGCCTACCGCGAAGTGATCGGCCGGCACTTCCCGGCGATGGCGGCCATGCAGGTGATGGCACTGGTCGAGGACAGGGCCAAGGTCGAGATCCAGGCGACGGCGGTCATTCCAGACTGAGTTCTATCCGCGAAGCCCCGCCTGCCTGAGCAGCGGCAGCACGTGGTCGCAGAAATAGGGCAGTTCCTGGGTGTAGTTGACGAAGGAAAGCGCGATGCCCTGGTAGCCATGCCCGGCGATGACCGCCATGTCGGCGGCGATCGTTTCCGGTGTGCCGATCAGGGGATAGGTGCCGGCGCCGCCGGCGAAACGCTGCCGGTAGCGATCATAGGCATGCGGGTCGTGCGACTGGGAGAATTCCTTCTTGCCGGCCATATGCGCATCGACCGCTTCGTGGTCGGCCATCGTGACGGCGTAGCGCGTGTAATAGGCTTGCGCCTCTTCCATCGTCGGGCGGCACACGACATGCGCCACCGTATAGACGCCGACATCACGGCCAATCTTGTCGGCGCGCTCGCCGATGTCGGCGACATGCTTGCCGGCATCGCTCATCTCGGAGAAGGTCGTGAACAGATAGTCGCATCTGGCGGCGGCGAAATCCCGACCCGGACCGCCGAAAGCGGCGTTCATAGTGACCGGGCGTGGAAGCTGAAGACTGGCCGGCCGGCTCACCGCCTCCTTCAGCCGATAATAAGTGCCTTCATAGTCGAGCGGCTCGCTCGAGGCATAAAGCCGCTCGAGGATTTCGATCCACTCGGCTGCCTGGTCGTAACCCTTCTCGACCAGGGGCGTGCCGAACATGCCGAATTCCTTCGGGTTCCAGCCGCAGACGATGTTCAAGCCGGCGCGGCCCCGGCTGATATGGTCGACCGTCGCCAGCGCCTTGGCGGCGTAGAGCGGATGCACCAGCGGCACGTGCACCGTCATGAACAAGCCGATCTGCTCGGTCGCCGCGCCGAGCGCCGCCGCCCAGGTGAAGGTCTCGAAGG
This sequence comes from Mesorhizobium montanum, assembly GCF_033977145.1. NCBI lineage: Bacteria > Pseudomonadati > Pseudomonadota > Alphaproteobacteria > Hyphomicrobiales > Phyllobacteriaceae > Mesorhizobium > Mesorhizobium montanum. The sequence goes on along the minus strand of NZ_JAVIJF010000011.1, from coordinate 20,365 downwards.
AGAATTCGCGAACCTTGTTGCGGCCGCCGAAACCGCGCCAGCGCGCGATCGGCAGCATGAATTCGAGGCCCGCGCGGTCCGCGATCTGCGCTGCGGTCAGATTGTCCTGCCAGCTCGCCGTCCAGCGCTCGGGGACATCGGTGATGGCAAGGCCGCCATCCGCGTTGGTGGAGAAGACGCCAAGCTTCAGTCTGTTCGGGCCGTGCAGGGGATGCGCTTTGATCATGTCTGGCACTCGCGGCGGGCGGACACACGCTAGGCCCGCGTGAAAATATTTCAAGCCTGAAATAGCTTCGCCCCGCCGCAGTTTGCAGCTATGGATTCCCGCACCATGAAAAAGGGGATGGACATGAGCGAGTTCCGCCAGAAATGCATCGGCAAGACGAACCTCATCGGGTCCTTCGCCGCCATTCCTCATCCGGTCGCCGTCGAGGTGATGGCGTTGTCCGGCCTCGATTTCCTCTGCATCGACTGGGAGCACGCGCAGATCTCGCGCGACATGATCGAGACCATGGTGCGCGCGGCCGACGTCCATCGCGTGCCGGCACTGGTGCGCGTTCCCGGCCATGCTCCAGAAGCGATCCAGACGGCGCTGGACAGCGGCGCGCAAGGCGTTCTGATCCCGCGCGTCTCGACCGCCACCCAAGCCGCATTGGCTGTCAGGGCCTCGCGCTATCCGCCACAAGGCGAGCGCGGTGTCGGCCCCGGCCGCGCCGCCGGCTATGGTTATCGCATTCCCGAATATCTTGCCGCCGCCAATGACCGGATCGTCGTCGCGGTCCAGGTCGAGACATCGGAAGGGCTGGCCAACATCGAAGCGATCGCGGCCGTCGACGGCGTCGACGTGATCTTCGTCGGCCCTGGCGATCTTTCGGTATCGATCGACGCGATCGGCCCGGCAGGCGCGGACAAGCTCTCCGAGGCGATCCGAACAATCATCGGCGCGACGATCGCTCATGGCAGGACCGCCGGCATATTCTGCGCCAGCCCACAGATCATCAACCGATGGGCAGGCGTCGGCGCAAGTTTCTTCGTGCTGGCCAGCGACACGATGTTTCTTGGCGCCGGCGCCGCAGCCAATTGTGCGGCTGCGCGCGCCGAACTGACGTAAGATGGGCGCGGCCAGGCGTATCGGCGGAGCAACAGGTCGGCCGAACTTTTTAAGCTTAAAACTTTTACCTTGAAAAGCGCCGCACTTTGGATAGCATCCGAAGTCGATGGCGACTGCCGTGGCGAAGGGGTTTTTCCGGCCAGTCCATCGTGGTGGGAGGGGTTTCAGTCCTTGTCGTTTGTGTTGCCCCAGTCTTCGTCCAGCGCGCGCTATGCTTTCGATGGCGTGCGTGCCCAGATTCGCGACCTGCACACTGAAAACATCGCCAATCTCGCCGTGCGCGCCCGTGAGTTGGGCGATGTCGTCGCGCTCTGGTACGGCGAGGGCGACATGGTTACGCCCGCCTTCATCCGCGAGGCGGCAAAGGCCGCTTTCGATGAAGGGTTGACCTTCTATGTTCCCAACATGCGCGGGCATGGCCCGCTGAATGAAGCGCTGTCGGAATACCAGACGCGCATCCATGGCCGCTCGATCCCCATCGGACGCACCACGGTAACGCCGGGCGGCATGCAGGCGCTGTATCTTGCCTTGGAGCTGCTGGTCGATACCGGCACCAATGTCGTCTATGTCGCGCCGCAATGGCCCAACATCCACAACGCCATCCACCTGATCGGCGGCGAGCCGCGGCCATTCCCGCTCGACTTCAAGGACGACTGGCGGCTCGATCTCGACCGGCTGTTCGCGACCTGCGACGCGCGCACCCGCGCGATCTTCCTGTCGACGCCGTCCAACCCGACAGGCTGGATAGCGTCGCGCGCCGAGATGCAGTCACTGCTCGATTTCAGCCGGCGCACCGGCATCTGGATCATTTCCGACGAGGTCTATGGCCGGCTCTATTTCGACGGCGACGTCGCGCCTTCCATCCTGCAGATCGCCGAGGATGGCGACCGGGTGGTGTCGGTCAACAGCTTCTCGAAAGCCTGGGCGATGACCGGCTGGCGCATCGGCTGGCTGACGCACCCGTCGGGCGTTGCCGACCAACTCGGCGCCATGACGCAATACATCAACAGCGGCACAGCCGCTCCGATCCAGGCGGGCGCCGTTGCGGCGATCCGCCAGGGCGAGCCGCTCGTGGAGGAAATCAGGCAGCGGATCAGGACCGGTCTCGACCTCGCCTATGACAGGCTGACGCGTATCCCGGGCATCATCCTGCCGACCAAGCCGCGCGGTGGCATGTATGCGTTCTTCGCCCTGGAGGGCGAGAACGATGCGCGCCGCGCCTGCGCCCGCATTCTGGAGACGGCGCGGGTCGGCCTTGCGCCGGGTCACCTCTTCGGAAATTCGGCAGCGGCATTCCTGCGCATGTGCGTGTGCCGCGACAGCGGCCAGATAGAAACTGCGCTTGAGCGCATGACCGCCGCAATGAATTGACGCCCTGCCGGAAGCGGGGCGGCAAAAACCGTGCGGGAACAACCCGCCCGTTCAACAACAGAGGGAACAGAAATGAGCTTTACTCGTCGCAACCTGCTTCTCATGGCCGCCGCCATCGGCATCGCCGCCGGCCCCGCCACGGCTCACGCCGCGGATGTGCTCAATGTCGGCGCCTACCCGACCAATCCGCCTTTCGAATACAAGAACGAGAGCGGCACCTTCGAGGGTTTTGAGGTCGACATCGTCAACGAGGCGGCCAAGCGCATCGGCATGACCACCGACATCGCCGATCTCGGTTTCCAGGCGCTGTTCGCCGCCACCACCTCCAAGCGCATCGATGTCGCCATCTCGTCGATCACCATCACGCAGGAGCGGTTGAAGTCGCAGTCCTTCACGCAGCCCTATTATGATTCCGACATGGGTATCGCCACCAAGACCGACAGCGCGATCAACACCGAAGCCGACCTCAAGGGCAAGGTCGTCGGCGTGCTGTCCGGTTCGACCGGCGAAACCTGGGTCAAGGACCACCAGCAGGCCGACGGTTTCAGCGATGTGAAGGGTTATGACACGCAGCAGAACCTTTTGCTCGACCTCAGCGCGGGCCGAGTCGATGCCGCGGTCAGCGACATCCCCGGCATGCAGTACTCCTTCAAGAAGATGAAGGATCTCGTCGTCAAGCAGCGCATCAAGACCGGCGAGCAATACGGCCTGATGATGACCAAGGATCATCCCCTGCTCGGCAAGCTGAATGACGCGATCACCGCGATGAAGAAGGACGGGACTTTGGCCGCGATCCACAAGAAGTGGTTCGACAGCGATGCTCCGGCCGACTCCTCGACCGTCAAGGAAATGCCGCTGCCCAAGGCCTGAACAGCACCCGGCAAACAAGCGACGTGCCGGCTCGAAAGGCCGGCACGTCTCGTTTTCACGCATGACCTTCCCGGGACCGCAATCGGTGCGGCAATATCGGTTTCGGTGCTTGGCTCTGGCGTCTGTCTGTCTCCTTGATTTGACGCAATTCCGGACGGAAAACCGTTTCACATTTTTCCTGGAATTGCTCTGTACGCAAAACGGTTCGGGAATGCTCCCATGTCGCTGATCGACACTTTCTTCAATCCCGATGTCATCCTTTCCAGCCTGCCGGCGCTGCTGCGCGGTTTCCTCAACACGCTGGTGCTCGGAGTAATGAGCATCGTCATCGGCATCGCCGCGGGGCTGGCGATCAGCCTCGTGCGGCTCTACGCACCAAAGCCGTTGCGGCTGCTCGCGGTCGGCTATACCGATATCTTCCGCGCCCTGCCGGTGCTTGTGGTGCTGATCCTGATCTACTACGCGCTGCCCTTCCTCGGCATCCGCCTGTCGTCCTGGGCATCAGCGGTGACGGCGTTCGCCATCATCATGTCGGCGTATTCGGCCGAAGTGTTCCGCTCCGGCATCGAAAGCATTCCGCGCGGCCAGTTCGAGGCGGCGCAGGCGCTCGGCCTGCCGTTCATGCTCACCCTGCGCAAGGTGGTGCTGCCGCAGGCGATCCGCGTGGTCATCCCGCCGATGACCAGCAACTGCGTCTCGATGTTCAAGGACACCTCGCTCGCCTCGACTGTGGCGCTGCCTGAACTGTTGAAGGAAGCGACCAATGCGCAGTCGCTCTACGCCAACCCCTCGCCGCTGATCGGCGCGGCGCTGGTCTATCTCATCTTCCTCTGGCCGATGGTCCGCCTCGTCAGCCTGCTCGAGCGCCGCTTCCAGACCGAGAAGACGCGCTGACCTCACCAACCGATCCCACCCCCGTCCAAGTCCTTCGCAGGAGCCACCCCGTGAACAAGCATCAGACCGACAATACGAATGCCACCGCATTCCCAGTCGAAAAAATCCGCGCCATGTTTCCGGCGCTTCGACAGGCCGGCGACTTCATCTTCATGGACAATGCCGCCGGCGCGCAGATCCCGCAAAGCGTGCTCGACGCGGTGACCAACCATCTGGTGGCGAACAATGTCCAGCGCGGCGGCCGCTATGGCCGCAGCGTCACTGTGGACCAGTCGGTCGCCGATGCGCGCGAAAGCGTGGCGCTCTTGATCAATGCCTACAGCCCGTCCGAAATCTGCTTCGGCATGAACGCCACTTCGTTCATCCGCCTGGTCAGCCTCGGCATCGGCCAAATGCTTTCAGAGCGCGACGAGATCGTCGTCACCGACATGGACCACGACGCCAACATCGCCACCTGGCTGGCGCTGGAGCCGGCCGGCGCCAAGTTCAAATGGTGGCGCATGCGCGAGGACGGCAATCTGCATGTCGACGACCTCAAGCCGCTGGTCTCGGAGCGCACGCGCCTCGTCGCCTGCACGGTGACGGCGCATTCGATCGGCTCGATCGTCGACGTCGCCTCGGTGGCCAGGATCGCGCATGCCGCCGGCGCCGAAGTGTTCCTCGACTGCGTGCACTACGGACCGCACGGACCGATGGACGTGCAGGCCTGGGGCTGCGACTATCTCGTCTGTTCAGGCTACAAGAATTTCTCGCCGCATATGGGATTTCTCTGGGGCCGCTTCGACACGCTGAAGCGGCTGCCGACCTTCCGCGAGGACTTCATTCCGAACGAGCCGCCCTACAAGGTCGAGGCCGGCACTTTCATCTATGAGAACGTGTCGGGCATGGACGCGGCGGTGCGCTATCTGGAATCGATCGGCCGCAATTTCTTAGCCCAGAACAACCGCTCTCGGCGCGACAACATCGTCGCCGGCATGAACGCCATCCGCGACTACGAGCTGACGCTGGCGCGCGAGATGATGAAGGTGCTGAAGGATTGCGGCGCGACAATCTACGGCGTCTCCGAGGAAGCCCGCATCCACGAACGCGTGCCGACCTTCTGCTTCAACACCAGCGAGCTGTCGCCACAGCGGATCGTCGAGGAAATGGCGGTCATGCAGATCGGCATCCGCGACGGCCATATGTATGCGCCAAGGCTGATGAAGCGGCTCAACCTCTCGATGGACAGCGGCGCCATCCGCGCCTCGCTGGTGCATTACAACACGGTGGAGGAAGTGCACCGGTTTGGCGAAGCGCTGCGGGCGATCATCGCGAAGCTGTCGTAAGTTCGGCGCTGTACCCCCACCCGGACCTTCGGTCCGACCTCCCCACAAGGGGGAGGTAGGGCGTCGCGACCCTAACGTCGTCATACTCAGGCGAAGCGAAGCGACGCGGCGCAGACCCCGAAGATGACGAAGAGAGGTTAAGCCGCCTTCTTCTTCGCCAGCCTCGCCTTGATCGACGCCACGTCGGCGCGCGGCGTCGCGGCGAACAGCGTCTTGGTGTAGGCGTGCTTGGGGTCGGAGAAGACCTCGTCGCGCGGACCGTATTCGACCGCTTCGCCGAAATACATGACCATCACGTCGTCGGCGATGTAGCGCACCACCGACAGGTCGTGGCTGATGAAGACGTAGGTCAGCTGGAACTCGTCCTGCAGGTCGGCAAGCAGGTTGAGGACCTGCGCCTGCACCGAGAGGTCGAGCGCCGAGACCGGCTCGTCCAGCACCAAGAGGCTCGGGTTCAGCATCAGCGCGCGGGCAATGGCGATGCGCTGGCGCTGGCCGCCCGAGAACATGTGCGGATAGCGGTTATAGTGCTCCGGTCCCAGCCCGACCTTCTTCAGCATCTTCATCGCAAGGTCGCGGCGCTCTTCGGCCGGCTTGTCGGTGTTGATGAGCAGCGGCTCGCCGAGCACGTCGCCGATCTTCTGGCGCGGGTTGAGCGAGCCATAAGGGTTCTGGAAGACGATCTGCACCTTGCGGCGCATTTCCTTGGAGAGCCCGTCCTTGACGATGTCGACCTTGTTGCCGTCGATGAACAGCTCGCCGGAGGTGGCCGGATCGATCAGCGTGATGATACGGGCGAGCGTGGACTTGCCGCAGCCGCTCTCGCCTACGATGGCCAGCGTCTTGCCCTTCTCGACGCTGAAGGAGACGCCCTTGACCGCATGCACGGTGCGCGCGCCGCGGAACAGGCCGCCGCCGACATGGTAGTCGCGCTTGATGTTCTTGCCTTCGACGACCTTGGTCATGCGCCGGCTCCTGAGGGCGCCGGCTCGAACAGCATGTCGGAAACGGTCGGCAGCCGGTCGCCGACGGCATTTTCCGGCAGCGCCGAGAGCAGCGCGCGCGTGTAATTGCTCTTTGGGCTTTCGAACAATGACAGCACGTCGGCCTCTTCCATCTTGCGGCCCTTGTACTGGACGATGACGCGATCGGCGGTTTCGGCGACCACGCCCATATTGTGGGTGATCATGATCAGGCCCATGCCGTATTTGGCCTGCAGCGAGACCAGGAGATCGAGGATCTGCTTCTGGATGGTGACGTCGAGCGCCGTTGTCGGCTCGTCGGCGATCAAAAGCTTCGGATTGCAGGCAATGGCGATGGCGATCATGACGCGCTGGCACTGGCCGCCCGACATCTGGTGCGGGAAGGAGTCCAGCCGCTCCGCCGGCTCGGGAATGCCTACCTGCTTCAGGAGTTCGATGGCGCGCGCCCGCCGTTGGGCTTTGTCCATGCCCATATGGAAGCGCAGCACCTCCTCGATCTGGAAACCGATGGTGAAGCACGGATTAAGGCTTGCCATCGGTTCCTGGAAGATCATCGACATATCCTTGCCGACGATCTTGCGCCGATCGGCAGGGCTCAGCTTCAGGAGATCGCGGCCGGCGAAGTCCATCCGGTCGGCGGTCACCTTGGCCGTCCACGGCAAAAGGCCCATCACGGCCAGCATCGACACCGACTTGCCCGAACCGGATTCGCCGACGATGGCGAGCACCTCGCGCTCCTCGACATGGAGCGAGACGCCGTCGACGGCGCGGAACGGGCCGGACGCGGTCTGGAACTCAACAACGAGATTCTGGATGTCAAGCAGCGCCATCACGACCTCCGGAGTTTCGGATCGAGCGCGTCGCGCAGGCCGTCGCCGACCAGGTTGATGGCGAGCACGGTGATCAGGATGGCGAGGCCCGGGAAGGTGACCACCCACCAGGCGCGCAGGATGAATTCGCGCGCCGAGGCAAGCATGGTGCCCCATTCCGGCGTCGGCGGCTGGGCGCCTAGGCCGAGGAAGCCGAGTGCGGCGGCTTCCAGGATGGCGTTGGAGAAGGACAGCGTGCCCTGGACGATCAGCGGCGCCAGACAGTTGGGCAGGATGGTGGCCAGCATCAGCCGGATGTGCCCGGCGCCGGCGACCTTTGCCGCCACGACATATTCGCGACTTTTTTCGGCCATCACGGCGGCTCGCACCAAGCGCGCGAAATGCGGCTGCAACACCAGTGAGATCGCAAGCATGGCATTGAACAGGCCGGGGCCGAGGATGGTGACCAGCACCAGCGCCAGAAGCAGCGACGGGAAGGCGAGGATCAGGTCCATGACGCGCATGATCGCCACGTCGACCCAGCCGCGGAAATAGCCGGCCAGCAGGCCGAGCGTGATGCCGCCGGTAAGAGCCAGCGTGACCACGACGGTGCCGATCAGCAGCGAGAAGCGCGCGCCATAGAGCAGGCGCGAGAGCATGTCGCGCCCGACCGGATCGGTGCCGAGCAGATATTGCGTGCTGCCTCCCGCCTGCCAGGCCGGCGGCCTGAGGAACGCGGTCTTGTCCTGCACGTCGGGCGCATAGGGCGCAAGGAGCGGCGCAAAGAGCGCCGCCAGCACCAGCAGCATGAAGACGAACACGCCGATGACCGCGCCGCGGTTGACCGAGAAGTAATGCCAGAAGGTTTTCAGCCCGGTGAGACGATCCGGACTGCCGGCGGCCATCGGGGCGATTTCGGTCGATTGGCTCATCTACGCCGCCCTGATGCGCGGGTTGATGACGGCATAGAGCACATCGACGATGAGATTCACCGCCATGACGATGAGCGCGATCAAAAGCAAACCTGACTGCACGACGACGTAGTCGCGCTTGAAGATGGAATCGACCATCCACTTGCCGATGCCCGGCCAGGCAAAAATGGTCTCGGTGAGGATGGCACCGGCGAGCAACGTTCCGACCTGCAGGCCGATGGTGGTAACGACCGGGATCAGCGCGTTGCGCAATGCATGCACACCGATGACGCGGCCCGACGAAAGGCCCTTGGCGCGCGCGGTGCGGACATAGTCCTCGCCCAGCACCTCAAGCATGGCCGAACGCGTCTGGCGCGCGATCACCGCAAGCGGAATCGTGCCGAGCACGATCGCGGGCAGGACGAGATGACTGAGCGCCGAGCGGAAAGCATCCCATTTGCCGTAGAGCAAGGTGTCGATCGTCATGAAGCCGGTGATCGGCTTGAAGAAGAACTGCAGGCCGATGCGGCCGGAAACCGGCGTCCAGCCGAGATAGCCGGAAAAGAAGATGATGAGCAGCAGGCCCCACCAGAAGATCGGCATGGAATAGCCGACCAGCGCGGTGCCCATCAGCGACTGATCGAACCATGAGCCGCGCTTGACGGCGGCGAAGATGCCGGCCGGTATGCCGATCACCATGGCGAAGATCATGGCGAAGAAGGACAGTTCCAGCGTCGCCGGGAACAGTGTCTTGAACTCCTCCAGCACCGGGCGCTTGGACGAAATGGAGACGCCGAAATCGCCGGTGGCCACCTCACCGACATAGCGCACATACTGCTCCCAGATCGGCAGGTTGTAGCCGAACTGTTGCTTGAGCTCTTCGTAGCGGGCGGGGGCGACGCCATGCTCGCCGGCCATGGCGAGGATCGGGTCGCCGGGCAGCAGCCGCACGAAAGCGAAGGCGCAGAGGGTGATGCCGATCAGGGTCGGGATCAGGAGGGCGATTTTGTTGAGAAGATATCGGAGCATCGTCGAATTGAATGGGGCGGCGCTAAAGTTGCGCCGCCCCGTTCGCAATATTATTCGGCCTTGTCAACGCCGTCGAAGCGATGAATGCCGAGCGGGTCCATCTTGAAGCCGCTGACATTATTACGAACGACCGCGTAAACCTGGCTATGGGCGAGCAGGAAAGCCGGAGCTTCCTTGGCGAAGATCACCTGCGCCTGCTCATAGAGCTTGGTGCGTTCGGCCTGGTCGCTGGTCTTCTTGGCCTTCTGGATCAGGTCCTCGAAGTCCTTGTCGCACCAGCTGGAGTAGTTCGAGACGCCGATGGCCGAGCAGGCAAAGAGGGTGGCGAAGAAATTGTCCGGATCGCCATTGTCGCCGGTCCAGCCGATCTGGAAGGCGCCGGGACGGTCCTTCTTCTTGCCTTCCGAGCGATACTTCGTCCACTCGTAGTTGACGATTTCAGCCTTGACGCCGACCTTGGCCCAGTCGGCCTGGATCAGTTCCGCGGCGCGCTGGAAGTTCGGGTTGTACGGACGAACGCGGTCGGAAGCCCAGAGCTGGATTTCCTTGAGACCGGCATCGGCCAGCACCTTCTTGGCCGCATCCGGATTGTAGGTGTCGGTCTTCACGTCCTTGTCCCACGACCACATGGTCGGCGGGATCAGGTTCTCGGCAGGCGTGGCGCCGGCATCCTGGAACAGCGACTTGATGAGCGCTTCCCGGTCGATCGCCTGGTTGAGCGCGTGGCGCACTTCCGGCTTGTCGAGCGGCGGGATCGTGGTGTTGTAGCTCATGTAGCCGATGTTCAGGCCGGCTTGATCCATCAGGGTCACGTCCTTGTTGGCCTTGATGGTGGCGATGTCGGCCGGGTTCGGATAGGGCGCGATGTCGCATTCGCCGGCCAGTACCTTCTGGATGCGGGCGGTCGCGTCAGGCGTGATGGCGAAGACGAGATCGTCGATCTTCTCCTTGCCCTTGAAGTAGTCGGGATTGGCCGCATAGCGGATGACCGAATCCAGCTGGTAGTCGACGAACTGGAACGGACCGGTGCCGATCGGCTTGGTCGAGAAGTCGGCCATCTTGCCGTCCTTCTGGAGCTGGTCGGCATATTCCTTCGACACGATCGAGGCGAAGTCCATGCCGAGATTGGCCAGCATCGGCGCGTTGGGCTCGGTCAGCGTCAGCTTGACGGTGAGGTCGTCGACCTTTTCCCACTTGGCGACATATTTCGGCATGTCCATGCCGGTATAATAGTCCCAGGTGAGGTTCGGCAGATACTTGTCGCCGTTCCACGGATTCTCTTTGTTGAACTGGCGATCGAAGGAGAAGACGACGTCATCGGCGTTGAGGTCGCGCGTCGGCTTGAAATAGTCGGTGGTCTGGAACTTCACGCCCGGATGCAGGTGGAAAGTATAGACCAGCCCATCGTCGGAAATTTCCCACTTATCGGCAAGACCCGGCTCGACTTCGGTGCCGCCGTGCTTGAACTCGACCAGTCGCGAATAGACCGTGCGCGACGACGCGTCGAAGTCGTTACCGCCGGTCGTCGTACCCGGATCGAAATTGGCCGGCGACGCTTCCGAGCAATATACAAGCGTCTTTGCACTGGCCATGCCGCTGAGGACGCTTGCAGCCAGCAACGCGGCCGCAAAAGTCATTGTCTTTTTCATTGAGCACTCCCTGATGTTCTCTCAAGCCCCTCTATCAGGCTCGCGAAGGGCGCATATAAGCACCGTTTCTTCGCCTTTGGAACACCTCGTTTGCGTACCCCATGGGAAGCAGGAAAAGAATCTAGTTTTTGCTCCAATTACGGAAAAATTGAGCAGTTTTTTCTGCTCACGACATTATTAACGACGGCATTTTTTTATTGATCGGCCAGCTTTCGAAATGGGCGCGCAAGCATGACTGCCAGGGGTCTGTCGGTCGCCCAGGTACGCTGCGAGAGGCCATCGACGCATGGGATTTCGACGGCGAATCTTTCCCCGCCTTGCCGCCGGGGCAAGGCTTGCACGGCCGCCGATAGAGGCAATACATAGATGGTGGGCGGGATTTCCCGGAAAATCCGTGACCGGCGTGGAGGACGCTTCTTTTGGAAGCGGGCGCCCCAGATCGAAGGCGACAGGGAGAGACAGGTGGCAAAAGCAGCCAAGACGACAGCCCCGGCGAAAGCAAAGGCCAAGGCCGCCGCCGAAAGCGACGCACCCAAGGCCGCAAAGGCCACCGCCGCGCCGAAGGCCAAGACGACCGCAAAGGCAGCACCCGCAAAGCCGGCCAGTGCCAAGCCCGCAACGACAAGGGCCAAGGCCGCGAAGGTGGACAAGCCGGCAACCGGAAAAGCAGCGGCCGCGATGCCGGCACCGGCGGCTGGCGCCGCCAGTCCTGCCGCGAAGGGCCTGCCGAAGGCGATCACCGAACTCACTGTCGGCCTGCCGGAAAAGCCGTGGCTGAAAAGCTATCCGAAGAACATGCCGGCCGAGATCGGCGCCCTGCCATACAAGTCCATCGGCGACTTCCTTGTCGGCGCCTGCAAGCAATTCGCCGTACGGCCGGCTTTCGTGTGCATGGGCAAGTCGATCACCTATGCCGAGGTTGAGCGGCTCTCGGCCGCGTTCGGCGCCTATCTGCAGGCAAGGGGCCTGGAGAAGGGCGCGCGCGTGGCGCTGATGATGCCGAACGTGCTGCAATATCCGGTGGCGATGATGGCGGTGCTTCGTGCCGGCTATACGGTGGTGAATATCAACCCGCTCTACACGCCGCGCGAATTGGAATACCAGTTGAAGGATTCCGGCGCGCAGGCGATCGTCATCCTCGAAAACTTCGCCGGCACGCTGCAGACGGTGATCGCCAGGACGCCGGTGAAACACGTCATCGTCGCGGCAATGGGCGACATGCTGGGCGGCCTCAAGGGCGCCATCGTCAACCTCGTCGTGCGGCGGGTGAAGAAGATGGTCCCGGCATGGTCGTTGCCCGGCCATGTCAAGTTCAATGCGGTGCTCAAAACCGGCGCGACCATCGCCTTCAAGCCGCCGACGGTCTCCGGCGACGACATCGCCTTCCTGCAATATACAGGCGGCACCACCGGCATCTCGAAGGGCGCGACGCTGCTGCATCGCAACGTGCTTTCGAACGTCGCGCAGAATTCGCTGTGGGTGGAGGATGCCTATACGGTCAAGCCGAAGCCGGCGCATCTCAACTTCATCTGCGCGCTGCCGCTCTATCACATCTTCGCGCTGACGGTGAACGCGCTGATGGGCATGCAGCAGGGCGCGCAGAACGTGCTGATCCCCAACCCGCGCGACATTCCGGGCTTCGTCAAGGAACTGGCGAAATACCCGATGCACATCTTCCCCGGCCTCAACACGCTGTTCAACGCGCTGCTCAACAATGAGGAGTTCCGCAAGCTCGACTTCAAGCCGCTGATCCTGACGCTGGGCGGCGGCATGGCGGTGCAGAAGGGCGTCGCCGAGCGCTGGAAGGCGCTGACCGGCTGCCCGGTGAGCGAGGGCTACGGTCTGTCGGAGACCTCGCCGGTGGCGACCGCCAACAAGTTCAGTTCCAGCGACTTCACCGGCACCATCGGCCTGCCGCTGCCTTCGACCGAGATCGCCATCCGCGACGACGACGGCAGCAACGTGCCGCTCGGCGAAGTCGGCGAGATCTGCATTCGCGGGCCGCAGGTGATGGCCGGTTACTGGAACCGGCCCGACGAGACCGCCAAGGTGATGACCAAGGACGGCTTCTTCAAATCCGGCGACATGGGCTTCATGGACGAGCGCGGCTACACCAAGATCGTCGACCGCAAGAAGGACATGATCCTGGTCTCCGGCTTCAACGTCTATCCCAACGAATTGGAAGAAGTGGTGGCGCATCACCCCGGCGTGCTGGAAGTGGCGGCGATCGGCGTGCCTGACGAGCATTCCGGCGAGGTGCCGAAGCTGTTCGTGGTCAAGAAGGATGCGGCGCTCACCGTCGAGGCGCTGATGGCTTATTGCCGCGAGAACCTGACCGGCTACAAGCGGCCGAGATACATCGAGTTCCGCACCGAACTGCCGAAGACGCCGGTCGGCAAGATCCTGCGGCGGGCGCTGCGGGAATAGGCTTGAGCGATCATTCCGAGGCAATGCGAGAGCGGGCCAAGAGGCTCGATCCGGCCGAGTTCATCCGGGCAAACATGCGGCTGGCGCCGGTACCGTCGCTGCCGGAGATCAGGCTCTATCTGGCGCATCCCGGCAGCGGCCTGCGGCGATTGCTCGAACCGGACGACGGCCCGGACGAGAGCGAGGCCGAGCCGCAGCCACCCTACTGGGCCTATGCCTGGGCCGGCGGCGCGGTGCTGGCGCGCTACATCCTCGACCGTCCATCGATCGTTGCCGGCAAGCGGGTGCTCGATCTCGGCGCCGGCTCGGGGCTGGTCGGCATAGCGGCGGCAAAAGCCGGAGCGCGCGAGGTCATCGCGGCGGAGATCGACCGCAACGGTGTCGCGGCGCTCGGCCTCAATGCGCAAGCCAATGGCGTCGCCATCCAGATACGCGCTGAGGACGTCACCGCCGGTCCGCCGCCGGCGGTCGATCTGGTGCTCGCGGGCGACGTCTTCTACGCGCAGGACGTGGGACAGCGGATGATACCGTTCCTCGACCGCTGCCTCGCGGCCGGCATCGATGTGCTGGTCGGCGACCCCGGCCGCGCCTGGCTGCCCCGGACGCGGCTTTGCCTGCTCGGCGAATATCAGGTGCCGGATGTCGGCGGAAACGGCGGCAGCGAGCCGAAGCCGAGCGCCGTCCTCGCTTTTGTTGCGGAAGGCTGATCAGCCCGCCGGCACCTTCACCCGCGCGGCGAGAAAATCCGGCAGGTCGGCAACAGAATCCAGAATGACGTCCGCCATCGGCGCCAGCGAGTCGCGTGTGCCGGTGCCGGAAAGGACGCCCACTGCCAGACCGCAGCCGCCGGCGCGCGCCATTTCGAGGTCATGGCGGTTGTCGCCGACCATGGCGATCTCGCCCGGCTTCAGCCCGGTCAGATCGCAGAAGGCGACGACCGTGTCCGGCGCCGGCTTCGGATTCGCCACGGCATCATAGCCAAAGGCGGCGTCGAAGAGCTGCGCGACACCGAGCGTGGCGAGTGTCTTCTCGGCGCCGCTGGTCGAATCATTGGTGGCGACGCCCATGCGATAGGATCGCTTGTGCAGCGTGCGCAGCGAATCGATGACGCCGGGGAGTGCAACGGCCATCGAAGAGCCCTGCACCGAGGTGATCTCGTTGAAGCGCGAGACGGCAAGCATCTGGTCCTCGTTGGAGCGGCGCGGGAACCAGAGCTCGACGACATCCATGTTCGAGCCGGAGGCGAAGATCGAATCGGGCTTGAAGCGCTTGCTGGCGAAATCGAAGCCCGCGGCCGCAAGCAGCCTGTCGGCCTTCCAGCGATCGCCTTCGGCGGCGTCCATGGCCATGAAGTCGGCGATGCCAAGCCAGGTTGCGTTGAAATCGACAAGCGTTCCGTCCTTGTCGAAGAGAATTCCCTTGATGTCTGCCAATCCTGTTACTCCGCGCCGCGCAATTGGTGGATGTGTCCCACCAGACCGGCAGTCGAGGCGTCGCGTTTTGCGGCAGTCTCCTTGCCCTCAACGACAGGCAGCAGGCCCGTCGCCAATTCCTTGCCCAACTCGACCCCCCATTGGTCGAAGGAATTGATGTTGAACAGCGTGCCCTCGACGAAGACGCGATGTTCATAAAGCGCGATAACCCGACCGAGCGTGCGCGGATCGAGCTTGCGGTAGAGGATGGTCAGCGAGGGGCGGTTGCCCGAAAAGACCCGGTGCGGCGCGATGCGGTCGACATCGGCGGGCTTCATGCCTTTGGCCAGCATCTGCGCACGCGCCTCCTCCAGCGTGCGGCCTTTCATGAAGGCTTCCGACTGCGCCAGGCAATTGGCGAGCAGCAGGTCGTGCTGATGCTTCAGCTCGGGCTCATGGCCGACAGCGGCGGCAAGGAATTCGACGGGGATGAAGTCGGTGCCCTGGTGCAGGAGCTGGAAGAAGGCATGCTGGCCGTTGGTGCCGGGCTCGCCCCAGACCAGCGGACCGGTGGGGGTGGTGACCGTGGTGCCGTCCAGCGTGACGCTCTTGCCGTTCGATTCCATATCGAGCTGCTGCAGATAGGCCGGCAGGCGCGACAGGCGCTGGTCGTAAGGGATGACGGCGCGGGCCGGATATTTGCAGACGACGCGGTGCCACCAGCCGGTCAGCCCCAGCAACACCGGCAGGTTCTTCCGTATCGGCGCGGTGCGAAAATGCTCGTCCATCTCATGCGCGCCGTCGAGGAAGGCGTGGAAGTTGCGCGGGCCGACCGAAATCATCACCGGCAGGCCGATGGCGCTCCAGACCGAGTAGCGGCCGCCGACCCAATCCCAGAAGCCGAAGACGCGGTCTTGTTCGATGCCAAACTTCGCCACAAGGTCGAGCGCGGTCGAAACGGCGGCGAAATGCTTGCCGACCGCTTCCTTGCCAAGCTCCTTCTGAACCCAGTCGCGCGCGGTTTGCGCATTCGTCATCGTCTCGACCGTGGTGAAGGTCTTGGAGGCGATGATGAACAAAGTCGTCTCGGGAGACAGGCCCTTCAGCGTGTCATGAATGTGGGCGCCATCGACATTGGAGACGTAATGCGCGCGCGGCCCGTCATGGTAGGGCGCGAGCGCGAGCGTCACCATCGCCGGGCCGAGATCCGAGCCGCCTATGCCGATGTTGACGATGTCGGTGATCTTCTTGCCCGTGGCGCCGGCCGCCTTGCCAGAGCGGATGGCGTCGGCGAAGGCGCCCATGGCGTCGAGTACGGCAATCACATCGGCCTTGGTATCCTGGCCGTCGACGACGACACTCTTGCCCGTCAGGTTCCGCAGCGCCGTGTGCAGCACGGCGCGGTTCTCGGTGATGTTGATCTTCTTGCCGTCGAACATGGCGGCCCGGCGGCCTTCGAGATCGGCGGCGCCCGCTATTTTCTCCAGCATCGTCATCGTATTTGCGTCGACCGCGCATTTCGACCAGTCGAGCAGAAGATCGCCATCGGTGGCGGAGAACGTCTCGAAGCGTTTGGGATCGGCGGCGAAGGCCTCGCGCATCGAGCCCTTGGCCGCCGCGCGCTGATCACGCAACGCGGCAAGTTGCTTGTCGAAAGATGACTGGTCCACTGGCGGGCTCCTGACAGGTTTTTAGACCATTTTAACAGGCCGGATGTTTCCGGCGCGTGTCGGCGCGTCATTCTATCGAGCCGATTTTCATTTCGTTCAAGCGCGGCAATGACGCACAGGATCACGCTTTGATGAGGTTTGGTATTGGACGGTGAGGTGCGAGAATTTCACGGCGACGTGCTGCGCAGTGCGCTTTAAAACGGGCCCGCGACGATGCTGCGCATCGCGCCTGGATGGTGCCGCGACGATGCTGCGCATCGCGCTTGGATGCTTCGCGTCGCGCCTGAAATGCGCGGCGACGACGCTCCGCGTCGCGCCTGATAGATCACTGGCATAAATCCCAGCGATCAGAAAAATTGATTGGCGCAACCCCTTATGCCACCCATACACTCCACTGGTCCAGCCAAGTGAAAACAGCTGGCCGTCCGAGGATGATTTCCCATGCCACAGCGCAATGACACGGCCATATGGTCCGGCCTGTTCCGGATTTCGGCTGAATCCGGCCAAACTCTCCAGGCGCAGATCCGCCAGGCGATCGTCGCGGCCATTCTCGACCGACAAATCGCCGCTTCGATGCCGCTGCCGTCCTGCCGGATTCTCGCGGAAAAACTTGGGGTTGCCCGCGGTACGGTGGTGCTGGCCTTCCAGCAGCTGGTTGACCAGGGTTTCCTGGTGGCGCGCGAACGGCGCGGCCATTTCGTCAATCCTGACGTGCTGGCCACCCCCGCCAAGCCGCACCAGAAGGCGCCGGACCAGCAGAACGAGATTGACTGGAAGGCGCGCAGGCAGATCGCCGCCAGCGACATGCCGCCGCCGGCCAAGCACGACAACTGGATCAAGTCCTCCTACCCGTTCGTCTATGGCCAGTTCGATCCGGCGCTGTTTCCGACCGCCGAATGGCGCGAATGCAACCGCATGGCGCTGGCCGTGCTCGAGATCCGCAACTGGGCGTCCGACATGGTGGACCGCGACGATCCGCTGCTGATCGAGCAGATCCAGGCCAGGCTTCTGCCGCGCCGCGGCATCTTCGCCAATCCGGACGAAATCATCGTGACGCTGGGGGCGCAGAACGCGCTCTATATGCTGGCCACGCTGCTGATGACCAAAGGTTCGAAGGTGGCGATGGAGGACCCCGGCTATCCGGACGCGCGCTCGATCTTTCGGCTCGCCGGCGCCGATATCCAGCCGGTTCCGGTCGACCAGTCCGGTATCGTAACGTCTTCTATCCCCGCCGATTCCGGCTTCGTCTTCGTCACGCCAAGCCACCACTGCCCGACCATGGTGCCGCTTTCGGCGGAACGGCGGCAGGATCTCCTGGCGCGCGCCAACCGCAACAACCAGATCATCATCGAGGACGGCTATGACAGCCAGCTGCTCGACGAGGCGCCGCAGCAGGCGCTGAAGAGCCTCGATCGCTCGGGTCGCGTCATCTATGTCGGCTCGATGTCGAAGACGCTGGCTCCCGGCCTCAGGCTTGGCTACATCGTCGCCTCGGCCGGGCTGATCGCCGAGCTTCGCGCGCTGCGCCGCTTCATGCTCAGGCATCCGCCGGCGAACAACCAGCGCGCCGTGGCGCTGTTCCTGTCGCTCGGCCACCACGAGGCGCTGGTGCGCAGGCTTTCCGCTGCTTTCGACGAACGGCGCAAGCGTCTGGTCCATGCGATTTCCGCTTTCCTGCCAGAATGGCGCTCGACCGACTCGGCCGGCGGCACATCGCTCTGGCTGGAGGGGCCGCGCGGCACCGATTCACGTGGCCTCGCCGAAGCGGCCGCTTCGCGCAGCGTCATCATCGAACCCGGCGACCGGTTCTTCGACCGCAGCGAAAAGCCCTCTCGTTTCATGCGTTTGGGCATCTCCTCGATCTCGCTTCAGCATATCGAGCCAGGCATTCGCGAGCTCGCCACCGCCGCCGGACGCCGGCCCGCGGCCGCCTGATCGCCACAGACTCCCAAAAAGAGCCGGCCCTGCGCCGGCTCTTTTTGTTTGGGCGCACTCCTGTCGCTTTAGAGTTCTGGCATATTCGACGGAATTGGCTGGCTCATAGGCTGTACCAATGCCGGCGGCATAGTCGGGGCCAGAAGGGGACGAGACAGGCCGATGGTGGACCAACCGCCGCGTCCCGCCTCGCAGATAAAGACAAAGGTGGAGTGCTTCCATGTCAGTGGCTCTGGAGAAGCAGGAAACGTCGGCGGACCAGCGTTCGCGGCGTTCCGGGGGGCGCGAAGCGCGCCGCGCGATGCGGGCGGCGCCTTTGGCCGACGACATCCGGCCAGTGCGGGCCGGTCTCGAGGGCGGCAGCTATGGCCCATTGAGCCAGAACGACCGCGAACGCATCCACGAAGCGGTGCTGACGCTGCTGGAGACGGTCGGTTTCGCCAACGCCATCCCGTCCTGCATCGAAGCGCTGACCCGGGTCGGCGGCACCTATGGCGACGACGGCCGCATCAGGCTGCCGCGCGCGCTCGTGCTGGACACGATCAGACAAGCGGCGCGCAACTTCACCCTCCACGGCCAGGATCCGAAGCACGACATGCTGATCCAGGGCAAACGTGTGCATTACGGCACGGCCGGTGCTGCGGTGCATCTGGTCGATGTCGAGAAGCGCGAATATCGCGAATCGCTGCTGCAGGATCTTTACGACGCCGCCCGCCTCGTCGATGGCCTCGACAACATCCATTTCTTCCAGCGCACCATGGTGCCGCGCGACATTCCCGACCCGCTCGATATGGACTTCAACACGCTCTACGCCTGCGTGATGGGGACGTCCAAGCATGTCGGCACCTCGTTCACCGTGCGCGAAAACGTCAAGCCGGCGCTCGAAATGCTCTATGCCATCGCCGGCGGCGAGGAGAATTTCCGGGCCCGGCCGTTCGTGTCGAACTCGAACTGCTTCGTGGTGCCGCCGATGAAGTTCGCGGAGGACGCCTGCGGGGTGCTGGAAGCATGCGTCGAAGGCGGCATTCCGATCCTGCTCCTGTCGGCCGGCCAGGCCGGCGCCACAGCTCCCGCCGCGATTGCCGGCGCCGTCGTGCAGGCGGTGGCGGAAGTGCTGATGGGCCTGGTCTATGTCAACGCCATCAAGCCTGGACATCCGGCGATCTTCGGCACCTGGCCGTTCGTTTCCGATCTTAGAACGGGCGCGATGTCGGGAGGCTCGGCCGAACAGGCGGTGCTGACCGCGGCCTGCGCGCAGATGGCGCAGTATTACGACCTGCCGGGCGGCTCGGCCGCCGGCATGACGGACTCGAAACTGCCCGATATCCAATCCGGCTACGAGAAAGGCATCACCGATGTGATGGCTGGCCTAGCCGGGCTCAACCTGGTCTATGAATCGGCCGGCATGCATGCCTCGCTGCTCGGCTTCTGCCTCGAAAGCCTGATCATAGACAACGACATGCTCGGACATTGCCTGCGCTGCGTGCGCGGCATCGAGGTGACCGACGATGCGCTGTCGATCGATACGATAACCGATGTCTGCACCAAGGGTCCCGGGCACTATCTCGGCAACGATCAGACGCTGAAGCTGATGCAGACCGAGTATTTCTATCCCGCCGTCGGCGACCGTTTCTCGCCGAAGGAATGGAACGAGAAGGGCCGGCCCGACATCCTGCAAAGGGCGATCGCGGAGAAGAAACGGGTGCTCGCCGAGCGTTTCCCGCGCCACGTCTCGCGCATACTCGACGACAAATTGCGCGCCCGCTTCGGCGAGATGATCAAGTTGCCGCGCAACAAGATGGGCGGCTAATATTCAGGTGAGGCCGGTCTGCAAAAGGTATTTTCCTGCGCTTCCGGTGCTCATATGTGGACGGCCCCCTGCTTGCAAGGCTTTGGCTGGAGATGATTTGATCGGATCGCTTGCGCTCATATGTCCGGCCTTTTGCGCGCGGATATGTGAGCGCTGGCC